>CAKPUX010000060.1 GCA_934193095.1 uncultured Dialister sp. | reverse complement strand
CTCCTCATCGTCATTTTCTCTGCGGCCGGTCTTTACGCACTGGCCAGCATGGCCGGGATGCTTCCGGCGGGATGGTAAGCAAATGAGAAATGAGGAATGAGAAATGCGAAATGGTGGTGCGGCGCATAAAAATATGGAAGCGCCGCGAAGTAAAGATGGTGGCGATGCCCAAAGGTAGTATTTAGTCACCAGCCTCAAGTGACTGGTGACTGAATACTACTTTCGGGCATCGCCCCATATATACTCGCGGCGAAGCCGCCACCACCATTTCTAATTTCTCATTTCTAATTCCTCATTTGCGCAGAGCTTTCACACGCAATCAAAGGACGGTATGCCCGAGCGGCTAACTCTGAACCTGCACTCACATGACTTTTAATGATTCCATCCCAATTTCCAGCGCAGCGTTTCTTCCGCGGTAGCCCCAGCCGCGCTGATCATGGGAGAGAGAGGAAAGCGTATCTGCGGTGAAGAGGATCTGTGCGAATTCCTTCCCGCGGAAGCGGGCGCACGCAGCGAGTGCTGCGGCTTCCATATCGACGACATTACAGCCTGCCTTGCGGCGGGCTTTTATTTTTTCCTTCGTCTCGCGAAAGAAGCCGTCGCTTGTCCATGTGACAGCAGGCGTGAAGGGGATGCCCTTCTCTTTCATCCATGCCTCGATGCGAAGGCGCGGGGCTTCATCGAAGAAGATCCAGTCGCCAGCCTCCTGATAGTGGAAGGATGTCCCTTCCTCGCGGAAGGCTTTCATTACAGGGAGAAAGGCATTCTCCGGAAGGCCCGTGAGCGCGCCGCAGCAGCCGATGGCGAGGATCTTTTCTGCGCCGTAGGCATAGAGACGCTCCTCCATCAGAACGGCCGCAGGCGCACCGACGGGGGCCTGCATGAGTGCGATGGAGCCGTCTGGCGTCTGGAGCTCATAGATGGGGAAGCTTTTCGTGATCGAGGCGAAGCGTCCGAGGGGCGTTCCGCCTTTTTCCCTGGCAAAGCGCTCGATGCGCGCTTCGCTCAGGAAGGCGAAGAGGCAGCGGGCGGGCAGATGAAGGGAAAGCTGTTCGAAGTCCGGAGCGATGAGCCCGGGCGCGGGATCGAATGGAGTCATGAGGGAGGCCTTTCTGTCAATGAGGGGGACTAGTGACTAGGGATTAGTGACTAGTGATTAGAGATTAGGAAATGAGAAGTCAGCTCCTCGATCTGATCTCTCCAATTGTCCGTATCGTACTCGATCTGCTCTGACCAGCGGGAGACGGCGCGGAAGGGATCGCCTGTGCGCACGGCCTCGAGGTAGATGAAGAGCGTACTTTCCGCGGCAAACCGGGCGAGTACGGAGACGGGAACGGCAGGCTGCTCCCAGTCCTCGGGGCTCGCAAGGTCCAGCTGGCGATAGATGATGTACTGGTAGATGGCATCCCAGAATCCTGCAGGGACTTTGGGCGGGTGCGCCTTGGCCTTGTCCACCAAGTCTTCGGCGCATGCCTGCATCCAGGAGAGATCCTTCGTCCATGCGGCATCAATGGGCTCCGTGTCTGCCATCGCATCCAGCATGGCGGACACGGCTTTGGGGGAAAGGTCGAGGGTGAAATGGCATTCTTCCTCGGAGAGGGGAAGAAGCAGTTCATCCATGAGCTGGGAAAATGTCACGGTCATGGGTTTCTGTTCGGCTGCTTCCGGATCCAGAAGCTCGAATGTGAGGGGCAGATGCCCGGCGATCTGCTCCACCGTGCGCTCGCAGCAGAGTCCCGTGCCCGAGAGCTCGGCGCCGTCCAAATATTTGTAGAAACGCGGGTGCTCCCGGCAGATGTCGCAGAGCGCATCCTCGCCGAGCTCCAGTACCAGACGGCAGAGACCGTCTTTGTTCAGGAAATGGCAGTAGCCTTTCTCGTTCAGCTTGAAACAGGTGGATCCATCCTCCGACGTTCCCATCCATCGCTGGATTTCCTGACACAGCGGACTCTTGAGATTCTGATAATACTTCTTCGTGTCTTCGTCGATGTCGATCTCCCATGTCTGGCAGCAGGTGTGCCGGCAAGCGCCCGCCTTGCAGTGGAAGTCAGGGAAGAATGTGGGGAAAATGGTCAGGGACATGGGGGATGCCTTCTTTCAAAAAATAAGGAATGAGTGGCTAGGGATTAGGGATTGGGGATTAGGAGTGACTAGTGACTGGGGTTCTTCGGTATCGTCATCCCGAGCGCAGCCGAGGGATCTCTATTGCCCTGCAGGAATCAGCGTGTATGCGCTGAGGGGAAACGTTGTCTTGGTGCTGCCTCACATCAGGCAATGAGCGTTCTGCAATATAGATTTCTCGGCTACGCTCGAAATGACGACAGCGCGAAGCGCTATCAAAACTCCGCGGCGCTTCATTATTATTTGCGCCGCACCAACCTCTTTGAACCCGTAGAACCTATAGAACCTGCTCCCCTCTTTCGCATGCAATCAAAGGACGGCATGCCTCAGGGGCTAAATTAACTTTCCTTCCAGATGATCCATCTCGTGCTGGATGACTTCTGCGACGAAGCCTTTGAATCTCTTTTTCTTCATGCGGAAAAGCTGGTCGCGGTACTTGATCTCGATCTCCTCATAGCGTGTGGTCTTCCGCTGGCCGGAAAGGGAGAGGCAGCCCTCCTCGGCTTCGTAGGGGCGGGCAGCGGAAAGGCGCTCGGGATTGTACATGATGACGATATCCTTCCCCTGGCGGAAGGCGATGATGGCTTTGGCAAAGCCGATCATGTTCGCGGCGAGCCCCGCGCAGGTGTCTCTATGGGCGGCGAGGGTGTCTTTCAGGTCTTCGGCGATGGCCTTGTCCTCGAAAGTGGCGGGCGCAGCCTTCTGCTGAAGAAATATGATGTCTTTCACAATGTCTCGTTTCATGGGATGTCCTTTCTGTGGGAGGGGGAACGTGGTAAAATGGGGAAAAGGGGCCGCCGGCCTGTTTTGAGAGTCCTTTTGAACCGGCAGGACCCATTGAATCTGCTTTTTTCTATTATACGAAAGAAGGAATCATTATGGCAAAGGTTATTGTAATTTCCGGTCATCCGCATTTGGAACGCTCGATCATGAACAAGACCATTCTGGAAGAGCTGAAAAAGGCTGCCGAAGGCGGTGCATCGATCGCGATCGATGATATTGCAGAGAAGGGCTGCTGCCATCTGGATGTGGCAGCGGAGCAGGCTCTCCTGAAAGAGGCCGATACCATCGTCTTCCAGTTCCCTGTCTACTGGTTCAATGCACCGGCCATGCTGAAGCACTGGTACGAAGAAGTCTTCACACCGGGCTTTGCACACGGCGAAGGCGCGACCGGGCTCAAGGGCAAGAAGCTCATCATCTCTGCGACCGCCGGCGCTCCAGATGGCGCATACAGCACCGCGGGTATGGGTCACACGCTCGATGAATTCTTCGATAACTTCTATGTCATGGCGGCTATGACCGGTATGGAAATGGCCAAGCCGATCCTGACCTATGGCGCGATGTTCATCCCGGGCGTTTCCACCGAGGCCGACAAAGAGAAGCTCGTCGCGCTCGCAAAGGAGCATGCGAAGAAGCTGCTTTGCGAGATCGGTGACTAGGGACTAGGATCGCCTTGCTTCCCGCTCTTACACGGACAAACCAAAAAGGGGCTGTGAAGAAATGAGGATTCATTTCTTCACAGCCCCTTTGTTTTATTCCTGGTGCTCTTCTTTTCTTTTTCGGGCATGTGCATAAATGATCAGGTTGCTTTGCAGTATTTTTACCGTTGCACTAATTTTGGTAGCACGTTCTTTGCTTATCAGCTCATTTTTTGCAAGTTCTTCCCGGATGGTGTTTTCGATCCAGTCCGAAGGGAGCTTTTCAAACCAGTGATTTGTGAAATCGGTTAGTTTGACCTGTTTTTCCTGTTTTTCTGAAAATGGATAAGCTGGTTGTTTGAATGGACTGATCAATTCTACGGGTGAATCAAACCAAAGTGAATTGCCGTTATCAAAAATGGGGGCTACGCTTTGAAATTCCAGGGTATTGACATTGCGGATAAATCCAAAATTTCCGAAATGCCGGTCTGTATTATTGATGAGATAATCAAATTGCAGCATGGCATCTATATCCTGTTTGACATGGGGAATGCCCAGCTTCTCTCCGCATGCGATGAAATGCCGGTATGCTCCATCCTGCCTTTTAAAAGGAAGTACCTGTAAAATTTCATAAGCTGGAATGTATTCTGTATCCGGGGTAATAAAGGTTGGACAAATGGAGTAGATATTTTTCTCTATTTTTTTTACTTCATAAGTTACATGAGGTAATTCTGCTTTTTGAAGAATTTTACTTGCGATGATTTCATTGGTAATTTGCTGATAGTACGGCTTTTTACCTGCTTTGGCAAGATAGCGTATGTCATTCTGAATAAACCAGTATTTAGGCAGGTTCCCATTGGAGCTGTAGTCAGGGGAAAATCCTGTGGGAGGTTCCCATGAGGTGATTTCATTTCGGAAACTCATGCCGAGCGGATGTCCTGAAAAGTCATTTTCAAAGAAATTGACATCTTCCCACTGCATGAGGCTACCGTATGGTTTAAACCAGTATTGATCGTTTAGGTTGAGTCCCAAACTTTTTAGAGACAATGAATTGATTCGTATGTCTGTGTTTTTAAATACGCTTCCCGCAAGTGCTCTTGTTTTCGGAATGTTTCTATAATTGATCCATTCCTGGAAAGCCTTTTTCTCTTTCATCCTTTTGTCCCGATATTGAACGGATAATGGAATTCTTCGAGAATCGTGTACTTGCAGGATCTCTTCTACATCTCCATAGTAGGGATCCATTTCTACGTCCATCACTTTGTTGTTTTTTTGCATGAAAGTATATTTCATAGATGGTATCCTCTTTGATCTAAATACAATCTTTCTTTGTCTAGTATATGGAATGTCTTTTGGCGTTGCAAGCCTATGACATGGAATACTAGATGTAAAAAGGGGCTGTAAAATAATAGCTCCATGAACACGAAAAAGGACTTTCGATTTTTGCGAATCAAAAGTCCTTTTTGTCTGAAGTCTCCAAGTCTGAAGATCCTAATCTCTAGTCCCCATCACAGTGAGAATCCGTCTGTGGCATCGCCCGGTTTATCGAGACGGCGGGCGACGTCTTCGTAGCATTCACCCAGATGGAAAACGAGGACATTCAGCGTGTCGCGGACGGTCTCGGGGTCGAAGTGTTCGCTTGTGGAGGTCACGCAGACATCGAGGAAGACGTTGTCATCGCTGCCGATCGTGTATTTCACGATGGCATGCTCCCCATTCAGCTTGTTCAGGAAAGGGACGAAGGTCTTTCTGGCCGGGCCCTTCGGCGCGGTGCCGAGGTGGACGCGGATCAGGGTGTACATGCTGTTATCCGTGATGACGGCGCAGACCAGGCGGTGCTTGCCCGCAGGCAGTGCGGTCATGAAGACGACGGTGTCGTAGGAGTCATGTGCATCCTGACGGCGGAAGAAATTCAGCCCTTCCTTCTTGAGGTAGGACTCAAATGCATCTGCCTTGAGATTTTTATTGAAATTGCCTTTTGTCGGGAATGGGATCGTATTGTCAGCCATGAGAGAGCCTTTCTGCACCATGTGCGGAGAAAATTTTAATGTGACTTTATTATAGCGGTTCGAGGGGCAGGGGGCAAGGCTTTGGCGGTAGCCCATAGATTGCGTTTGAACGCCTCGATTGAATGAAAAATTAGAAATGCGAAATGGTGGCGCGGCGCATAACGATATAGAAGCGCCGTGGAGTATAGATGGTGGCGATGCCCGCTTGAGACGTTAGACTTAGAGACCAGGAGACTTTAGAAGCCTGAAGTCTGAAGTCTCCCGTCTCCCGTCTCCTAGTCACAAGTCACTAGTCACACTGCGCCCCGATAAATCTTCTTGACAATCGACAGGGCGCTGGCTATACTTGGTATAACTTCGAACGAAAGGAAGAACCACCATGAGACAGATCTCTGACACCATGAGAACTGCATATGCGTATGACTTTACCGTCAGCTATTATTATGGCTGCGGCTATTTGGTGTACACAAATTCTCATGAGCGGATCACCCCTTCCAGATAAGCAGGATAGGAATCGAGGACAGGCCCACGAGAGCCTGTCCTTTTTTGTTAGGGGGACGGGTGATGGTAAGCGGTGATCGGGCGCAGCGCCTGATCGAGAGACCGTTTCTTTTGCGTCGAAGCCATTACGCAGTATAGAAGCATTGCCTGAAGGCAAAGAGGAGGAATTCGTATGATTATCGTTATGAAACAAAATGCACCGCTGACAGAGATCGAAAGACTTGAGGATGAGCTTCGGGAGAAGGGCTTCCAGGTCGACAGAAGCCGCGGCTCGAGCAAGGTCGTACTGGGACTTGTCGGAGATACGACGAGCCTCGATGAGCGCGATTTCCTGAGTAATGAATGGGTCGACAAGGTCATGCGTGTGCAGGAACCATACAAGCGGGCGAGCCGTGCCTTCCATCCGCAGGACTCGGTCATCGATGTCGCCGGCGTGAAGGTCGGCGGAAAGAAGCTCGTCGTCATGGCAGGGCCGTGCTCCATCGAGACACCGGCGCAGATCGGCGCCATTGCATCGGCCGTGAAGGCATCCGGCGCATCGATGCTGCGCGGCGGCGCGTTCAAGCCGAGAACGTCCCCCTACTCTTTCCAGGGACTTGGCGAGAAGGGGCTCGATATGCTGATCTCCGCGGCCAGAGAAGAGAAGCTCCCCGTCGTGACGGAGCTCATGAGTGCAGACAAGATCGGCATGTTCTTGGAGAAGAAGGTCGACCTCATCCAGATCGGCGCGAGAAATATGCAGAACTTCGATCTTCTGAAAGCGGTCGGCTGTCTCCATGTGCCGGTGCTTCTGAAGCGCGGGATGTCTGCGACGATCGAGGAATGGCTGATGAGTGCGGAATACATCATGTCGGAGGGAAATCACAATGTCATCCTCTGCGAGCGCGGCATCCGTACCTTTGAGAAGGCGACGAGAAATACGCTCGACCTTTCGGCAGTGGCAGCGGTGAAGCGCATGAGCCACCTGCCGATCATCGTCGATCCGAGCCACGCGACCGGCCGCCGCTGGATGGTAGAGTCCATGGCCATGGCAGCGATCGCTGCCGGTGCAGATGGTATCATGTGCGAGGTACATAATGATCCCGAGCATGCATGGTGCGATGGCGCAGAGTCCATCACGCCGGAGACCTTCGATCATATGATGGGGGATCTTCGAAAGCTCGCCCCGATCGTGGGAAGGGAAATATAGAGGGGGAGTGACTGGTGACTGGTAGCTAGGGATTAGTAGCTAGGGATTAGGTTGCGATACGAGAACACCGATAGATTCAAAACTCCGCGGCGCTTCCATATTTTTATGCGCCGCACCACCACTCCTCACTCCTAACTCCTCACTAGCGAGCGCGCGAGGCTTTCAAACGGAGTCAAAGGACGCCCCGTCCCACGGGCTAACCTTGAACCCTCTCCCCATCATATATTACAATGACCATAGCAACACAATTTCAACAGAAAAGAGCACATACATGGACAGCAATCACGACTTTAGCCACTTTACGATCGCCGTCATCGGCCTTGGACTGATGGGCGGATCCTTTGCCAAACGCTTCAAGGCCATCGGCAGCCGCGTCATCGGGATCAACCGCACGGCCAGTGTCGCGCAGGAAGCACTTCGGATGGGGATCGTGGATTCGATCTCCGAAGAGGATCTGAAAGACGCAGACATCGTCATTTTCTGCACACCGGAAAAGGGGACGATGGCATTCATTGAAAAGAAGATCGGACTTCTGAAGAAGGATGCCGTGCTGACAGACATCGCCGGCGTGAAGAATGATTTCGCCGAAAAAATTCAGGCAAAGCTCCCGGAGGGGATGGATTTCATCAGCGGACATCCGATGTGCGGGCATGAAGGGGCGGGACTCTCGCAGTCGGACGCAGAGATTTTCCTCGGTGCGAACTACGTCATCATCCCGCAGGAGGGAAACAGTGCCTCGCACATCACGCTCATCGAGGAGATGGCGCGCGCGCTCGGCTGCCGGCATGTGCCGAAGGTGACAGCCGATGCGCATGACCGTGCGATCGCTTACACGAGCGACCTCACGCATGTCATCGCGACGGCGCTCATCCAAAGCAAGTCCTATAATAAAGAGACGAAGTATTTCATGGGCGGCTCTTTCCGTGATGAGACGCGCGTGGCGGATATCAACGGCCGTCTGTGGACATCGCTTTTCCTGTCGAACCGCGAGAAGCTGCTGGATGAGATCGACCGCTTCAGCGAGAAGCTGCAGGTGCTCAGGGATGCGATCGAGAGAGAGGACAGCGAGGAAATGGAGGCTTTTCTGAATGAGGCAGGCAGACGAAGGAGGGAACTCATGCATGAAGACAGTGAAGGTTGATCTGGGAAGTGATTCGTATCGGATCGAGATCGGGCGCGGTCTTCTTTCGAGCGTCGGTGAAAAACTGAGGCAGCTGACGAAGGCGGAGAAGATCGCTGTCGTGACGGATGATCATGTGCGCCGCATCTATGGTGAAAGGATCAGAGAGATCCTAAAGGGTGCCGGCTTTGACGTGAAGGTGATCGCCATACCGGCAGGGGAAGCCAGCAAGAATCTTCGTGTCTTCGGTGACGTGCTGGAGGCGCTTGCCGGCTTTGATATGTCAAGAAGCGATGCGCTTGTGACACTCTCCGGCGGCGTTCCGGGGGATCTCGGGGGATTTGCCGCTGCCTCCTACATGAGAGGCATTGATTTCTTCCAGATCCCGACCACCATTCTGGCGCAGATCGACAGCTCTGTCGGCGGCAAGGTCGCTGTCGACCTTCGAAGCGGGAAGAATCTGGCGGGCGCTTTTTATCAGCCCAAGGGCGTATTCATCGATCCGGACCTGCTCTCCACCCTGCCGACCCGCTACGTGCATGATGGCCTGGCCGAAGCGGTGAAGTACGGATGCATCGGTGACCGTGAGCTTTTCGAGCTCTTCGAGTCCATCGAGACAAAGGAGGATCTGGAGAAGAATATCGAGGAGATCATCCTGCGGAGCGTCCTGCAAAAGACGAAATTCGTAGAGGAAGACCAGTACGACAATGGCAGCCGGCAGATGCTGAATTTCGGCCATACCATCGGTCATGCCATCGAGCGCTACTTCCATTACAGCACCTACACGCACGGCGAAGGCGTCGCGATCGGCATGAGTCTCCTCTCCGCGCAGAGTGAGAAGCTCGGCTATACAGAGAGCGGATGCACCGACCGCCTGCGCGCTGTCCTGAAGAAGCTCGCGCTTCCGACAGCCATCGGCGTCCCGGCGGAGGAGCTCATTCCGCATGCACTGCACGATAAGAAGCGCCGCGGCAAGGAGATCACGCTGGTCGTCATGAAAGAAATCGGCCGGGCAGAGCTTGTGAAAGTCCCGACAGAAGCGCTCGCTGACTGGATCGTGACGGAATAGAAGAAGGGGTTTAGGGTTCAGGTTGATGGGTTCAGGGTTGTGGTGGCGGCTTCGCTACAAATATAAATTCGGCGCTTTGCGCCGCACCACCCCCGTTGAACCCTCAGAACCTATAGAACCCTCAGAACCTCTTTCCCAATGAAATCAAAGGGCAACTCGCCCGATGAGCTAACCCTGAACCCTTTCCCCAAGGAGTACCACTATGCATATCACCATCACCCCCGCGCCGCTTTCCGGCGTGCTCCGCGTGCCGTCCTCGAAAAGCATGACGCATCGCGAGCTGATCGCCGCTGCGCTTGCCAAGGGGGAAACGACGCTTTCCGGCGTGACCCCGTCACAGGACATCGAAGCCACCGTCCGCATCCTTTCGCTGATGGGCGCGCATTTTACAGAAGAGGCTGCCGAAGACGGCCTCACCTTCCATATTTCCGGCGGCCTTTCTCAAAAGGAAGGACGGCTCGAAGCCGATGCCGGAGAGTCCGGCTCGACACTGCGTTTCCTCATCCCGCTTGGCCTTATATCTGGGAATACCGTCCGCTATGTGGGGCATGGCCGCCTCTCGGAGCGTCCTCTGACACCGTACTACGAGATCTTTGATGAGAAAGGCATTTCCTTCGACAACCGGGGCGGCCTTCCTCTCACGGTCAAAGGGTCGCTTCCCGGCGGACGCTACGCGCTTCCCGGAGATGTCAGCTCGCAGTTCTTCACCGGCCTCCTCTTCGCACTGCCGCTTGCCGCTGATGACTCCGTACTCATCAGCACGACCACGCTCGAGTCGAAGAGCTATGTCGATATGACGCTGGATACGCTGGCCCGTCATGGCATCACCATCCACGAGAAGAGCCCTGAGCTTTATGAAATCCCGGGCGGGCAGTCCTACCGGAGCGGCACCTTTGCCGTCGAAGGCGACTATTCGCAGGCGGCTTTCTGGCTCGTGGCCGGCCTTTCCGGGAAGGAAATCACACTGAAAGGCCTCTCGCGTGCATCGAAACAGGGCGACAAGGCGATCCTTGGCATCCTTCGCGCGATGGGCGGTGACATCACCGAGATAGAGGGACTCGTTTCCGCGAAACCATCGAAGACACACGGCACCACCATCGATGCCGAAGACTGCCCTGACCTCGTGCCGGCGCTCGCAGCTCTCGCCGCTGTCAGCGAAGGGACGATCGAGATCATTCATGGCTCTCGCGTCCGCCTGAAAGAGTGCGACCGCCTCCACGCGATGGCTGTCGAGCTCACGAAGCTTGGCGCAGACATCGAAGAAAAGCCGGCCGGCCTCGTCATCCGCGGCCGGCACCACCTCACCGGCGGCACCGTCTCCTCGTGGAACGATCACCGCATCGCCATGGCCCTCGCCGCCGTCTCTGCGAAATGCAGTGCACCTCTGACCATCGAAGGCGCTGAAAGCGTCCGGAAATCGTACCCGACATTCTGGGAGGATTTCAAGAGAGTCGGGGGGATAGTGACTAGTGACTAGTGACTGGGGACTGGAAGACATCAGACTCCCGTATCGTCATTTCGAGCGAAGCGAGAAATCTTTCTTGCAGATCGGTAAGCAGTAAGTACGAGATAGCAGAACAACGTAGCACCAAAACTTCGTTTATTGAATGGCGCATACAGGCTGGTTTCCGTACTGCAATAGAGATTTCTCGGCTACGCTCGAAATGACGATACGAGAACATCATAGTCTAAAAATTGCGGCGAAGCCGCCACTACAACCCCGAACCCTGAACCCCGAAGTTTGAAAGCAGGGATGATTAGTAGCTAGGGATTAGTGGCTAGGGATTAGGAGCGCAAGTGACTGGTAGCTAGTGACT
>CAKPUX010000059.1 GCA_934193095.1 uncultured Dialister sp. | reverse complement strand
CCTTCGACTCAGTTCTCACTGTTCCGCCTTTACATGATCGAACATCCGACATTTCACTCCGCTCAGGATGACGAAATACGCCGCGGAGTATAAATAGTGGCGATGCCCGAAGGTGGTATTTAAGTCACCAGTCACCGGTCACTTAAGACTCCTAATCCCTAGCCACTCATCCCTAGCTACCAGTCACAAGTCACAAGTCACTAGCTACTCATCCCTGCTTTCAAACTTCGGGGTTCGGGATTATGGTAGCGGCTTCACTGCATTATATATGTGCGGCGAAGCCGCCACCACCACCCTGAACCCTGAACCCGAATCCCATTCCTAATTTCCCACTCCTATGCTATAATATAAAGATACATTCACCCATCCAAGGAGGTACATCATGTTACAACAGGTATCCATCTTCACGGCGAACCGTCAGGGCGCCCTCTCCCGCATGACATCCATTCTCGCGAAAGAGAACATCAATATTTACACCATGCTCGCCAACGACAGCGCAGAATTCGGCATCGTCCGCCTTATCGTAGACAAACCGGAAGAAGCCGCCTTCATCCTTGAAAAAGAAGGCTACCAGTGCCGCGTCGACCTCGTCATCGCCGTCGATATGGGCTCGGACAAGCCGGGCGCCCTCGACCGCATCCTTGGCGACCTTCAAGCGGCCAATGTCATGATCCGCTACCTCTACATTTCCTTCGACCGTGAGACCAGCTCTCCGATCGCCGTCTTCAGCACCACCGAGTCCGAGACCGAAGCCTTCCTCAAAGGCAAAGGCTACAAGCTGGTGGAAGAATTCTGATAGACTAGACTTTAGACTTTAGACTTCAAGCAAAAAGGCCCGTGATCCTCTCATGTGAGAATCGCGGGCCTTTCATCACGTTTCTTTCTGACATCTGATTTCTGACATCTCGTCCTAGTCCCTAGTCACCAGCCACCAGTCACCAGCCACTAGCCACCAATCCCTACTTCCCCAACACCGCTTCGACCGCATCTTTGCAGAGCGCGACGCCCTTATCCAGCTCTTCTCTTGTGATATTGAGCGGCGGATTGAAATAGATGATATCCCCCATCGGACGAAGCACGAGGCCCAAGTCCATGGCCTTTCTGAAAATGTGCCAGCCGATACGGCGCGCAGGATCGAAAGCCTTCTTCGTTTTCGGATCTTCGACCAGCTCGATGGCGTTGATGAGCCCGATGTGGCGGATCTCTCCGACATTCTTGTGACTGCCGAGAGCCTGCATCAGCTGCTCATGCAAGTATTTCCCATCCTCATTCACCTTCGCAAGGATATGGTCACGCTTCATGATCTTAAGAACTGCGAGCGCGATGGCGCAGCCCATCGGATTTCCTGCATAGGTATGGCTGTGAACGAAAGCCTTGTGTGTACCGAAGTCATCATAGAAGGCATCATACACCTTGTCTGTCGTGATGGTGATAGACATCGGCATATAGCCTGCCGTCAGCCCCTTCGATGTGCAGAGGATATCCGGGGACACACCCGCATGCTCGATCGCAAAGAGCTTGCCCGTGCGGCCAAAGCCCGCTGCGATCTCATCATCGATCAGGAGCACGCCGTACTCGTCGCAGAGCTTTCTGAGCTTCCTCAAATACTCCGCCGGATAGATACGCATGCCGGCCGCGCCCTGCAGGATCGGCTCCACGATGCACGCCACCGTTTCTTTGCCATATTTCTTAAAGGCCGCCTCCGCGTCCTCGAAGCACTCCACGCCGCACGTCTCTCTCGTCTTGCCGTATGGACAGCGGTAACAGTCCAGCCCTTTGAAATGAATATTATTCATCAGCATCGGGTGGAAAATCTTCGCATACAGATCCATCGAGCCGACCGAGAGCGCCCCGATCGTCTCCCCGTGATACGACTCCGGCAGACACATGAAGCGCGTCCGCTCCGGATGTCCCGTCTGGTACTGGTACTGGAATGCCATCTTCAGCGCCGCCTCCACCGCCGAAGACCCATTATCATGGAAAGTGAACTTCGTGAGCCCCGCCGGCAAAAACTCCGACAGCTCACGAGCCAGCTCGATCGCCGGCTTGTGCGTGAAATTCGTGAAAATGACATGCTCCAGCTCATCCACCTGCTGCTTCAGCGCCGCATTGATCTCCGGATTCGCATGTCCCAGAAGATTGCACCACCACGAAGAAATGATATCCAGGTACGCCTTGCCATGCGTGTCATACAGATAACACCCCTTCGCATGGTCGATCACCACCGGCGGAAATACCTCATTATCCTTCATCTGCATGGCCGGGTGCCAGATATACTTCGCATCCTCCGCTTCCCAGTTGATTTCACTCATCAGACTTATCTCCTTTTACTTTGTTGTTGGTTGTTTGGAAATCGTGTGTACGATTTATGGTTTATGGTTTTTGGGTTTTCCTCCATCTGAGCAGGCCCTTAGAGAAGGGCCGCGCCAAAGGCGCAGGATGGATCCCACGAGCGGTATAAAACCCATGTTGGACAATGCCACCTTTGCCACTGTCTGCCGCGAACTATCCATCAAACCTCTTGATACAGTCCTTCCAGTACCTTCGGATCGCAATGGAGGATCTCATCCCCCTTCGCCACCTTCGCGATGACAGAGACCCCCGTGATTTCCTCGATCATCTTCACATTATCCTCTTCCATCACGCCGCCCTTCCAGTTGTTCAGGATGATGCCCCGGATCGGAATATTTCTATGGGCGATATACTCACACGTCGTCACCACATGATTGATCGTCCCCAGCCCAGCATCCGCGATGACAAGCACCGGCAAATGCAGCCAGGAAATGATATCCTCCAGATAGTACACCGCCTTCTCATCGTGGCGGATCGGACACACAATGCCACCGGACCCTTCCATCGTCACATACGGATATGCCTCCGTCACCCGCTTCCACGCCGCAAGGATCACATCCTTCTCCAGCGGATGCCCCTCGAGACGCGCCGCCAGATGCGGCGACACCGCATGCTGGTACAGATACGACAAGAGCATATCCTCCGGTTCATGGATCCCTGCGAACTCATTCACAAAGCCCGCATCCGATGCAGCGACCGCCCTCGCCCCGCTGATCGCCGCCTTGTAGTAGCCCGTATCATACCCATTCTGACGCATCGTCTTTACAAGAAGCGCCGTCACATAGGTCTTCCCGATATCCGTATCCGTCCCCGTGATAAAAAGTCCCTTGCTCATTGCTATGCCTTCCTCCATATAAAACGTGACGGGTCTATCCCTTCACCATTCACCATGTACCCAAACGCCATTCATCATCCCGTGCGAAAGAAAATGTCATGTGCGGCATCGGACGAGAGCCATGCAGCCTGCGCTGCTCCCTTCCCATGCGCCTCACCTTCACACGGCGTCCGAAAATGCAGAAAGCATCCCTCCACTATTTCCCGATCGCCCTCTTCAGCCGCGATGCCAGCATCGCAGCCAGAATGCACAGACAGATATCCCCCGGCACCGCCAACACGAAGCAGTACAGCACCACCGGCCAGACCCCGATCGGCGTCCCCAGATAGAAATTATTGATGATGTACACATACACCATCCCGAAAAGATACACCACCAGGAGCCCCGCCAGATTCGCAAAAAGAGTCTTGCCGAAAGAAAAGTCCCCGCTCCGTTCGGAAATCCACCCCGTCAGCCATGCCCCCGCGATAAACCCGATAAGATACCCAAACGTCGGCTGGAAAATATACGAAGGCCCACCGCCCTCCGTAAAGACCGGCACCCCAGCGAGCCCCAGAAGCACATACAGCCCCACCGAGCAAGCCCCGTTCCGGCTCCCCAGGATAAACCCCGCCAACGTCGTAAACAAAAGCTGCAGCGTAAACGGACACACCGGCACCGGGATCTTGATAAACGCCCCGATCGCGATCAGTGCTGTAAACAAACCAAAGAGCACCATCTCCTTCGTCCGGCTTCCGCCAGCCACCGCTGCTTCTCCTCTGATCATCTTCATCGCCTCGATTGTTATACCCATGAATCTATAAAGTTAACATACATATCATATAACAACTTTCCGTTTTATTCAACGTTGACAATTTAGTTAGTTTAAGGTTTGGAGTTTCACACGTAGCAATATGAAAGCGAATATGAGCCACTCCAAATCCCATGGGCCCCTAGAGAGGGGCCGCGCCATCGGCGCAGGATGGATCCCCGTAGCCGTATAGAAGCCCATATGAAACAAACCCAATCCCGTAGGCTCCTAGAGAGAGACTGCACCGTTAGCGCAGGATGGATCCGCGCAGTGATATGAAAAACATTGTCGGACAATCCTTATTCCACCACCGCCCAATGACCTCCAGCTACTTTCCATTTCTTGAAAACACATACACTGCTGCCACCCCCAATATCACCCCACACGTATCGATCACCACATCCGACACCTGACTGCTCCGTCCGGGCGAAAAGAGCTGCAGCGTCTCATCGATACAGGCGATGAGAAACCCCAGCGCCACCACATCCTTAGCAAAGCCTCGCCCGCAGAGCGAAACCAGCACCAATGATAGCGAGAACCCCAGCGCCATGTACTCCGTCACATGCGCCGTCTTCCGTATCTCATACATCGTGACATGAGAAATCCCCGGAATCCGCGAAAACACCGACTGCACCAGATCCAGCACCCACCGGCTCTCCACCGAAGAGTGCGTCGCATCCTGAAGCGAATTCCCCCAAATGAAAGCGATGAGGATAGCCGTCATGAGCAAAAATACATATTTTTTCATACAGACCGTCTATTTCCTGACTCTTTAAACATCAACAGATCCAGCTTATAGAAATTCGTTTTTCCTTTTTTCTCAACGATCAAATGATTGACCGGCATCGCATCCAAACGCTTTTGAATCGTATTACGTGCCTTCCCCACCATATCAGCCAATTCAGTAATCGTGACCCCTCGACCGTAGAAAAAAGCAGCCTGCAACAAAATGTAATAAATCTCTTCCATGAGTTTATCATGAAATCCCAGTGCATCGATTTTCTTCTCATATCGCTGCAATTGATCCTTTTTCCTTTTTAACACCCCGATCGTATCCTCAATCGTCCCCAAAAGAATCTTTAAAAATCCCTGAAGAAAAGGCGTCAAATCGCCTCGATTGATTTCACTATCCGCTTCTTCGAATAGCTTATAATAAGCCTTCCTGTTACGCTTAATATATACCGACAGTCGAAGTCCCAAAAGCAAATGAAAATTTTTCTTCAAAAAATAGGAAGTAATAAACCGATCCGTCCGCCCATTGCCATCGTAAAATGGATGAATATATGCAAAGAAGTAATGAAATAACCCCAAACGAACCAGAAGAGGGAAATCGTCCGAATGCAAAATCTTCAATGCTGCGTCCATAGCCTCTATCACCTTCGCCTCAGGGGATAAGCCGCGATGAATGATTTTCCCTGTTTCCGACTCAATATCGACCGGATCTTTTCGGAAAATAACCCCATCCAAAGCATGTTCCGGATTTTCTTTTTTTATCTCCTCATGAGCGAAATCATCATAAAACCGCCGGATATCCTGGCAAGTAAAAAATGGAATTTCTGAATTCCCCATAAGGCTCTCATACTTGTGCACAATACTTTCCAAACGTTCCGATTTGGACACATTTCCATCTAGAATATCCTGTATCTCTTTCCGTGTACTGTGAACCCCTTCTATATCATTGGTTGCTTTTACCTCATCCAAGATACTAAGTAAAGTGAATTGATGCAAAATGACAGGCGGGACGCTATTCACCAAGTATAAAAAACGCTCATAAGCCGAATAAATCTCCTCCGTCACAAGAGCATACTCTCTTGTATAGTAAAAGAAAGAAGGATATGCTTTCTCTCTATGATACTGTTTGATATGAATTCCCAGATGAAAGGTAAACGGCGATTGATACCTCACCGCATACATCTCCTCATATGACGCAGGCATCGCGTAATATATTTTGGTTAACGTCATATACTTCATACCATCGCCTCCTCCCATTCATTTTCAAAAAAGCCATTTTTTGAAAACATGCATCACTTTCATTTTCAAAAAATAGTTCTTTTGAAAATGAAAGTGATGCATGCCATCGATTATTTGCCAATATCTCATCCAATAAATAACCTTCTCAATAAATCCAGCATCGAGCCAGACGCAGCCCCCTGCAGTCTTATTCTCAAGTACTGCTCTACTTCAGCCTTTTCCACTGGGCTTAGCTTTTGGTATTTATGGCTAATCTCACATACTTTTTCCTCAAGCTCCAAAATGAACCTCTCAGAATTTTTCGGCATAGCTTCTCCTTCTGATGACAAAAGCTATTTGATCTCATTAAAACTATAGTTAATGTCATCTATTTTCTTTACATAAGCGCCCCCATTTCTCACAGTGCGTTACGCGGTAAGTCAGAATAACTTGATTCCTAAGTTCCTCATCATATCGTACGGAGTCATATATGTAACCCCAATTCTTTGGCAAACATCTGGTATTTTTACCTTCTTTGCTCCTGATCCAGCCATTTTTTCCATCGTCACTAGATTCATATTCCAAGTTTTAGCTGCAGCAATAATCCATGGATCCCCACGTGAAAGAAATCGTGCCTTTTCTCTGGCAGCGAAAACAGGATCTTTATATACCATTTCAGCGATTCCCTTATAGCAGAAGAAAACCTCCTCATTTTCTTTTGCTCTTTTTATAATATCAGGATACGTCTTTCTAATTTCTAGCCACCATTGCACCAGCTCCTCCTCTTTCCCATCTCTAATTTCCATATCCACTGCATCAATCACACAGCACCTTCCCTTAAGAATTTGCTCTTTCATCTTTGCCCAAAAGCCTGGAGCCAAATCAAAAGCGTAGAAATCATTTTTGGCTGTAATGAAAACATTCGTATCTACGAGGTACTCTCCCGCCATATCAGACTCCCGCCTCCTTCAGCGCACGTTGGAATGTATCACCTTTGATCCCCAACAGTTCGTATGCCTCCTTATAAAGAAGACTCCGCTCTTTGACGGCTCTAAATACATAATGGCTGAAGCTTTCTCCAATCCTGTTTGGCAAAGACTTGTAAAAATCCGGTCCTCCTTTTCGCTGCTTACCGGCCTTTTTCGCTTTCCACTTTTCCAGAAAAGAAAAATGGTAATCGGCCCATTCCTCTTTTGTAATCAAGCCATATGTAAAAGCAGCCCGGTAGACAACCAATAGGCTAACTCTAAAATAATCTTTCAAACGATCAAAACTGCCTTCATACTCCTTCCATTTTTCCAAGAAAGCGTCCTTTGGCACCAAAAGCAGTGCGGCTATCTTATTGCAGTAGGCCTCCGTACCATCATCAAGGCCATCCCGACCACAGAATAAATGAACAAGTTCATGTAAAAGCGTAAATAGACGAGCTGCAGGAGCATCTTCCCCATTAATAAAAATGAGAGGCGCATAAACATCCGCCAATGCAAAACCGCGAAATTCCTCCGGATCTAGCAACCTATGCGTATTGTTTCCCACCATACTATTAACAAAAACAATGACCCCTAATCGTTCCATCCGCTTACGAAAATAAGAAAATGCGTTCTTCTCCTTGTCTAAATCTTCCTGCCACCGCACAGATATATCCAATTTTTTTCGTATTATTTCCAATGCTTCTTTTGTTTTCATATCTTGGTGGATAGTCCCAATAAAATCCACCTCAGCATATCCATTTTCCTCTTTATACTCATGAAGCCACTCCTGACGATCACGCATCATATCGATCGTATCCCGAAGCTCTGGACTATATTCTGCAAAATCAACGCCTCGATTTTTTAAAGTGCGAAAATCCTTGACCGGCTTAACAGCGATATAAGGAACTTCATCCAAAATTAGATACCCGAACGGAACATTAGTAAAACGGGCAAATTCCTCCACTTGATGTAACGTTGGCCTTTTCTCTTTTTTGATCCATTCTTTGTATTGAGGGAACTTTCGGGATACTGCCTCTGCATCCTTTTGAGCATAAACACACGCCCACTGCAAAACATCTGGCCTTACATCAATATTCATGCCAATCACCTCACTATCTCCCCCGCAATAGCACGCTTCGAGCAAACACCATACCGGCTAAAAACCGATAGAACACACCATTCATTGACTCGGAATCTAAAGCCGCCCAAACGCACAATAAAAGCAATACACGCCAGTTCCAAACAATACAAGCGAACACACTGCACATAATATAGCTCCCAGCCTGCACCATTGTCCGAACGCATGCAAGCTCGCGCTTTTCTTACACCGACTTATATAGTTTTCATCAACTATCCTGCCCTGGGAAAACTCATTTTTTAGTTTTAATGCTTCCCTTGAATTAGCTATGCTTATTCCTAAAGATTCGCAGAAATAACACTGTGATATATAAGATATCATTGCACTCAGTACCACACTTCCTGCACCAAGAGAAAACCAGACCAATGCCCACCGTATCCATTGAGCAGCAAATTCCCAGAAGTAAAAATCTTTTGTTATAACATTTCCTAAAAATGCCAAGCAGGCTACTGCTGCTCCACCATTAAGAGAGAACATAAGAGTAAAGCACTTTTCTAATATTCCTTTTAACAGCTCTAGCAAAGCATTATTTCCTTGCTCCCCATGTTCGATAAATTTCATTAAAGTCTGAGCATCATATTCGACATAATGAATCACATTTAAATTGGTACCAGTTTTATCTTTCTCCATATCCATTCTACTTCCTGATCTCCCCCTCCCTCTCAATTTCTGCTCTTTTAACTGGATTCTCGACTCATTTTTATTATATCACAATATCCCACCACAAAAATCGGGAGATGTCTTTACAACTATTATCTCCCGATTTTTATCTTGCCATATCCTTGTTTGCCTTAAGAATCAGCCACACTTCTCAATCCCGCTCAAACAGATCTCTGGTATACACCTTTCCTCTCACATCATCCAGCGAGTGATCATAGCGATTCGCGATAATACCATGGCTCTGCGCCTTGAACTTTGCCAGATCATTGACTACGAGACTACCAAAGAATGTCGAGCCATCTTCCAGCGTCGGTTCATAGATGATGACCTGCGCGCCCTTCGCCTTGATGCGTTTCATGACTCCCTGGATGCTGCTCTGGCGGAAATTATCCGAATTCGACTTCATCGTCAAACACTACACGCCGATCGTCATCGACTCCTCTTTGCTTGGATCGAATTCACTGTTATCGTGATAGTAGCCAGCAATTTCCAGCACCTTATCGGCGATATAGTCCTTTCTCGTCCGATTCGACTTCACGATCGCTTCGATCAGATTTTCCGGCACGTTCTCATAATTCGCCAGAAGCTGCTTTGTATCTTTTGGCAGGCAATAACCACCATAACCAAAAGACGGATTGTTGTAAAATTCACCGATTCTTGGATCCAGGCAGATGCCATCGATGATTTCTTCCGTGCTGAGGCCTTTCATCTCCGCATAGGTATCAAGTTCATTGAAATACGACACACGCATCGCCAGATAGATGTTTGCCAAAAACCTTACAGCTTTTTATCGCATTATATAGAAAAAAATTGAATACGAACTATTGTTTACCCCCCCTGTATAATTTGAGAGCTATTAGGACTTTCTTCAAATACTGTTTAAAGTAATCCTTAGGATAAGCAAGACCTACCGCATAATTAAAAGAAATCCCCTGATCCAAATGTTTAAAAAAATCATTCCGCTGCATTGGCATAGCCGACGGATGACAAAGTTGATGGTTCATCCGTATCGAATTCTCCTTATCGACGGGAAAGAATTTAAAATCCATCATGTCTAACAATTCCTGCCCTTTATCAGTTTGACAAAGAATCAAAGAAAGCCCTTTATGGAGTTCTTCTTTCATTTCCGTTCCCCAAGAGTCACCCATAGTCAGATCTCCCACTCGTTCTGGACGTGCGTATTGGCAAGAATAACAATTCTCCGTATAACAAAGCCCTCTAAGGAACGCCCGTGTATAACAGTCTTGCACACCTTCTGGCAGAATATGTACAGGTTTTCCTTTAATGGCAAATCGGTCATGCTTTCTGAAATAAATGGCATTCAGATCAGCCAAATCGTAACCATAGCCCTTTATTGATTCACGGAGCAGCTGTACTGACGGAGTACCATGACAGACTAAATCAACTGTGTAGAGGTTTTTATGATCTCGTGTAAAATTTCGCAAAGAAGATACCTGGCAGGGAAGTCCAATAAAAAGAATCTTCTTTCCTTGATTTAACTTGACCCGAACCCTTTTGTAAATTCCAATTGGATTGCTTTTTACATACTTAGATCCTATAAAGTCGTTTACCCGCTCTTCCTCATCAAATACTTCAAAAACAAAATCCCCCTCATGAAATCTGCAAGTTGCTACGCTAAAACCATTTTTTACAGCAGCTCTCATAAGCGCCTGACCAAAGCCGCCAGATGAACTGGATGCTCGAGTCTTGTCATCACCCCACCCTTGCAACCACTTTTTGGATTCACGAAAACTTGCAGGATGGTTTCTTTGACAAATCTGATGGCAAGCATTGCAATGAATACACCGATCTACATCAATAACTGCATTCATATACTTTTTATCATCCACGATTTTAATGGCTTTACGAGGACAACCATCGATACAGGCCATACATCCCGCACATTGATTGTCAGGACAAACAGTATTTATTTTCTCACTCATCATATAATTCCTTTTTTCCTTAACTAAAACGAACAACAATGAACAGAGTAGACTCAGCCCTCCTGTAAATAGAAATGCCCCTGTCCCCTTTTGCTGTATAGGCAACATGTACATCCAAATAAAGAGAAAATACATATGGCTATAATAAATCCATGTACTAATTTTTCGACAGCATTCGGCGACTGCGTGTATACCGATCACCGTATATTTCATCATGTTTCCAACAATCCACGGCGTAGCGAGAAAAGCGAAAAGACTGGTCGTTGAATAAACAGCGCTCCAATAAGAAAAAGCACACCATAAAATAGATGGTATCAACCACCCCAGTGATGATTGAAAGATGTATTTCCACTTAAACACAAGAATGCCCAGTAAAAGATAACTAAAGCCTGTGAAAATTCTTCCCGTTCCAATAGTCACGCTCACCAGATAGATACTCGAATGTTCATTGATAAAACAGGCTCCCGCAAATACCACACAACTGAGCAATAGTTTTGCCCAATCTTTTAGCAGCGGAAGAATCGCTAAAAGAGCCAATCCCAGCATCACAGACAACAAATACCACAACGGCCAGGAATAGAACTGCTCTCCTACTAAAAGATAATTTTTAATCAGTTTCAGCAATACTTTCCACAAGTCACCATGTTTTTCGAAATCAACACGCATCCCGTAAAAAGTCAGTGGCAAATACACAAAAGACAGCATGACATAGAGTTTCCCATATTTGCAGAGCCACTTCCTGCAGATTATTCGCAGACCTTCATTCTGTGCCCGCTCCTGTAAAAAGTAACCTGTAACACAAAAGAATACAGGGACTGCACAAGATTCTGCTGTTAAAAGAAACGACTTCCAAGGCCCATCCACATCAATAGCCAACTCCGTATGTATAGCCACCACAAGAAACGCCGCGATTAGTTTCGCATAATCCGTTATCCAGTACGCTTGCTTGCTTGCTTGCTTGCTTGCTTGCTTGCTTGCTTGCTTGCTTGCTTGCTT
>CAKPUX010000058.1 GCA_934193095.1 uncultured Dialister sp. | reverse complement strand
TTCCTTTTGGCCATTAAAAAAATCCCCCTAAAGCAGTTTGGCTATTTACCTTGTCTGCTTTAGGGGGATCATATCACCAGCCGCAAGGCTCTTCATTTGGCCAGGGAATGACCATATTCGATTTCTACGCTTAGTATACAACGCTCTTATTACCATTTCAAGAATACGTCTTTATTTTGACTTCGGTTGAGAAGCCTCTATACTCTTTTTTTGTTTGTCCTTTCTATCAAAAATGTTTTTCTTTCACGTTTTCCAAGACATGGATCTATAAAAAAACAGGCAGAATAGTCTGCCTGTCATTAGTTGGTTTCTTTCTCTGGTTTTGTAATCAGATATCGGTCCAGGGCTTGTCTCACGACCCAGGATCTTTTTTTCTTGATCTTATCACAATATTTATCCAGCAGGGATAGATCATTCTGACTCTTGTCTGTGTTTTAACTCCTTCTGGATCTATAGGTCATGCATCCGGGATGTTTTTTGTGGGTGAACCTTTTTATGGTCTATTTTCGCGGATCGCTTCACGCCCGCCGCCAGGCGTAGGGATGTCCCCCTCCTTTTCTTACTCTATATCTTCGCTTAGGTGAGCTTATTTCCTCTTTTAAGTGATTTTATTTTCTCTCTTAGGTGAGCTAAATTTCTCACTTTTTCCCTGTGCTATAATAAAATTATGGATTTCGCGTGTTCGGATTTGAGGTGTTGTTATGCAGATAGTATTTGCTTTGGATCACAAAGAAGATGAGGGGTATGCGGAATGGCTCAATCGCAAAGTACAAAAGGAAGGCTTTTCCCTGTCTGTGCCTGAACTTACGGCTTTGCTTGCCATTTCCCCCTACTCTCTTCGCTCGTATTTCAACCAGGATGTGCCATATATCAAAAACAGCGGCAGGGTCTGCTATTGCCAATCAAAAGTGGATGAGTGGCTGATGAAGCATGCTGTTTTTACGATGACCACCCGGACGCTCAATTTGCTGGATTTCGTTTCTATGGCAGAAATCGAAAAGGCAGAGCAGGAAACGGGAGAACGTTTCGGGATGCTTATGGAGCGGGATCTGGATGGTCGGCAGCACTGGAAGCGGATGCCGGGATATATGGCTCCCAAGCTGCTTTCGGCGCTGGGGCTTCCCTCTTTTTCTTTGACGTATTATCACCGGAAAGAGTCGGTTTCTGTTTCCGTAAAGCCGTTTCCCTTTCTGGGGAAAAAACTGGTGCATCCTAAATCGGTGAATGCGGTGGATGCGCCTGTATCCAGGCGTCATCCGGAACAGATCTATCGGGAAGCTTATATGATGGGGTATTGTAAAATTTCCATCGGGAAGCGGAAGACCATCTGGGTACCGGTTAAACAAAAAGCGCCGTTTGTTCCTTGGACCGTGCCGATAGAGACAAAGAAGATCGGGGAATACGTGCTGCCTTCCCTCACCCCTTCAGATTTTATGGAATCCGGTGACGAATTCCCGCCTGTGATCAAATCCCGGGGGAAGGCGAAGGAAATGAAAATATAATAGAAAAAAAGCATCCATCATTTGGTGGATGCTTTTTTGATGGGCAAAAGAATGAAATGGACAGGGGTCTATCTGTCTTTCTGCTTCCAGGCTCTTTTCTAAGGGATGTTTGCAAAACAGGGAAGACCAAATACAGGCCGCTTTATTTGTAGTATCTGGCTTTTAAGAACGCCTGTCGTTCTTTCAGTCTTTCTTCCATTCGGCTGCCGAGCCGGTTATGGGTGATGCCTCTTTCGATGCGCTGGGTTCTTGTGTTTTCTTTGAGCCATTTCACAAATTCTCTCCAGTCTTTATCGAGGTGTGGCGGGAAGCGGCTTTCGTCTTTGGAAAGGATCAGAATGTCGATGATATCTTTGGGTGAAATTTTGGTCGTTACCCGGCATTCCTGTGACGGCATCCACTCTTTGCATGTTTTTTCCAGCTCTTTTGGATCTTTGGTGGCTGCGATGATCGAGAGGGGTTCTTTTTCTTCTGCCTCGGATCGCAGCCATTTTTTCCAACTGTCGGGACTTCCTGCCCACAATTCAGGACGCGGTACTTTCCCTCGTTTTGCAGCCAGATTCTTTCTTATGATCCATTGGATCTTTTTTACTTTTTGGGCATGCCATTCGATTTTCTCCAGCTTTTTTCTCTCATTGTACTTGGCATAGCCGTTTAACCAGCGATAGAGAGAGACCTTTTTTTCTTCCGGAAGAAAAAAAGGAAGCAGATTTTCCAGATTTCCCTTCTGAACTTTTAAAAGAAACTCGCTGTCTATATATAAAATATTCATCTATAGGGGTCCTCCCTTCCATTTGCGACTACCGGTCAATTCTATTTCCCTTCCACGGCATTTTCGGTTTTTTTCCAGTGGCTGTTCTTCTTTTCTCGTTGTTTTGCCAACTTTTTTCGAATAACTTTTAATAGAAATATTGAAGCTCTGATATTTTTATTATATAATGTTTGCAGAAATCTGTTTGTGCTTTAGGGGACCGGGTCAAATTTTTCTTTTGCCTGCTGTTCTAAAAGTATTTTGTTTGATCGAGATGTTCCTTTTGAAGAAAATTTGGATATTTTTCTTACTATGTCTGTTCCTTTCTCCGGCCATCGCCGATGCCGCACCGATCACTTCGCCTTTTGGATGGCGCACCCATCCGATTACAGGCGAGTGGAAATTTCATTCCGGCGTGGATATCGGGTATGACTATGGGACGGATATTACAGCCATGCTGCCCGGAACGGTGGTGTATGCCGCTCCATGGGACGGTTATGGGAATTGCGTGATCCTTGAGCATGAGAATGGCGATCATACGCTCTATGGGCATTGCTCCGAGATCTACGTTTCCTATGGGCAGTATGTCAATAAAGGGGATGTCATTGCTGCTGTGGGTTCTACAGGAAATTCGACGGGTCCTCATCTCCATCTGGAATGGTGGCACAATGGGGAATACGCCGATCCGTTGGGCCTTTGGCAGCTGTGATGCTTATATATTTTTGTGTTAGGAGGAATTGGATTGGATACCGTTCTCATATTGGGAAATGGTACCTGCTCTCTTTCTCGTCTTTCCGCAGGGGCAAAGAGTATCTCTGTGCTTGATTCGTTCTCCGGATCTTGCGCTCCGCTGGCGAAATCTCTGGAAAGTGTGGACAGTGCTGTTTCCTTTTTGCAATCTCTGTTTGATCCGGAACGGGTCAAGGCGGATCGTTTTTTCGTGATCTTTGCTCCCGGAAGCGGGATCGCTTATAAAACATGGCAGACGGCTCTTGCTTCAGTGAAGGATGTGTCGGATAAAACATCGGCCGAACGGGAGGACCGCGTGCTTGCTCATCTGATGGAGAATCTTCCGGATGGGCTGACTGAGCTTTACGATCGGTATACGCCTTCTCTTGTTTCGTGCTATGAAGATGATACGGCAGTGCTTTCTGCCTGCTACATCCCCACGGTCTTCCTTGAAAATCTCAAGGGCGCTTGTGAGTCTTTGGGAATTTCACTTTTCAAAGTGAGCGATGTGACTTCTTCTTTGAAGAACATCATCGACACGGAATATGGAGAGGTTTTTGTCCGTGTTCCCGGCATGACGGCGGTGTTCAATGAATTCGGCACGATGAGCTGGATCATGCCCGAGGAGCCTTCGGATGAAATGGTCTCTTTGTTTGCGTCTCTGACGGAAAAGTTTTTCCCGCTGGAAAACACGATGCATCATAGCGAATGGACAGACCTTGATCATATTTCCCAATTTTTATCCGTGGATATTACATCCAAAGACGGGCTTCCTTTTGGGGAAGCCGTGATTGCGGCCGGATGCACGGTCCCTGCATCGCTTATCAAGCAGGGAAAAAAACCGACTGGAGATGCAGAGGGCATGGAAGAAGGAGGCGACAAAGAGAGTGTTATCGGTCAATTACGGAAACTTTTTAAGAAAAAGTGAGAGTGAAAAGGCACGGTATGAGTTTAACCGACCTGTCATTTCTTTTGGCGTCACTTGTGTCACTCTGTTTTGTGTCGGCGTTGCGGCGTCCTCGGCTTCGCTTTATGCCTTTTCCCTCTTTTCTTCTCCGGCTCCTACCTTTTCACAGGATTCTTTCCAGTCGGCGCAGGCGCTCAATACGAATTTGTCCAAAAGTATTGCTACCATGAAAAATGCCAGACCGGATGGGATCCATACGGTGGATGTCATTTCAAAAATTATAGAAATGAAACCAGCTGATGTGATGATCGACAGCATGAAGATCGCTCCTGGTCATTATACCATTAAGGGCTTTACTCCTGCGCAAGAATCCGCCAATGTTTTTGCTTCTTCCTTGGATTTCGGCAAGGAGTATCAAAGTGCGGTGACTTCCATGACGCAGGAAAAAGGAACGAATGTATTTACCATCGACGTTACGATGAAGACCAAGCCGCAGGCAAAGGCTCCTGCTAAGCCGAAGGGAGGAAAATAGAATGGTTCAGGCATTTATGGCAGATACCTCTCATTTTAAAAGCAGGCTGGTCCTCTGTATTTTCCTTTCGGTTCTTTCTTTGGGCGCTTCTTTCTATTTGTTTTCCATGTCAAAGAATCAAATGATTGCCAATAATCAGAAGGAAGCGGAATACCAGGCGCAGGCAAGCTGGCTTTCCAAGTTCGATTACCGTGAGGCAAATCATTTGTATCAGATGGTGCTGAAACCTGCTCTTTTGAAAGACTTGGACAGTGTACAGGCCGATCAGATCTCTATTCTGAAGAAGCATCATTTACAGATCCTTTCGGTGAAGAATGCCGCGCTTTCAGACAAGCCGGATAAAAAAATTCCGCTCAAATATAGAAAATCAACCGTGGTTCTTTCCGGTTCCTGGACGGATATTATGGCTGCGCTTCAGGAATTTGAAACGAAGCATCTGGTGGTTATCACCAATTCTTCTTTCTCTTCGAATGATCCGAATGTGCCGGGGATGAAAGTGACCCTCGACTATCACATTTACTTTAAATAAGGAGGCGGCTCTCGTGAAAAAAATCAATGTCTCTTTGAGACTAAGCGCGTATGCAGCTTCCCTGTTTCTTTCTGTTGTTTTGGTGGGCGGCTATGCTGCGGTCTCCACTCCCCCGACGGCTTCGGTCCCGGAAATTCCGGTCATTCATATGGATGCCATTTCCGCACATGTGACCCCTTCTTTGAAAGAAGGGGCCCAGGAGGCAGTAAGTGATGCTAAGGATGAGGCGGATGACGCTCTTCCGGAGGTTTCCAATCCGTTTTCTGCGATCCCCAAGGCGGGGGCGAATGTGGCAAAACTGGGAATGGGGCCGGGAATGGCACCTCCTACGCCGCCTTCGGTTCCTTCGATGCCCGGAAGTTCCAATCGTCCTGACATCCCGATCGGGAATGTAGGCGCGAATTATTCTCCCGCCAGCGAAAAGATGGAAGTGATCGGGGTGCTTCCCCCGGATGTGGTGATCCTTCGTCGCGGCGGCGAGACTGTGACAGCCAGGAGCGGCAGTGATACGGAATTTGGACATATCGGCACGGTGACTTCCATCGGCTGTTATGTGGACGATACGTTTGTCATGCTGAAATAATGGAGGAACTTGTATGAAATGGAATAAACGCATGATGCCTGCTTTGGTTGCGGCATTGGTCTTGTCTTCTTCTACGGCTTTTGCTTTTTCGGTGGATTTTGCTCCGGGAACGCCGCTTGTCGATGCGCTGCGCGCGCTGGGCTACAAGAGCGGGAAGAATGTCATTATTAACGGCGAGCTGGAAGGTTCGATCTCCATGCATATGGATGATACGGATTTCGATACGGCCATGGGTGCGCTTGCGAGAAGCAATAATTTCTCGTATGAATACCTCAACGGAAATATGGGGACGGTTCTCATTGCGCCTTCCGATTCTATGCCGATCATTCAGACGTTTAAGCTGAAGCATATCGACCCGGCGACGGCGGCCAAGCAGATCGGCATGCTGACGGATGCCGAGAAGGTCGTGGCAGATCCTGAAAATCACACGCTGACCGTGTCGGGGTCTTCTTCGCTAATGAACCAGGTGAAAAATGAGCTGAAAACCACGGATGTGGCGCAGCAGCAGGTCAATATCCGTGCCGCTGTCGTTGAGATCTCCAATACGAAGAACAAGAATCTGGGGCTTTCCTATCTCTCTGATCCTTGGAGCAAGGATACTTCAATCGGCGGATACAACGGATTCAAGTTTTCCGTGTCAGCTGCCCATGAAGAAACGCTTTCCAAGGGCAAGGTTCTTGCCCGTCCGAATGTGACTGTCTTTGATGGGAAGAAAGCTTCCATTCTGATGGGCGATAAGGTGCCTGTCTTTACGTCTTCTAGCGATTCGACGGATTCCGATTCTTCTACGACGATGACGGTCGAATACAAAGAAGTCGGCGTGAAGCTCGAGGTTCTTCCCCGTATTAACGATTTTGACAAAGAAACGATTACGCTGGTGATCAAACCAAGTGTTTCCACCATTTCGCAGTGGGTGGAAAGCGGAAATAACAAAGCGCCGCAGATCTCGGAACGAAGCGCGGAAACAACGGTCCGTGTCAAGAACGGGGAGACCATTCTGATCGGCGGACTGCTTAAAAATGAGGAGATCAAGTCCATCAAACAGATTCCGATCCTTTCGAAGATCCCGATCTTGGGCGAGCTTTTTAAATCCCGGTCTACGGATAAGAAGGATACCGAGGTCGTGATTGCCATCACCCCGACGATCGTCTATGACCAGGATGGGCGTCCTCGGGTCGAAACCCAAACGACCACCAAATCGCTTCACGAGAAGCTGAATGAGCTGCGTTCCATGCGCACCGAAGAAATGGTCAATCCGAGAACTGACCTTGATGCCAAGGCGGAAATCGACTTTGAAAAAGCAGCAAAGGCGAAAGCCGCTAAGAGTGAAACTGCTGCGGAAGCAGGAAACGAGCCTGTGCCGGTTCCGATCAAGCAGAAAGAGATCGTCAAGCCTTCCAAGGCAAAGGATGAACCCCCGTCCAAGATCCTGGATGCGGTGAATGCGAAGATCAAAGCGGCCGAAAAGGAAAAGCAGGATGAAGGCGTTGTCACAACCATTGTTTCGTCCAAGGATGGTGAGGCTCATGGTTGAAGAATATACCGGTACTCTTGCTTCGGAACACATTCCTGCCAGTGTTCTTGCGATGCTCGATGATGCCATGATGGATAAACGGTTCATGATGCCTCTTTCTTTTGATGAAGCATCCGGAACTCTTTCTATCATTACTTCCCGTTTTGAGGGGAATTTCCTTGATTCGCAAATCATTCTTTCCGTCGTGCAAAAGAAGTTTCCGCAGGTCAAGCGGATTCATTTCCTCGCCTGCGAGTACAACAACTTCTACACCGGATACATGGCGCATTACAACAAAAACTTTACGCCGACGGCGACCGGGCAGCAGACGCGCGCCAAGGATGATGTGAAAGTCACCACCGAGCAGACGAAAAAGAGTGAAGAGATCATTCAGCAGGGCATTTCTCTGGGCGCGAGCGATATCCACATTACGCCCAATCGTAACGGCGCGACAGTCATTTATCGCATCGATGGCAAACTTCGTGACAGCGGCATTACGCTTTCCCAGGAAGATGAGCTGATGATCTGCCGCATTTATAAAACAAATGCAAAAATCAACGTCAATAACCTGATCCCGCAGGATGGGCGCTTCACGTTTCTGGGGAAAAACATTCGTCTTTCGACCATGCCTTACGGCGGGGACGGGCAGAGAAACAAAGTGGTCCTTCGTATTCTCTCCGTCAGTGATACCATCCCCACCCTCTCCGATCTTGGCTTTTCTCCGGAAGAAACGCATATGATGGAATCTTTGATCCATAAGCCTTCTGGGATCATCCTCATCTGCGGACCTACGGGGGAAGGCAAGACAACGACGCTCTATGCCCTCATCAATGAGCTGAATCTCACTAATGAGTACATCATTACTACGTTTGAGGATCCGGTCGAACGGTATATCGACGGGGTCGCGCAGTCGCAGGTCCGTTATTCAGAAGATGAACGCACGAATTATACCTTCCAGCGCGGGCTTCGTTCCTCTCTTCGTCAGGACCCGGATATCATGCTGGTCGGCGAAACTCGTGATGCGGAAACCGCATTGACGGCTGTGCAGGCTTCGCAGACGGGACATCTCATCTTTACAACGTTACATGTCCGGAATTCGATTGCCGTATTCCGAAGGCTGCAGGATATCGGGGTGAATGTCAGCGGCTTTGCCGAACAAATCGCGGGGATTGCTTCGCAGCGTCTTTTGTCTACCCTTTGCCCGCATTGTCGGCATACCCAGCGTGTGCCGGAGGAAATGTTAGATCAGCTTCGTCCGCAAGACCGGGCGCTCCTTCCTAAAGACAGCGAGGGGCATGCTCTTTCCTACGTCTCGGATGGCTGCAGCTATTGTAATTCAACCGGCATCAGCGGGCGTATTCCGATCATTGAGATCATCCCGTTTAATAACTATCTGCGCGATTATTTTTCCGAAAAACATGGTCTCGTAGATATTGAGATCTATCTTCGTCAGCACATCGGCTTTGCTTCTCTTTGGGACAAGGGTTTCGCTCATGTGGCTGACGGAACGGTTTCTCTTAAAGAGCTTCTCTCCCGTATCGAACCGGATGAAGACTTGTCGAAAGAACTTGCTAAGCGGAAGGGGGCGTCGGTATGAGTTTCATGGATAAACTCAATCATATGCTTGGGGCAGATAAGCCGAAGCTCTCTGACTTCTATGCGCTCTTCGACCAGCTTTACATGCTGATGAATTCCGGAAGCAATCTGCAGCAGGCGCTTTTGGATATTTCCCATGTGCAGACCAACAAGCGTCTTGGCGAGGCTCTTAAAAATATTGCCCGCTCGCTGACGAGCGGGGTGTCTACGGGAGCTGCTTTCAAGAAGGAAGAGGTTTTCCCTCGCATGATTGCTCCGACCATTGATGCAGGCGACCGCGCCGGTCGTTTGACCGATACCTTCCTTCGTCTTTCTGAACTCATGTGGCTGCAGCATAACCTGTACAGCAAGTTGAAAAATGCGTTGTTTGTTCCAAAAATCGCTGCTGTCATGATGACGATCATGACGATCGCTTATATTAAGATCGCAATTCCGGAATATATCAAACTGTATGACGAATCCGGGATTGCGCTTCCTTGGATCGTCGGTTTAGTCACCGGCTGCGTCAATGGGCTTGTGGATTATTGGCCGATCACGCTCATCGTCCTCTATGCCCTCTTCCATCTTTGGACCTGGTTCTCCAAGACGCATATCGGCATGGTGGATGGCTGGAAGCTTAAAATTCCGATCTACAACAAGCTCCATCACGCTTTTTTGCAGCATCAGATGGCTTCTATCATGGGGCTTATGCTTTCTTCCGGGCTGACCACGTCCGATTCCCTCACCCAGGCCGCTAAGGTCGTGGATAATTCGCATATGGCGAGTGCCATTACTCGCGCCCGTGAAGATATTTCCCGCGGCAATACCCTTGCCGGAGCGCTGAAGCGCAACAATGGGAGCGGCATTTTCGACTCCATGCTCCTTGCGTCTATCAATGCAGGCGAAAAGTCGAATCATATGACGCTGGCACTGGAACATGACTGCAAGTACTATGAACGTCTCATTAACAACATGATCGAACCTGTCTCTACCAAAATCACACTCCTTGTGATGCTTCCGATGGGTCTTCTCATTGTGCTGATGTTCTCCTTTACCCTGATTCCTATGTTTGACTACATGGGGAAAGTCTCTGGTGGCTGATCCCATGTGTATATCATCCGGGGATTTCCCCGCTTCTTTGATGCAGAAAGGAGGTTTATATGAAGAAATTCATTTTTCGCTGATTCTCATGCTGGCTTTACCTTCCCTGAAATTTTGATCTCCTGCGCGATCATCGTGGCGCTTGCCGCTGGCGCGATGCTCCTTGGCGGGGCGATCTTAGACAATGGACGGTACAACAAAGCCAAAACGGATACGGCTGCTATTTCCACTGCGGTTTCGCAGTACAAATTCGAGCATGATGCTTTTCCGGGTGATCTGGACAAGCTCACGAAGAAGGATGGGCAGTATGGTCCGTATCTTTCCAGCGACATTTTGAAAGACCCATGGAACAATGATTATCACTATAGTGTCAATACGTCTACAGGACGTTTCGCTGTCTGGTCGAATGGCCACAACAAAGTGAACGATACCGGCACATTTAATGACAGCATCAATGGCGATGACATCGGCATCATGGGGCATTGATCTTACTTTTTTTGAAAAGAGGCACTCTTATGAAATTTGAAAAATTCACCCAGTTTAGAAAAAAAGTTTTCCAGAATGCAAAACGCAAAGGCTTTACCCTGATGGAAATCCTCGTAGCCTGCGCTATCATCATCGCCCTTTCCGTCGGCGCTTTCTTTGCATATCAGCAGGCACAGCAGACTCGTAAAATGGCACAGATGAACCAGGATATGGAAGCCATTGCGAATGCTGCGCTTTCTTATGAAGCCATGTCTACCGATTCTACTCTTCCGGATTCCATTGCAACGATGATCACCGGTCTTGCTGCCGATAAATCCATTGACGGTTCCGAACATAAGCTCCTCACCCAGTTCAAGGGCGGCGCAGAAGCTACCGATGTTACCGACCCATGGGGCGCTGCTTATACTTATAGCGCAACAGACCGTACTGTTACCTGCACCCCGAAAGATGCCAGCGGCACTGCTATGGCTACCGTTACCCGTCACTTCTAATTCTTTTCTCCCGATTTGATCTATTTCTCTACATTTCCCCTTTTGCTTATCTCTCTTATCTAAAAGTCCGGGCGGCGGCTATGCCGCTGCCCTCTCTTTTTCTTACTTTGAAAATGACGGCTTTATCGCCTTTCTATATATGAATATCGTTTTTTCTCTTTGTTTCAAGAAAGGATGATTCTTATGTACGGTCTACCCCCCCCCGAAAATTTGTTCATTCCGGCAGCGCCATCCTTGCCGTGGTGATCGTTCTTGCCATCATGACTTCCATGATGGGGCTCGCTTCTGCGAAGATGTCTCAGGCATCCTTATCCAGTACCAGCACGAATCAGATTGCGACCAAGGCAAACAGTATTGCTCATTCTGATGCAGAGCTAGTGCGTGCGACAGCGTATAACGATCTGTCTGCAAAAACTCGCCAAGCTGTCCCTGATACAGGATTACAGCACGAAGTAACACTGGGTCATGAAACTGACTATAGCAAGGGTATCAAGCAAAGGACTGTTACGATCCTCGTTTACAAAGGCGATGAATCCACGCCTCGCGTCTCTCTCCCTATCACCCGTTATTCTACAGAAAAAGAATTTAGCGGTGTTCCCATTGGAACCGTGATCGCCTGGGCGGGATCCAAAGCTCCTACCACCAATGGAACCTGGCTGGAATGCAATGGGCAGTCCTGCGCTACGTATCCTGCGCTCTCTGCCGTTTTGGGTAAGTCCACGGTTCCTGACTATCGCGGTCGGTTCCTTGAATCTGATACCACCGTTGGCACCGTCAAGGAGGCAGGACTTCCGAATATTACGGGGATTCTTGGTAGTGATCCTTTTTTCGATAAGCCTTCTTGTGAACCAATTACTTCTGCTGATTCTAACTTTTCTGGAGCTTTCCGTGCAGTGAATTTTCGTCAATATTACTCCGGATCCAGCTATTTATCGAAACCCTCGAATTGTGCTCCAGAGTATATTCTTTTTGATGCTTCTCTTTCGTCTCCCATATACGGAGGTAGTACGACCGTACAGGTCGCTTCTGTGACGGTCCGACGGTTTATCAAAGCCGCATGAGGTGATTTTATGATTTTTTATCGAGCAGTACCCCCCCCGAAAATATTTTCGCCATAACGGCAGCGCTATCCTTGCCGTGGTGATCGTTCTTGCTATCATGACTTCCATGATGGGGCTCGCTTCTGCCAAGATGTCCCAGGCATTCTTATCCAGCACCAGCACGAATCAGATTGCGACCAAGGCAAACAGTATTGCTAATTCTGATGCAGAGCTAGTCCGCGCAACAGCGTATAGCGATCTGTCTGCAAAAACTCGCCAAGCTGTCCCTGATACAGGATTACAGCACGAAGTAACACTGGGTCATGAAACTG
>CAKPUX010000057.1 GCA_934193095.1 uncultured Dialister sp. | reverse complement strand
GGCGCGCCCCTTCTCTAAGGGGCTACTCGCTTCGGACTATCTCTCTTTCGCTTTCACACCGCTTCGACGGATTGGGTTCAAGCAATCGCAAACGTTCCTGGATGATGTTTTCTATGTACTGCCCCACGTTTTTGAGGTTGTGCTCGATGTCGAGGTTTGAGAAGCGGATGACGAGAATGTCGTATTTCTCTATGCGGCTGCTGCGCTTTTCGTCGTATTTCATACCTTCCAAAGAGCGATGCTGCGCGCCGTCGACTTCGATGACGAGCCGTGCTTTCCTGCAGAAGAAATCAACAATGTAGCTTTCTATGACATATTGGCGGTAGATCTGCACAGGAAGGCGCTTCAGGCAATAGTTCCAGAGGAGGGTTTCCTGCGGTGTCATATGGCTTCGCAATTTACTGGCGCGCTCTTTCATCGCGGGGTTCTGGCGAATAAACATAAATGATGTCCTCGTTACATAATGTTTGACAATCCTCAAATGCGTTCGCCCTTGGAGAAGGGCGCGGCCAAAGGCCGGGATAGACGAAAGCGTCAGCTTTCGAATTTCTGCTTGGCGGGAGAAGGGAATTGTTAGAAATCGGTATTCTGCAAATGGCGGTGATGTGAGATGACGATTATCTCACATGGGCCTTCATGCCGCTACGGCGAGTTGTGCCTCTTCGAGGCACTCTATCCTGCGCCTTTGGCGCGGCCCTTCTCCAAGGGCCTACTCGCGTAGGACTGGCTCACTTTTCTTTCATACCGCCACGGCGGGTTGTGCCTCTTCGAGGCACTCTATCCTACGCCTTCGGCGCGGCCCTTCTTCAAGGGGCTACTCGCGTAGGACTGGCTCACATTCGCTTTCATACCGCCACGGCGGATTGTGCCTCTCCGAGGCACTCTATCCTGCGCCTTTGGCGCGCCCCTTCTTCAAGGGGCTACTCGCGTAGGACTATCTCACATTCGCTTTCATACCGCCACGGCGGGTTGTGCCTCTCCGAGGCACTCTATCCTGCGCCTTTGGCGCGCCCCTTCTTCAAGGGGCTACTCGCGTAGGACTGGCTCACTTTTCTTTCATACCGCCGTCGGGTTACTGTTTCCCTTTTCTTTCAGCAAAGTCTTCGTAGGTGCGCTGGAGACCTTCTTCGAGGGAAATTTTAGGTTCCCAGTGGAGGTTGCATTTGGCTTTGGCGTTGTTCAGGGAGGAGCGGTAGATGTCGCCTTCTCTGGGTTTATCGTAGGCAGGGACGATCTCTTTGCCGGAGACTTTGGAGAGGATGGCTACCAGTTCTTTCAGGCTGGTTTCCTCGGACGTGCTGAGATTGTAGGCGGTATTGGCCGCTTCGGTCGTGAGCGCATCAAGGATGCCGTCTGCGATATCACCGGCGTAAACGAAGTCGCGGGTCTGATTTCCATCGCCGAAAATGGTGATGTCCTTCCCTTCGGCGATGCGTTTCGCAAAAATGCTGATGACGCCGCCTTCCCCGCCGTCGCCTTGCCGTTCGCCGTAGACATTGGCAAAGCGGAGAATGACATAGTCTATGCCGTAAGCGAGGCGGTAGAGCTCGAGATAATTCTCGGCTGTCTTTTTGGTGAGGCCGTAGAAGGAGAGTGGCTGCTGCGGCATGGTCTCGGAAATCGGGAGCGCGCTATCGGCCACATCCCCATAGGTCGCCGCGGAGGAGGAGAAGATGATGCGCTTGACGCCGTATTTCCGGCAACACTCGAGGATACGGACCGTGCCGGCGATGTTCTCATGCATGTCGTGCTCGGGATCAGTCATGGAGTCGGAGACGAGGGTCTGCGCTGCGAGATGCACGACGGCATCGAAGTGTTCCTTTTTGAAAACGTCTTCGACCGCCTTGTCATGGACATCCATGACGATGAGATTCATATGCGGGAGCAGGTTCTCACGAAGGCCGGTGGAGAGATTGTCCAGCGCGATGGCTTCGTGGCCTGCTGCTTCGAGTGTCCGCATCAGGTGGGAACCGATGAATCCGGCTCCGCCGGTAACAAGTATTTTCATATGCTTTTTTACTCCTTTGTTTGTATGATAAGCGGTAGCGGTGGCGTGCCTGACGCTGTCCAACACGGGCTTTCTTGCCACTGCAGGGAATCCATCTTGCACCTTTGGCACTGCCCTTCTCTAAGGGCCTACTCGCTGGAGACTATCCAACATTGCCATTTTTATGCTCTGCCGAAGAGGCTGGTGACTTTGCTGATAAGGGTATCGGCTTTCCGGCTGTGGGTTCTTTTACGCTTTTCATGGTGTTTCTCGTTGTTTTCATCGTAATAGTCATAGTAGTAATAGCCGTAACCATAGCCTTTCTTTTCGGTGGGGACGCCATTCAGGACAACGCCTAAAATGTTAGCGTGGCCAGCTTCAAGACGTTTCTTGGCTTCCTTGGCTTCCTCTGGGGCAGTGATGCCGGAGCGGACGACTAAGACAATACCATCAGCCATGTGGCCCACGATGGCTGCGTCGGTGACGGCGAGGATGGGTGGGAGGTCCAAGAGGATGTAGTCGTACTTCTCTCCAACTTCTTTCAGGATGTCGCTCATCTTCTCGGAACCAAGGATTTCGGATGGGTTCGGCGGGATCGGACCACTGGTCAAGACATCAAGATTTGGAAATACGTCTTTGTTGACGACTTCGTCAAAGGTGAGACCCATGGCGATGATGTTGGTGAGCCCTTTATTGAGGAGACCGAAGACTTTATGCTGCCGAGGCTTTCGAAGGTCGTTGTCAATCAGGAGGACTTTCTTTCCGTCCTGCGCCATGGTGAGGGCAAGGTTCGAGATGGTGGTGGATTTGCCTTCTCCAGGGACGCTGGAGGTGAAGGCGATATATTTCAACTGTTTGCCCGCACCGGCGAACTGAATGTTCGTGCGGATGGCGCGGTAGGTTTCCGAGATCGGTGATTTCGGATTATTTTGTACAATAAGTTTGATGTCGTCCATAGTTTATTGTTCCCTTTATGTGCAATAGGCATTTAACATGGGGGGTGATGGTTTAGGGGTTGGGGTTTGGAAATGTTTTCAACTCTCAAACCTTAAACCCATTTGCAACAATTTTATAATACGTTCAATACTGCCGCCTAACCACTTTTACTCGCTCTTCATTTTAAACATGCGTTTAATTTTACTCCAGAAGTCTGTGGGTTCGTCTTTTTCTTCTTTCTGTCCGCCGGCATCGGGGACGACGCCGAGGACGGGGAGAGCGAGTTGTTCTTCTACGTCGCTTGCTGTGCGGATCTTACGGTCGAGGAGTTCACGGGCAAGGACGAAGCCGCTGCCGGCGAGAAGGCCCAAGATGGCCGCGAGGGCAAGGGTCAGCGCTTTTCTCGGCTTGATAGGACGCTCCGGAAGTGTGGCTTCGTCGATGACCTGGACTTCGTTCGGCACCATGACTTCGGCGACTTTGGCTTCTTCGAGTCTCTTGGAGAGCATGACATAGATCTCCTGTGCGACGTCGGCGTCTCTCTTGACGCGGATGTAGCCCTGCTGGGCTTCCGGCAGGCGAGAAATGGCTTCGTCGTTCTTAGACTCAAGGCTGGCAATGGCGTTATTCTTTCCGTTCGCTACGGCGACAGCGGCTTCGTTGGCAAATTTGTCCGCAAGAAGTTTCTGCTGGACGGTGTTGCTGGATGGCGCCTGCTGGGCGATGATGGCTGCGATTTCTTTTTCCAAGTTCGACTTGGTTTCAGCGATCTGCTTGTTAATTTCCTGCATCTTCGGATGCTGATCGGTATATTTCCCCGTGTAGCCTGCCTTGGTAGACTCGAGCTGAACGAGGCTGGTCTTGTACTGCTGGATGGCGGGGCTGTCCGCGATGGCCGCACCGGCGCCGGCAAGTTGTCCATTGATGCTGGAGAGGGCGGCCTGGGCGGTCTCGAGGTCGAGCTGGTTCTGGGCTTTCGCCTTATCCAAGGTGGAAATCTGGTCTGCGAGGCCTTTCATCTGGTCGTCGGTGGAGTAAATCTTGTGGGCGACCTGGTAGGCTTTTAGTTTGTCTTCGGCCTGACCAAGTTCGGTTTTGGCGGAAACAACACGGTTTTCAAGGAATTTCCTGGTATTGCCGGATTCTTCATGGGAAAGATCAGCGAGGCGGGCAAGGAATCCTCTGACGAGGAGCTGGTTCGCTTCCTGCGCTTTTTCCGGAGTGCCGCCGGTGACGTCGAGCTGGAGGATTTCTGTATCCTTGAATGGCTTGGTGGTGATGTGTGACTTCACGTAGGCGTCGTAGTCAGGGTATTTGCCGTCTTTCAGCCCTTCGGTGGCTTTGATAACGGGGATGACAACGTTGCGGCTTTTCAGAATTTCCGCATTCGTATTCATCTTCTGCTGGGTCATTTGGGTATTGCCAAGCGGCATTTGGCTCAATATGGAGTCAGAAAGGCCTTTATCCTGCTTGATGCGCAGGAGTGAGGTGGACTGGTAGGTCGGCGGTACGATGATAAGGTACGCGCAGGAAAGAGCTATGAATCCGCCGGTGATGTAGGCAATTTTTCTCTTGTTGTTATTCAGGACTTGCCATAGCTCGAGTAAGTCGATTTCTTGTTCGTTCAAGGGAGAAGCTCCTTTTTATATGAATTACTGTCAAACATTGGTAGGTAAAACAGGTTGAAGGTTTGGGGTTTGGGGATACTCTTCCCATCCTTCCCAGTCAGCATCTGGCATGTCGTCCTCTCCATAACGCTCAATTCCTTCTGACAAGGTATTGGGATCACCTTTTTCAGTGCTTTGATGAGAGAGCATTGAACAAATGAATGACTTTTACAGTTTGCGAATAAAGTGATTTAAGTGTATTTCTATCGATCAGTTCTAAATCGGCGCAGGCAATCAGTTGCGCTTCGGCTTCATAAGCTGCCCCTCTGGCAATGAAGAGGAAATGGATGTAGTCCTTCCGCTATATTCTATGAAATCGAGATGGCAGCCCGTCGTGTCTGGGAGATATACGTATGTTTCGGTCACAGGAAGCTGCTTTATACACGGCTTGATACAGTGCACAACTTTCTTTCCATGCATTGAGGTCCATAAAAGTACTCATTGGTATCACATTCCCTAACAACGGTATAGCATCTACGCCATTCTCATATCGCAAACCTCAAACGGTAAACCTTCAAACCTTTTTCATCAATCCTTCTTAATCTCGGATACGTAGTAGCCTGCGCTGATGAGCGGAGCGATGTCTCTGGAGAAGCTGATGCGGCTGTTCTTGGTGAGGTAGAGGATATCCCCTTCTCTCAGCTCGTAATTTTCTTTCATACTGCCTGTCTTCAAGAGGCGATTGAGATTGATGGGGATGGCTTTGTCCGTATTGTCTTGATGGATAAGGAAAATTTTCTTCTTTGCAGTGTCCCATGTGAAGCCTTCGGCGGCGCCGATCGCATCAATGACGCTGTGACCCTTGGTGAGCTCGTAAGCGCCCGGTTTCTTCACTTCCCCGAAGACGAAGACGCGGACGGTGCCGAGCTTCACAATATTGACAGCGACGTCAGGATCGACATAGTAGCGAGAGAGCCCTTTCTCGAGTGTGGCAGTGAATTCGGCGACAGTCATGCCTTTCGCGTCGATTTCTCCGACAAGCGGAAAAGAGACTTTCCCATCCGGACGCACAAGGTAGGGTGACTGGGTCGCGCTCTGTGTGCTCGAGCTGATATCTGTATCCTGAGTGACGATGATGTTCAGCTGGTCACCGGCGCGCAGGGTGTAGTCTTCGGCCCCCGCTGCCATCGTGAGGGCTGTCATCGCAAGCGTCAGGGCGATGAGTTTCTTCTTCATAGTTCCTCCTATCAATACATACGCATCATTCCCCGAAGAGTCTTGCAAAAAAGCCTTTCTTATGCGGCTTGTTCGGCAAAGGTGGATCTGCGTAGTAAATTCTATTTTTTAAGATCATAGCAGCATGTGCATCGCAGGCTGCTATAAAATCATGATTCCCTGTGTAAGCATCGAGCCTTTCCTGGAAATCGCGAGTGTCTGCATTGCGCCAGTCAGTCCGATGGGCATCAGATCCAAGGAAATGGACGGCCCTGTGGTCGTAGAGCCACTTCGCATAGGCAGCTGTTTTTTCCTTGAATTGGCCGGAGAAGCTGCCGATATTCGACTGGGTGAGAAGGCCTTTCTCGATCCAGTGCAGAAGATGGTCAGGCTTCTCCATGATGTGCGGATAGCGCTCGGGATGAGCGAGAATCGGCTGGTAGCCGCGCAGCTGCAGTTCATAGATGAGCCGCCCAGTGCTCTCCGGCGAGCTCGAGGGCAGGAGCTCAATCAGGATGTAGTGTGTACCTGCAAGACAGTAGTCAGTACCGCCGTCGGGAAGATAGTTCATTGTATCAGCATCGAAGCTGACTTCCGCGCCGGTATGGATACAGACGGGGATGCCCGCTTTGTCCGCTTCTTCTTGCAGTTGCTCTGCCCTTTCGACAATGGAGGCCCAGGAGGGCACGACGCCACGCCGATGCATGTGCGGCGTCGCAAACATGTCGGTCACACCGGAAGCCGCTGCCTGCCGAAGCATCCCGAGCGACATGTCCAATGAACGGGATCCGTCATCCCCTTCGATGTCGTACAGGATATGTGAATGGATATCTATCATAGAATTACCCCTTGTTTTTTACGGAATCGCCATAGGACATCGTTAATAAAAAAATGAAATATTACATGTTAATTATAGCATCCGTACAAGGACGTTTCAATTTAAAACATAGCAAATTGTAGAATTCCTCTATTTTGGGTAAATCACAATTTGATTCGATGAAATCTATATTGTTAACCATTTACCCCCCCTGAAAATAAGAATCTTTGTTCTATTTTATTATGCGCTTTTTTGACTCACTTTTTACATTGATTTCTAACGATTTCGCTAATCTTAGTATAGCACAGCAAGTTAGACAAAGAATGTCCATATCATTAGTTGAACATTTGCCATTCGGAGTTAGCTAGGGAAGCGCTGATTAAATCGTTGTCAGATTTGATCCTGTGATTTAATCAGCATTTCCCTAACAACATACAACAAAAAAAGAGCCGCCCGCAAGGGGCTGCTCTTACTGATTCAGTTGATCCAGCGTCTTCTCGAAACTCTTAGCGAAACGAGCGAGAAACCAGTCGACCTCTTTCATATGAAGGTCTTCGAGTTTTTTTCGTGTCGTGCGATAGGCTTCTTGAAATTCCGGATTTCCATCGCGGACTTCTTCGGCGCATTTAAGGAAGGCGGAGAGGGTATCGGCGGCTTTGGCAAGGGGCCAGAGGGGATCCTGCTCAAGGGTGACGAGATAGGATGCGTAGCTTTCCTGCAGTTCTTCGGGGAGTGTCGCAAGGAGTTTCTTCCTGGCTTCTGTCTCGATCTCCTCATACTTTTCGTGGAGACCGGGGGTGAAGTATTTCACAGGTGTCGGGAGATCGCCGGTGAAGACTTCGCTTGCATCATGGTAGAGGGCGAGCATGGCGCAGTGCTCGGGATCTGTCGGCTCATGGAAGATGTCTTGCCGGATGAGGGCGAGGGCGTGGGCGATCATGGCAGTCTGGAGAGTGTGCTCGGCGTCATTCTCGGGGATGGTGCTGCGCATGAGACCCCAGCGGGCGATATATTTCAGACGCGACATGTAGGCAAAGAAGGGATAGCTCATTTCATCCTCCCCCATGTATCTCCATAAAACCAGAAATGATGAACGGGACCATGGCCGTGACCGACGGAGTCTGTCTTCGCACGCGCGATGGCGCCGGTGAGGTAGTCCTTGGCGGCCTCTATTGCACCTTCGAGCGGAAGACCTTTGGCAAGGCTTGCCGCGATGGCGCTTGAAAGGGTGCAGCCTGTGCCGTGGGTATTTTTCGTATCAATGCGCTCTCCGGGGTAGGCGATGAAGTCTTTGCCGTCATAGAGAAGGTCATCGGCGTCCATGATGTGATGTCCGCCCTTGATGAGGACGGCTTCGCACCCGAAGGTCATGAGTATTTCAGCCGCTTTTCGGCGGTCCTGCTCGCTCGTGATGGATATGCCGGAGAGGACCTCGACTTCGGGGATGTTCGGCGTGATGAGTACCGCCAGGGGGATGAGCTTTTCTTTATAGAGTGCGATGGCATCATCTTCGAGCAGTTTGTCTCCGCTGGTGGCGACCATGACAGGGTCAACGATGAGAGGTGCGCTTCGGTGATTTCCAAGGAAATCAGAAACCGTATCCACGATGGCAGCTGTCCCTAGCATGCCTGTCTTGACGGCGTCAGGTGCTATGTCGTCGTAGATGGCTTCGAGCTGGGCTTTGACCAAGGAGATCGGAGTATTCACGACCATGCTGACCCCCTTCGTATTCTGCGCTGTCAGGGCGCAGATGCAGCTCATGCCGTAGGTGCCGAGGGCGGCAAAGGTCTTCAGGTCTGCTTGGATACCGGCTCCGCCGAAGGAGTCGGAGCCTGCGATGGTGAGTAATTTTTTCATAGGTACCTCCTTGGAAATAGTGTGCTGTTGGCCGTGGGCGATCCGCAATCAGCGGCGAGCTCGCCTCATTTTTCACGCCGCTGCATAGGATATCCTGCTCCGTTATCATGCCAATCCGCTTACCTGCAATATGCGACTATCATCAGACGCGTTCGCCCTTGGAGAAGGGCCTATTCGCGGGGATTATCTCACATGGACTTTCATGCCGTTACTGCGAATTGTGCCTCTTCGAGGCACTCCATCCTGCGCCTTTGGCGCGGCCCTTCTCCAAGGGCCTACTCGAGGGGATTATCTCACATGGGCTTTCATGCCGCTGCGGCGAATTGTGCCTCTTCGAGGCACTCTATCCTGCGCCTTTGGCGCGGCCCTTCTCCAAGGGCCTACGCGCGGGAGGAATATTCTAGTCCCTAGTCACCAGTCACTCTTTCTTCATCAGTTTCAGCGACGGTGTAAAGTAGCCGACGAGTTTCCCCTGCCGCCAGCGGAGGTCGTAATCGATGACAGCGATACCGGCGAGGTCAAATTTCACTGCCGCACTACAGGAGGAGAGCAGGTAGGACTGCAGGAAGGGATGGTGGGATACGAGCGCGATGGGACTGCCGTCAGAGATCAGATGATTCAGCACCATCTGCCAGTTCGAGGAGAGAAGCTCTTCCGCGGTATGGATCTCCTCGGCAAAGCACTCTTCCGCGAGGATCCCCGCCGTCTGGCGCGTGCGCTGGTAGGGGCTGGTAAAGATACGGATGGGATTGTCCTTCAGAAATTTACTGAGGATGCGCGCACTTTTTCGTGCCTGACGCATGCCCTTCGGCGTCAGGGAACGATTTTTATTGGCGATATCTTCTGTCTCCGGCTCTGCTTCGCCGTGACGCATAAGGATGATGTACATAGATGGCCTCCTTGGTAATGATCATAAATGAGACTCGAAGACGAGAAGACGATAGACCGAGCGCCCGCCAAGTCCGAAAGCATGAGTCTGAAGTCTAATGTCTCTCAGTCTCACTCCGGTTTCTCTTCTTTATTGATCCTCGTACTATACTGATCTCTTTCTTTAGCGCTTTTCGCATAGGTCACATTGATATTTTTTCCGACCGTGGTGAAGGTCTGCTCGACGGGCGAACCATTGGCGAGGACCTTCGCAATGACTGCGCGGCCATCCTTGATATGGATCAGTGCCGAGAGCTCATTTTTCCTATGAGTCTCCGTGGTCTTCTTTTGCTCATTCTTCACCTGTACGCGTTCGGAGAGCTCGACGATCGAGAGCTTGGCGAGCTGCTCAGGCGACATGTACATCCTGTCGGCAGGGAAATGGAAATGCACGGTGCCGTCGATGTACGACAGTACGCGAGTGATGAGATAGTCCCCGCCGGGACGGGTATCCTGCGCCCCGGTGATCTCCATCATGCCATCGGCATTTCTGGTCAGCGTGAGGTAGATCTCCGCTCCCTTCTCCGGTGCTTTCTCCCCGTGCCACGGGGCTTCGGTGAGAGGCACTGTCACGGGAAGATAATTTCTTTCATAGAAATCCCCCTTGAAATCGATCGCCGCAGGGACCTGATACTCTGCCCCATCGATCATCGTACTGCGATATTCGCCGCGGATCCAGACAAGGCTCGTAAGCTCTACGACTGCCGCCGCCGCAAGGAGAATGAGAGACAGCTTCTTATTCAGCATGGTCGTCCTCCGTTTCTTCCTCTGAGGGAACCACTTTTTGTTTTCTCTTCGCAGGCAGGTACAGCAGGAAGCAGACTGCGCCGGAGAGCAATCCGACCATCAGGAAAAAGAGCCCGCGCTCAGAGAGCGACAGTGCGGAATCCATCACACGGATCACGCCGTCCGCCGCCAGGAGCGCGACACCGCCCCAGCGCTGCATCGGACGATCCATCTGCACGCCGCGGGCAATGACTGCGACCGAAAGGATCGCGCAGAAAATAGAGACCACCGTCGCAGAGAGCGCCCCGGAGGATTCAAAGATCGCGATCATCGCCGAGACCGCCATGATGAAAGGCGTAAGCCCCGCAAGGATCGAGAGCCACTCCTTCTTGACCGCCATACGCACGATAAGCACCGCATCCGCAGCAAGGAAGAGCAGGAAAAGGATCCACAGTGCGTAGCTCCCCGACACATCTGCCCAGACTGCCCCATACGAGCCTTCGAGCAGCACCGCAAAGACCGCGATCCCACCGAAGAAACGGAGCGCTGCCGCGCCTACGCCATATGAGCGGAAAGCTCCGCCCGCCATCCATGTGAGCGACGCTGCGAGAGAGAAGAAAAGCGTCTGCCACAGCATATTTCCCGCCGACCAGAAGATCAAAAGGAGAATGCCGACCGCCCAGACCCAGGAGAAGCACACGACCGCGCGGTCACGACGCTCCCGCAGCAGATGCGCCAGCATCACGAGCGCCGTCAGCATGTAAAACCACGAAAGAAACTCCGGCCAGCCGCGCACCGGTGCCGTATAGAAGATCCCCACGGACACGATCATATACAAGATGCCGGACGCCGCCGAGCTTGTCACGAGCGTCAGCACCAAAAGCAGCAAACCGCAAAGCGAAAGACCCACGTAGAGATCATCCGTCAGCTTGAAAGAATCCGCCACCATCCAGAAAGCAGCGAGAATGCTCACACCATGGAAGGCAGCAGCCGACTCGCGCAGGAAGACTGGCATACGGTGATGCCACGTCTTCGCAGGCTCCAGATGCTCCTCTTCCATGAGTGCTCCCCAGAGCTGCGCCTTTTTGCCGATGCGCTGCGCTCTTTCCAGACTCCCTGCCGAGTCTGACACCTCATCGAGCACCCCCGATGCACCAAAGGGCATCGCTGTCCCTTTCACTGCGACCGGATCATCCGGGATCCTCCGATCCAGCAGCACCATGGTGGCCACCGAGAGAAGCGAGACCAGCAAAGGAACGAGTGCCAGCAGAAACCGCTCATCCTGCGTGAGCCCATTCCACAGCCCTGCTCCCAAAAATCCCAGTCCGCCCAAAAGGCAGACCAGCGCCATCACAAAGAAGGCCTCCTTGTACGGCCCCGGTTTCCCCTTCCGGTATCGGGCCAGCAGCGCCTTCCCCTCTTCTTCACTGATGAGCTTCTCTTTCACCCATGCGGGCACCTCGCGCTTCAGCCAGTGCCTGTTTGTCATACTATCACTCCTACGATCGGACTTTTTATCATAAAATCAAAATGCCGCGCCAGAAAAAGCAGTGGCATTCACTGCTTTTATTGTATACAACAATGGATGAAAAAGCTAGAGAAACACGGATGAAATCCCACAGCAAGAACGAAACGGGAGGACATCGCCCGCTCGCAGAAAAAGCACCCGCCATAAAGGCTGATGCTTTTTTAGAAAGATCCTGATCACATGCAAGGCTTGGAGGGAGAGACCTCCATACCATCACCTATTCCTAACAAGCCTTCCCCGCATGGGTAATGCTATTAAGTTAAGGAAATCATTAGCTACGTAACTTCTTGCTTCCCCCTTCGGGGGAAGTGCCGAAGGCAATATGTGCAAGCGAACCGGATTTTTAGGAGTGAAGCGACGCTAAAATCCAGTGAGACGCCATTTCGAGTGCAGCGAGATGGGGCATGCTAACGGTTTAGCTTGCTATGTTAAATAGTCCGATGCTATCGATATTCCAACACTTTCATGCAATACCGCTGCGTAGCCCCCTCAGCCCTTCGGGCAGCTCCCCCGATGGGGAGCCAAGAACGTTCTGTCGCTTAACTTAATGGCATTATCCTAGAGAGGAAGGCTGCGATACGGGAATACCATCCTTCTAAAAAGGCGGCGAAGCCGCCCTTGTGAATCTATCCGCTCCCCAAGTACCGTCATCCCGAGCGCAGCCCTCGATCTTTATTGCACTGCCGCCATATGTACAAATGCGCCCTCACTCAAACAACACCTTGGTGCTTCCTTTTTCGCCTTTCCCTCACCCACGGTTTACCGGTCTGCAGGAAAGATCCCTTCACTTCGGTCGGGATGACGTTTAAGGGAAACGGGTAGTCTCACATAGTTTTTCACACCGCTACGTGGATCCATCCTGCGCCTTCGGCGCGGCCCTTCTCCAAGGGCCTACTCGTATCGTATATAACACCGCTAGTTCCAAAACACGCAACGTATCTCCCAGATGAAAACCCTTCCGCTCCCCCGTATCGTCATCCTGAACGGAGAGAAAACGCCCTATGTGTGAAAAGCCCCAGCCAGAACAGGTGGGGACTGAGCCGAAGGATCTGACACCATACATGTGAGACGATCCCAGCCAATAGTACGTTATCCGCTACGTAGAAGGATGCCCCTGCGGGGCATATCCATCCTGCG
>CAKPUX010000056.1 GCA_934193095.1 uncultured Dialister sp. | reverse complement strand
CGTCTGACTGGCACAGTGAGACGAATGGTTCTTTCAAAAAGAATGGCGGCATCTGGCCGGTCCATTGCGTGGCCGGCTCCGAAGGGGCGGCGCTAGATCCCTCTTTTGCACGGGATATCAAGCGGTCGGCCAATCGTCCATCGAAGGAAAATCTCTTCCTCAAAGGTCTGCGGGATGATGTCGAAGAATACTCTGCTTTTCATGGGATGAACGCGGAAGGGGAGGCGCTGCATGATGTCGCGTCTTCTCATGTCTATGTGGGCGGTATCGCTTCGGAGTACTGCGTGAAGGAGACGGTCCTGTCTCTTTTGCAGTCAGGGCGGAGCGTGACGCTTCTCGTCCCGGGGCTGGGCTGGGTCGCTGAAGAGGATCATAAAAAAGCGCTCGCAGAGCTAAAAGGTCTCGGGGCCCTGCTGGTGGAAGCCTGATCTTCGCAAGAAAGCAGCTGCAAAGGCTGCTTTGAAGGAGGATTTTCATGGAAGAGACCGTGAAAGATGTCGGTGAATTCGGTCTGATCGATCGCATAGCGAAGGATCTCATCTATCGGCCGGAGCTGGTCGTGATCGGCTCGGGCGATGATGGGGCGGTGTATAGGGTGCCGGCCGGCTATGATCAGGTGATCTCCACCGATACGATGGTGGAAGGGATCCATTTTATCAAGAAGACGATGCGCCCTTCTGATGTCGGATACAAGCTCTGTGCTTCCAATTTCAGTGATATGGCTGCGATGGGAGCGGATGCGATCGGATTCGTCATTTCGGCGGCGCTCCCGGAGCAGCTGCCGGTATCCTGGGTGGAATCACTCTATGAGGGGATCCGCGAGTGCTGCTCATCCTATCGCGTGAATCTTCTGGGCGGCGATGTCACGGGCTCTCCCGGTGGGGTCATTCTGACAGGAACGGTGGTCGGTATGGTGCCCAAAGGACGTGCAGTCACGCGAGGCGGGGCGCGCTTTGGCGATCTCGTCTTTGCGACGGAGACACTGGGTGACTCGGCCGCCGGACTCTCCGCGCTGCTCGCGGGGCTTTCGGAAGAGTATCCCTCTCTATGTGAGCGCCACCAGCGGCCGCGTCCGCAGATCAAGCTCGGCAGCGCACTCAGAGCAGCCGGAGCGACATCTTTGAATGATGTCTCGGATGGTCTTTCCTCAGAGATCAATGAGATCGCCAAAGCAAGCCATGTAGAGATCGAGCTTTTTCGCGAGAAGATCCCGATTTCCGAAGAAGCCGGAAAATTGGGCGCGCATCTCTCCAAGGATCCACTGGACTGGGCACTCACGGGTGGTGAGGACTATGAACTCATCGGGACGATCTCAGAAGAAGACCTTCAAAAGCTCGATCCGTTGCTGCCTGTCTCTGTGATCGGAAGGGTCACTGAGGAAGGCACAGGCATCGTGTATCTGACGGATCGAGACGGGCGCAAGAGGCTTTTCGCCAAAGGGTATGATCATTTTGGTGATTCATGACCGATGATCAGGCAAGGCAGTATATAGTAGAATATATGGGGTTCACGATAGGTATTGTAAAAAGGAGAAAAACGATGTACACACTGGTAGTCATTCGTCATGGAGAAAGTGAATGGAATCAGAAAAATTTATTCTGCGGCTGGACGGATGTCGAGCTGACGGAGAAAGGCTACAGCGAAGCGCGTGAGGCAGGCCGTCTGCTTGCTAAAGAGGGATTTACCTTCGACAAATGCTATACATCTGTACTGAAGCGTGCCATTCATACGGCATACACGGTACTCGATGAGATGGATCTCACCTGGATCCCCGTCGAGAAGAATTATCACCTGAATGAGCGTCACTACGGAGCGCTGCAGGGACTCAACAAGACAGAGACCACGGATAAGTACGGCGCTGAGCAGGTTCATCTGTGGCGTCGTTCCTATGACGTCCGTCCGCCGGCTCTTTCGGCAGATGATCCAAGATGTCCGGAGAACCAGGCGCCGTATCAGAAATTCAAGGATGAAGTACAGCTTCCTTTGACAGAATGCCTGAAGGATACGGTCGCACGTGTGGCTCCGTACTTCGAAGACGTGATCCGTCCGGAAATCGCAAAGGGAGAGAAGATTCTGATCGCAGCCCATGGGAATTCCATCCGCGCGCTCCGAAAGCACCTCGAAGGTATCTCGAATGAAGAGATCGCCGGCATGAATGTACCGACCGGTGTGCCGCTCGTCTATCATCTGAATGAAGACTTCACGGTGCATGATGTAAGCTACTTAGGAGATCAGGATGCCATCGCGGCGAAGATCAATGCAGTCAAGAATCAGTCGAAGGGTTCTAAGTAAAAAAACAGCTTCACGGGAGATAGTCTCAGCGAAGGGGGGCGCCCCCTTCGCTGAGACCATCCGATCCCCGGTCGCCATTCCCAAAGGAGGCATTCCATTCACTCATGATGAAAGCATGGAATACAGAAAGCGAGATCCATGGAGCGCAAGAGAGCCTGCTCATCATGGAAGGCGGTGCGATGCGCGGGCTCTTCACGGCCGGCGTGCTGGACGCCTTCATGGAGGAAGGACTGTATTTTCCCTGCTCTATGGGGATCTCAGCCGGTTCCATGCAGGGGCTGTGCTACCTGGCACACCAGAGCGGGAGAAGTCTTCGAATGAATACCCGATTTGCGAAGGATCCGCGCTATATGGGACTGCGGCATCTGGTGAAGCAGGGGAGTTATTTCAATTTCCACTTCATCTTTGGCGAGCTTTCGGAGTCGATCGATCCCTACGATTTTGAGGCGGCGGAAAAGTCGAAGGAGACGCTCTATATCATCATGACGGATGCTTTCACGGGTCAGCCGGTCTACGTGTCGAGCCGCTCGTGTACGGTGAGGGAATTTTTCAAGATCTCGGAAGCCAGCTGCTCGATCCCGCTTTTCTCAAAGCCTGTCCCTTTGAAGGACGGCATCTATGTAGACGGCGGGATCGGCATGCCTTTTGTGCCGCTGCCTGAGGAGCTTCCTACGTGCTGCCGAAAGCCGGTGTACATCTTAACGCGCGATAGAGACTATCGCAAAAGGCCGGTGCCTGCCGGATTTCATGCGCTGCTCTCTATGCTCTATGGGAAGAACTATCCGCGGGTGGTCGAGGAAATGTGCGCCATCCCTGCAATATATAATGAAAAAGTAGAAAAGCTCCTTTCTTTGGAAAAAGAAGGGCGCGTCTTTGTCATCCGCCCGAGAAATCCCGTCGTCGTATCACGGACGGAGAAGAATGTGGAGAAGCTCCGCTCGCTCCACCGAGAGGGCTATGAGGCAGGTCTTGCCTGCCATGAAGATCTGATGAGGTGGCTCCATGAAACATGAGGTAGTACTACATACAAAGAGCGTGGATGAAACGATGGCGCTTGGACGATTTCTCGGAACGGCAGCGGTGAATGATGAATTCATCGCCCTATCCGGAGATCTGGGCGCCGGTAAGACCCATTTCGTGCAGGGACTCGCTGCCGGCATGGGGATTTCCGGCGTCATCGGGAGCCCGACATTTACGATCATGAATTATTACGAGGGCGCGCTCCCCCTGAAGCACTTTGATTTCTACCGCCTGCATCGCGAGGAAGAACTCTATGATATCGGGTGGGAGGAATACAGCACGGGCGGTGTGACGGTCGCTGAGTGGGCCGACATGTTTCCTGATGTCGTGCCGCCGGAAGCGATCCATATAGACATCCGTGTCCTATCGGAAACAGAAAGAGAAATCCGCATCACATGGAGCGATGCCGCTCCGGATGCGATCGTAAAGGAGATTACAGATTATGCTTCTAGCCATTGATACCTCTTCCCTTGTGCTGTCCTGTGCGCTGGCGGAAAAAGACAGGCTCGTCGCTGAATGGACGGTGCAGAAAAGACTGACCCATTCCGAGCAGCTCATTCCGCATCTGGACGCCATGATGAAGGAAGCAGGCGTATCTAAGGAAGACATCACGGCCATCGCCGTCTCTATCGGTCCCGGCTCATTCACCGGACTTCGCATCGGCCTTGCAACGGCGAAGATGGCAGCCTATATCTGGAAAGTACCGATCGTCGGGGTCGATACGCTGGAGGCACTGGCGCGGAATATGGAAGGGGCTGAGGCTTTCATCCTGCCGCTCGAAGATGCCCAGCGGGGCCATGTCTATGCGGCGCTCTACGGGGCTTTTGACGAATTCTGGAAGGAAGCACCGGAAGAGGCGGCGCCCATCGACGACGTCATCGCGGCGGCCCTTCGTCATGGCGGGCCTGTCATCGCAGTCGGCGAATGTGCAGATACGTATAAGGAAAAGCTCGAATCCGCCGGTATCCGCGTGGCACCAGCGAGGAGCCGCCTTGCCAGAGCCGGCAGCGTCGCGGCAGCGGCCTTTGCAAGGCTGGAAAAAGGAGAAAAGGATGATCCGCTCTCCCTTCTTCCGAATTACATTCGCCGCAGCGAGGCGGAGGTCTTATGGGAAAAACTGCACGGGAAATCCTGATCCGCAAAGCGGAGGAAAAGGATGTGGCCGCCATCTATGATATCGGCTGCCTCTGCTTTTCCGATGCGTGGCGCAGGGAGACGGTGCATCATGACCTCATGGAAAATGAGCACAGCTTCTACCTTGTCGCGGAAGAGGACGGGTTCATCACAGGCTATGGCTGTTTCTGGTTCATCGCAGGCGAAGGCCAGCTTGTGAATATCGGTGTCCGCCCGGAAAGCCGGCGTCAGGGCATCGGACGCATGCTCCTTCAAAAGGGCATCGAAGAAGCCCGGATGCGCGATATGCAGACGATGTTTCTCGAAGTCCGCGTGAGCAATCTATCCGCGCAGCATATGTATGAGACCTTTGGATTCAAAAATCTGGGTCTCCGAAAGAACGTGTACGACATGCCCATCGAGGATGGGTATGTGATGGAAAGGGCGCTGTAAGCGAAGGAAAACGTCAAGACAGAGAGACTAATAGATCAGGAGACTTTCAAGACAGCTGCCCTCCTTCGGGCCATGCCGTTCCCCGTATACCCATGTTCGGGAATCTATTCCATACCATAAACATAAAAATAAGGAGTCAACATGAAAATACTAGCCTTTGAATCGAGCTGCGATGAGACTTCCTGCGCAGTCATCGAAGATGGGCGTCATATCTTATCCGATGTGATCTCCACGCAGGTGCCGATCCATAAGAAATTCGGCGGTGTCGTGCCGGAGATCGCATCCCGCCACCATATCGAGGATGTCCTTCCTGTCGCCATCGAAGCCCTTGAAGAAGCGCATCTAGGCTGGCAGGATATAGATGCCATTGCCGTGACACAGGGACCGGGGCTCGTGGGCGCACTGCTGGTCGGTGTCGCTGCGGCAAAATCTGCCGCATGGGCACTCGGAAAACCGCTGATCGCAGTCAACCATATGGAAGGGCATATCTTTGCGAATCTTCTTCAGTATCCGGATCTGGAACCGCCATTCCTTTCGCTTGTCGTCTCCGGTGGCCACACGATGATCGTTATCGTGAAGGATTACAACACCTTCGAGCTTTTGGGACAGACACGCGATGATGCGGCCGGAGAAGCCTTCGATAAGATCGCCCGTGTGATGGGCTATCCCTATCCGGGCGGCCCTCACATCGACCGTCTGGCACAGGAAGGAGATCCGAATGCCATCCATTTCCCGATGGGACTTGGAAAAGAGCACACCTATGATTTCTCCTTCAGCGGACTCAAATCAGCGGTCATCAATTACCTCAATACGGCCAAAATGAAGAAAGAGGAGGTCCATCCGAAGGATGTGGCAGCCTCCTTCCAGAAAGCCGTCGTCGATGTACTGGTCGAGAAAGCCATGCGCGCCGTCGATGCGACAGGTCTTTCGACCATTGCCCTTGCCGGCGGTGTCGCTGCTAACAGCGGTCTTCGCAAGGCCTTGAAGGCAGCCTGTGACAAACGCGGCATCCGCATGTGCCGTCCCGATCCTGTCCTCTGCACAGACAATGGAGCCATGATCGGCTGCCGTGCCTACTACATGGCACAGGCGGGGGACTATGCCCCTCTGACACTCAATGCAGATCCCCGTCTGCCGTTCCTGGCAGATCAGGTAAAGCTCTAAACTTTGCGAATGAAAAGAGGATGAAACGCGATGCAGACCCGAGGAATCGAAGTCAGTCAGCTCTATACCCTAGTCCGAGATACGACCAATCTGACTGGCGTACAGGCAAAAATCTTAGATCACATGCAGGTGGCTCTGCAGTGCGCTTCCGATATTTCCAAGAGCCAGGTCTACCTCTGTGCCCGAGGGAAGAATGAAGACATCTCTGTCATACTGACAGCCGTGAAGCCATCCTACACCCATGGCTCGACATTTTTCCATGCCGGAGACACCTTTCTGGTGGATGATCTGGCGATCGTCGACAATGTCTTCCAGACAGGGCGCAAGGTCGTCGGCAGGAAGGAACTGGATCAAGGACGAGAGATCGCCGTCACAGCGTATCCGATCGTTGATAATGCAGGACGGCCCTTTGCCGTCGTCTGCTTTGCCTCCGTGTCCCTGTCCCAGCAGCAGGTGCTTACCGATACGGCGAATCTGGCGCTGCAGGTACCATTTGCCGGCAAAGACTACTACAGCATCCGTCCGCAGGACGGCGTCATCATCCTCGATGCCGCCGGACGCATCATGTATGCCAATGACATGGCCGACGATCTTTATCTCGTGCTGGACAAGGAGGCGATCGAGCAGCGTGACATCATCGGACACACCATCGTCCACTTCCCGCTGGTCGATGAAGTCATGAAGACAGGCCGCCCCGCATTCAGCGATGAAGTGTCTGAAAATATGACGCTCTCCGCCTGGGGGCTCCCGATCATTTCCGGCGGCCGGGTGACGCGGACGGTGATCGTTTTGACCGACGTGACAGCCATCCGTGAAAAAGAACGGCAGATCCTTGTTAAGGACTCCGTCATCAAAGAGATCCATCACCGCGTCAAAAACAGTCTGAATACCATTGCGGGGATGCTTCGCATGCAGGCGCGGCGCTCAAAAGATGAAGATACAAAAGAAGCACTGAAAAGAGCCGTCAGCCGGATACTTGGGATCTCCAAGATTCACGACATTTTGGCGAACCAGAGTGGGGATCAGGTCGATATGGACGTGCTTCTCGATAAGATCTGCAAGCTCTCTGTCGACAGTCTCGCACTCTGCGCCGTCGATGTGGTGCGCGAAAAAGGAAGGCGGCCTTTGATCGTGAATTCCGAAAAAGCTGTACCGCTTGCGATCGCAACGAATGAACTCATTCATAATGCGATCGACCACGGATTTCATAAGATGCCGCGCGGCACTCTGGTGGTCGGCACGGAGATCGATCATGGACGCCTGCATGTATATATCAAAAATAATGGACACCCGCTGCCGGAAGATTTCAGTACAAGGACATTTGATCTGGGGCTTCAAATCGTCAGAAATCTCGCAGAGATCGAACTCAAGGGCGAGTTTGGCTTAAAAAATGAGGATTCTATGGTCGTGGCAGATATTTACTGCCCGCTGGCTTTGATGGAGGCATAAAAAATGGCAGAAAAATATAGAATCGTCATAGCAGATGATGAAGCGCTCATCTGCATGGATTTAAGGGAAATGCTCGAAGAAGCCGGACACACAGTCGTCGGCGTCGGCTCAGATGGGGTGGAGGCTTTGGATCTTGTCAAAGAAAAAAAGCCGGATCTCGTCATCCTCGATGTGAAAATGCCGCGCCTTGACGGCATCCAGACAGCAAAGATGATCGCCCACGACAATGCGGCGCCCGTGGTCCTCCTGACGGCTTTCGGTGATGAAGATATCATCGAAAAAGCGAAGAAGTCCATGGTCTTCGGCTATGTCATGAAGCCTGTCGATGAGCGAAATCTGTTCCCCGCCATCCAGATCGCAGTGTCTCAGTTTAGGCAGAAGTGTGAGATCGTGGATCGGGTGAAGGACATGGAGCGTGAATTCGCCGCCAGAAAAATCATCGACCGCGCCAAAGGGCTTCTGATGGACTACTACCATATCAGCGAAGAGGATGCTTACCGCCGTATGCAGCAGACCAGTATGAAACGCGGGATCGCCCTCGCTGATGTGGCACAGAAGATCGTCAAGGAGATCATGGCGCGAAAGAATAAATAGCGATACATTCCAAGCCATCCATACCATTTTATGAGTTTCGAAAGGAGCGATTTTTATGAAGTACACATTTTTCGGACATGCCTGCTTTCGTCTGGACACTGGCAAGGAGAAGCTGCTTTTTGATCCCTTCCTCACGGGAAACGGAGATGCCGCCGTATCTCCGAATCGGGTGAAATGCGACTACATCCTGCTTTCCCATGCGCACAGCGACCATTTCGGTGACTCTGTAGAAATCGCCCGCCGCACGGGCGCTACGATCGTTGCCATCCCTGAAGTCATCGGTCTTTTCCCGAAGACGGTCTTGAACTTTGCACCGATGAATTTAGGCGGCCGGTACAAGACAGACTTCGCTACGATCAAAATGGTACAGGCGCTGCACAGCTGCGGCGTGCCGGGCGGTATCCCCTGCGGATTTATCATTTCCTTCAAAGAGGGACCGACCGTCTACTACGCAGGCGATACGGCGCTCTTTGGTGATATGAAGCTCTTCGGCGAGATGTTTGATATCGACTATGCCATCCTTCCGATCGGGGATAACTACACGATGGGGCCGGATGATGCGCTCGTCGCCGCGAAATTCCTGAAAGCAAAGCATGTGATCCCCCTTCACTACAATACCTGGCCCGTCATCGCGCAGGATCCGGCGGCGTTTGCGGAAAAGGGCAGGGAAGAGGGTATAGACGTCATCGTCGTGAAGCCCGGAGAGAGTATCGAACTGTAAGCGTTAAAACATACAGGCAGAAAAAAGAGGAATGCGGATTCTGCCCTGATGAGACAGGATCCGCGATTCCCCGGTATGAGGAGTATCCATGACAAATAAGGAAGAAAAATTCTGGGGCGCCGTTCGTGCGTCTGAAAAAGACTGGCAGGCAGCTTCTGATCTTTTGACAGTCCTGTGGACAAAGAACATGTCGCCGGAGACATACAGCGCGTTTCTTACCGCCTTTCGTCATATGGCAGTTCTTCAAGAGGAGATGACGCTGAAGCTCTCCAAGACATGGAAAGGAAGCCGCCAGTCGTATGCGGCGGCTTTTCTGCTAGAAGCCGCGAAGGCTTTTGACGTGCTGAAAGAGATCGGACGGCTCGCTCTGCTGCGGACTGACCTCTCCGTACCGGAGGAGATCCTTGCCCTCGTGGAGCTCTCCGGCGGGGCAGCCACAGAATGGCAGAAGATCCTCCGCTATATGGAAGATACGGAGGGAAACCGCTTGAAGATGGAAGCGCGCCTGCATCGCATCGCTGCCTATCAGGAACGCGGGGAAAAGGAGAGCTTTGCACTTCTTCGTTTCCTGTACAGCGGAGAAGATGCCGTCGCTCTCATCTACTGGAAGGATGCTGTAACGGATCTCTCCCGTTTCCTCTCTGCCGTGAATCGAAAAGCAGAGCTTCTGCAGCGGCTCATCGAAGAGGCATAAGCACAGCAGGGTGCGGATCCCATGCCAAACGGAAGATCGCCCCTGCCATTTGCCCTTTTTGGGCAGAGAGTCCCTTTAATATTTCAAGTTTCGAAGCTTCCCACTGGAAATTTCTCAAATATCATGTATAATAGAAGTACATGGAGGAAATGCCATGCAGCAGAGTTGTTCTGCTTGTCCAATTGATGATTATTTCCCTGATTATCAATTCGGCTGCGTCTGAATCATACTCCTCAATGATTCATTCGCACAGGAAAGCGGCTTACGCCGCTTTTTTTGTTGCCCTTTTATGGTATAATTTGGAAGATATTCAGCAGCCGCTTCCCTTGATCTTTACGATATTTTTTCCTGCCGCGATGCAAAAGGAGATACATATGACCAGACCGGTGCGCAATTACAAATGGAAGGATGGGAAAACGCTTTCCCTTGGAGATGTTTCCCTTGTCATGGGCATCCTGAACGTGACGCCCGACTCCTTCTCCGACGGAGGCTTGTGGAATACCAAAGAACATGCGATGTCTCATATGAAAGACATGGCTGCAGACGGTGCTGCTATGATCGATGTCGGCGCAGAGTCGACACGGCCGGGACACACAGAGCTGACGGCAGAGGAAGAGACCGCACGTCTCATGCAGCTTCTTCCTCTGCTGCTAGATGCAAGCAGCGTCCCGATCTCCATCGACTCCTACCACTATGAGACGATGAAAAAAGCCCTGTCTACCGGAGCGCATATGGTGAATGATGTCTGGGGCTTTCAGTACGATGACGGCAGCATGGCCGCCGTCACGGCAGCCTATGGCGTCCCTGCCATCCTGATGCACAACCAGAACGATACCGTGTATGAGGGAGATATCATCTCCTCAATGAAGTCCTTCTTCGACCGGACACTTTCCATCGCGATCGCCGCCGGTGTGAAAGAAGAGAACATCATCCTTGATCCGGGCATCGGCTTTGGAAAGACCGGCGAGCAGAATATGGAGGTACTTGCCCGCCTGGACGAACTCACACAGGCATACCCGTATCCATGGCTTCTCGGCGTCAGCCGCAAGCGGTTCATTGGAACGATCCTTGACCTTCCGGCAGAAGAAAGAGACGAGGGGACAGCAGCCGTGAACCTTTGGGGCATCGAAAAGGGTTGCACCCTCTTCCGTGTCCATGATGTGAAGACGACAGCGAGAGAAGTGAAGATGTGGGATGCGCTCAGAAAACAGGCACGCCTGCAGCATGGGGAAAAGTGACTGTTGGCCGAAGGGATCGTTGTGAGCATCCATCTAAAAAAAAGAGAGCGCTTTGGCGCTCTCTTTTTTTTGAGAATGATAATACAGCATAGCTATTGAGAATCAAAAATGGCATTGAATTTGTAAAAGAATGGAAGGCATTAAAGAAAAAACTGGAAGTATATGTCAGTGGCTATGGTGCCGGACAAGTAACAGAAGTGAATAACAAAAAAATTGTGACTATTTTATTCCGAACGGGAATCAAAGAAACATATGAAAACACCATAGAAGAAATGATGAACAACAAAATTGATACCATAGACAATTTTAAACCATTTAAACTAGATGCTAAACAAGCAGAAATCGAAGAATTAAAACGAGAACTGTTGAGATACAACGAAACAATCAAGAAACTGGAAAAAGAATTTATTAAGGAGAGGGCAAAATGAAAACAGAATCGAAAGGCCGCAAGCCATAGGAAATAATGATAACACAAACAAAAAACTAAAAAGATAATCCAGAATACTAGATAAACGAATCAAAAATATAATTCCTTAGTGTAAAATTTTACTCGGTAGGGAAATTTTTCCAGAAACAATAAAAGAGGAAAGCCTCCCTTTGAGTGGAAATGTTATAATTTCCGTGCACAAATAAAACAAAGAAAGGGCTTTCCTCATGGATATTATAACAAAAACTGGAGAAATTTGGAGTGAAAATTCAATTGGTGCAGTCATTTCTCTCATTAAGGAATCTGATGACTCTATCGAGGCTGAAAGGAAGCTAACTCATTGGCTTACTGAAATGAACTGTCAGCTTATAGCTATGGCCCTGGAGCGTATTGACACTGAGCTGTATCAGATATTTACAAGGTACAGGGGTGGCGTGTGGCACGCCGGGACTCTAGGACGATTTGCTGCCGCTATGGAGAGCTGACCTATACCCGAAGACTTCTGCAGAAAGAAGGGAAGAGCTTCTATCCCTTGGACTGCAAAATGGGCTTTGAGTCCAGAAAGCACTACAGCCTGGGAATGATTGAGCGGATTGTCGAGTCTGTCGCAATTACGACATCCCGCAGTGCCAGCGAACTCCTGCAAAGCCTGGCAGGGATTACCATCTCCCATCAGTCCGTTATCTCACTCAAGAATTATGCCGGTAAGAAGGCAAAGGCTTACGAAAAAGCATTCGTAGAAGAGAAGAAGGATAAAAAGCCAGTACAGCCGGAGATTATAGCGATTGAAGGGGATGGAATCATCCTCAAGAACAAGAAGAAAGGCAACGTCTCGGAGGTGCATCGCCTCCAGGTATACGAAGGAGTCAGGAAAAATGGCAACAGGACAGAACTGATAGGACTTCGCTGTTTTGCGTCCACCAGCAGGAAAGAACTTTTTGCAATGGCAGCAAGCTATCTGCATGGGCACTATGACCTGTCTAAGACCACGGTGCTATCGAATGGGGATGGAGGGGCCGGATACCAGTTTCAGGACTTTGAGCAAATGGTAGAAGGCTGCCTGGATCACCAGCACTTCCGCGACTGCTATCATGTACATGAAAAGATCCGGACCCGGCTCAGCTTCTGCAAGAGGGAGCTGGTAGACCGTATGATCCGAGAGCTTCACCAGACCGACGATATAATGAAACGGATTCCCGTATGGATGGACACTGCCCGGAGCTGCGCCCGAACAGAGGCGGATTTGGAAGAGGTAGACAAACTGCAGAGCTATCTGGAAAGAAATGCTCCCTATATCCCAAGCCTGAGCCAGCGCGGCATCCATACAGAAATCCACTTGGGTACTGCAGAAACGAATCACCGGTTCTACAGCTATCGCATGAAACGGCAGGGGCGGAGCTGGTCCAGCGAAGGAATGGAGTACATGGTCTGGGTACTGACCGCCCGGAAGAATAAGACGCTTACGCAAGCCCTCTTGTACCATGCTAATGGGAAGAGCTACAAAAAGATAGATAGAGCCATGCACAAAGCCGTGGTGCAGGCAGAGCGCAGAATGAGAAACTATAGGCCTGGATGCCTGGAAGGGCGTATAGGCGTTTATGGAGCTTCTTCTTCCCCCATGGGAAGACTTGCCAGAGCAATACAGAAATACTGATTAGACCGAAGCCACGGAGATAGTAATTATCGACAGTCAAATGAATTACCGAGGAAAACTTGACACTTACAAAACCCTGTGAAGGATGTTCTCTGATGTGGCTTCTGGTGTGGCCCTTCTGTATTTTGCCTTCTTGCACCGGATCACGGAA
>CAKPUX010000055.1 GCA_934193095.1 uncultured Dialister sp. | reverse complement strand
CATATTACAGTCATTATATAACAAATCTCGCCGCCGTGCATTTACAATAGGGAAATGCTTTTGTAAAATGGAAGAAACGCAAGTGGATGCAGGAGCCCTCTTTCCACAGCATTGCACCTGTTATATCCTCATCCCCAGTCACTAGTATAGCGATTTGTTAACCTCTGGACTTAGTGAGAAGTGGTGGAATGTCTTGGCTCCCCATCGGGGGAGCTCCCCGAAGGGGAGAGGGGGCTACGTAGCGGTATTGCCTGAAAGTGTTGGAATATCGTTAGTATCGGACTATTCAACATAGTACGCCATACCGCTGGCATGCCCCTTTTGCCTTCGGCACTTCCCCCGAAGGGGGAAGCAAGTCGCTCCGACGCTAATTCTGACTACATTTGTATGTCGATTGAAAGTCCTCTTCATCGACATACGCTATACTAGTCACTTCCATTCACGAAAGAAGCCCAACCATGCTCACTATCCGCACCGCCCAGCTCGACATCCTGCCTGGGAATATCCGCGCCAACTGGGCGCTCATCGAAAAAGAGATCGCACTCGCCAAAGAGGAGGGATCTGACCTTCTCGTTCTTCCCGAGATGTGTCTGACCGGTTATCTCATCGGAGACCTGTGGGACCAGAATGCCTTCCTGCGCGAGGCAGAGCGATACAATGACCGCCTCCGAGAAGCAGCGCAAGGCATTATGATCGCGTGGGGGAACGTCGCCATCGACTGGACAAAGACGAATGACGATGGCCGCCCCCGAAAATACAACGCCGCTTTTCTCGCGAAAGACGGCGCATTCCTCTCTCCGGAAGGACTGCATCGTCCCTATGCGGTGAAAGCGCTGCTGCCCAATTACCGCTGCTTTGATGACCGTCGCTATTTCACCTCTCTTCTCGCCCTCGCGAGAGAAGAAGGCTCGACCCCCGAAGAAGCACTCGCGCCCTTTGTGATTTCCCTCCGCGGCGAAGTGATCCGCCTCTCGCTTCTCCTCTGCGAAGACAGCTGGGATGAAAATTACAGCTTCTCGCCCATGGATGTCCTTGCCGCCAAGGGCACCGATCTTTTCCTGAATCTGTCCGCCTCCCCCTTCACGCTTTCCAAAAATGAAAAACGCCACCGCATGCTCTCCGCCAAACTCTCCCGTCTCCACGTCCCGATGCTCTATGTGAACCGCCGTGGACTGGAGAACAACGGCAAGACCTGCTACACCTTCGACGGCATGACGGCCGCTTATGGAAAGGACGGCAGGCTTCTTGCCGAAGCCGCTCCCTTTGAAGAGGCCCGCAGCACATTTCATTTCGAGAGATCCACGAACACGCTCCTTCCCGCCTCTCCCATGCCGCCATGGCAGGGAGACCTACTTCTTTTCGCCATGCGCTACGGCGTCAGGAAATTTCTCTCCGCCATCGGCGTATCCAAAGTCGTGATCGGCGTCTCCGGCGGCATCGACTCCGCGGTGAATGCCGCGCTCTACCGCTCCGTCCTTCCCGCAGACCACCTGCTCCTCGTGAATACGCCGACGCGCTACAATTCAGAAATGACGAAGGGGCTCGCCAAAGACCTCGCGATGCGTCTCGGCTCGCCCTACCTCACCATCCCCATCGGACAATTCATCGATGAGACGGCAAAAGCACTGGAAGGCCTTCCGATCTCTGCCGGGCGCGAGATCCATCTCACGAGCTTCATGAAGGAAAACATGCAGGCGCGCGACCGGAGCAGCCGGATCCTTTCCGCCCTCTCCGCTGCCTTTGGCGGCATCTTCACCTGCAATGCCAATAAAACAGAAACGACCGTCGGCTACGGCACACTCTACGGCGACCTCGCCGGTGCCTTTGCCGCGACCGCCGATCTATGGAAATACCAGATCTACCACTTGGGCCGCCTTTTGAACGACTGGTACGAAAGCCCCGTCATCCCGGAAGGCATCTTCACCGTGAAGCCCTCCGCCGAGCTCTCAGAAAAGCAGGACGTCACCAAAGGCATGGGCGATCCTCTCATCTATGAGTACCATGACTATCTTCTAAAGAGCTTCGTCGAGCCATGGCAGCGCCTCTGCCCGGAAGACCTCCTCACTTGGTACGCAGAGGGAAGTCTCGAGGCGCATATCGGCTGCCATGTCCGCGTGCAAGACCTCTTCCCGACCGCCAAAGCCTTCACCGAAGACCTTGAACGCTGGTGGGCTCTCTTCTCCGGCTTCTCCGTCGCCAAGCGCATCCAGACCCCTCCGATCCTCGCCATGAGCCGGCGCCCCTACGGCTACGACTTAAGAGAGTCCCAGGTCACGCCGTACTATACGGATGCGTATCTCGCGCTGAAAAAGAAGCTCGGAGTGTAGGAAACGGGAAGCCTTCAGACCTTGGCCGTGTTCCTGCAGGACTTTCCGAGTTTCTTCCTCTCCTTATCCGAAAATCACAAACGAAAAAGAGATGGAACCGAATGCATTTGCATCCGCTTCCATCTCTTTTTTTGACCTGATCGGGATGAAATATCACTCACAGCGCCATCATCCGTTTCCGAAGCTCTGCGAGCCTTTCCATTTCCATCCTCTTCGGATGAGTGATCAGGAGCGAAACGGGCTCCTCTATGAAGGGCGTGAGCTTTGCGATATGCTTCTCTACGGTCTGGATGTTCCAGTAGGTGTGAAGGGAGTGCTCCGTATCAAAGCGAATCGTGCATTTCCCGTCCAAGTCCACGAAGATGTCATGAAAAGAGCCGAGATGCACATAGCCAAGCCCAGGCGCCTGCTCAGAAAGCTTTAGCTGGACGAAAAGGCTGTCCGCATCATCGCCGAATCTCACAGCCGTCCCGCGCCGTTTTCCGAAGAGCCTTCTCTGCGTCCTCATGCACTCGCCATAGGAGCGTGACAGCCGTCCCATCGCCGTCTCGACAGGGCAGGGCATGTGGATCAGTCCCCAGTCATTCCGAATCGCCAACGTATCATCCACGCCGCCGCGCTTCACCGGCACCAGCGCTCTCATTCCAATATTGCACATGCTGCTTCCTCTCTTTCAGCACGAACGTCTCTTCTCTCAGAAATATTGTTCCCTGAACATAAGTATAGCAAATGAGCGTTCGATCGTCAAGAAAAGCAGGAACGTTCTTTCGTTCCTGCTTTTTGGTTGGCCAGGGATTAGAAGTGACTGGTGACTGGTGGCTAGGGATTAGGGATTAGTAGCTAGGGATTAGGTGTCTCGAACGACTGGTGACTAAAAAACTAGAAGACATCAGACTCCCGTATCGTCATTGAAAGCGTTGCCGAGAAATCTTCCTTGCAGACCGATAAACAATGCATGTGTGAAAGCAGAAATACGTAGCGCCAAGTCGTCGTTTCCCTGCCTGTGCCTATGTGATACTAACCGCAGTGCTAGGGAAACGCTGATGAAATCGCAGAGTCAGATTCCACAAGAAATTTTATACATGACTTCGTCATAGCCTTCCTTAAATAGCTCGCTATTCGCGTCAGGTTATTCCTCGTCTTGTATAAAATTTCAAGAGTAAAATCTGACAACGATTTAATCAGTGTTTCCCTAGAAAGATCCCTCGGCTGTGCTCGGGATGACGATACGGGAAAAGGATAGCCCCAAAAGTTTGAAAGCAGGGATGAGGGACTAGTGTCTGGTGACTGGTAGCTAGGGATTAGTGGCTAGGGATTAGGTTTGCGATACGAGAAACCCGCTAGTTTCAAACCTCTGCGGCGCTTCCATATTTTTATGCGCCGCACCACCATTTCTCATTTCTAATTTCTCATTTCTAATTTCTCATTCGAGCAGAGCTTTCATTCACAATCAAGGGGCAGCACGCCCAAGGGGCTAACCTTGAACCCATCAACTTGAACCCATTTTTACTCCACGATTTCAAACTCCGCGCGGCTTCCCTTCTCCGCCGGACTGACCTTGAGGCGGGCATCGATGCGCTCCTCGAGCTCAGGCACATGGGAAATGATGCCGACAAGACGGCCGGTGCTCTGCAGATCGATCAGTGTATTCATCGCACTGTTTAGTGCTTCCGGATCCAGCGTGCCGAAGCCCTCGTCGATGAACATGGTATCGAGGTGTACGCCGCCCTGCCTTGCCTGCACGACATCGGCAAGCCCCAGGGCAAGTGAGAGGGAGGCGAGGAAGGTCTCTCCGCCGGAGAGGGTATTCGCCGGACGCGAGCGGCCGGTGTAGCTGTCAGAGACCTCAAGAGAGAGGCCGCCCTTATTCGCTGCGCCTGTTTCCTTCATGCGATGAAGCGAGTAGCGGCGATGGCTCATCTCAAGGAGACGGTGATTGGCCGCCTCCGCGACCTCGTCTAAGAGAACGCCCAGCACATAGCGCTCGAGCGTGATCTTCGTGCGGCTGCCGCGGGTGAGGTCATAGAGCCCCTGCGCAAGAGACAGTTCTTCAGAGAGCGCGTCAAGCACCTGCGCCATGGCTTCGGTGTCCTTCGCGACTTTCTGCAGATTCTTCAGCTGGTCAGCGAGCGAACGGCTCTGTCCCGCCGACGTAGTGAGACGGTGCTGCAGCTGGTTATCTTCCTGACCGAGCGCGGCCATGTCAGGGCGTTTCGCATCGCCTGTCACGAGACGCTCATCCGCGATGGTTTTCTCCGTCGCTTTCAGCTCGGTTTCGTAGTCGGAAATCGATTTCTCCATCCGCTCTTCTTCTTTGACGCGAGCATACCAGACCTTGCAGTCATTGCGGTCCGCAAAGCCGGCTCCTCTGGCTTTTTCATCCAGCGCATCCGACTGCGCTTTATAGTCGGCTGCCAGCTTTTCTCGCTGAGCCGTGGCGTTCTGGAAATTTGCCTCCGCGCCGCCCAATGCGGAAAGGAGCGGCTCTTTTTTCTCCTGCAGCGCTTTCAGGGCTTCTTCCCATGCCGTCACGGCCGCAAACAGCCGCTTCACTTCGTTTCGAAGGAAAATGGGACTGCGGTAGGCTTCCGGCAGATCGGAGAGGCTTGCGAGCTTCGCCTGGGCATTCCCCATCTCGGTGATGGCGCTGACGTATGCCCCCGCCGCATAGGTGCCCGCCAGATTTCTGGCATTCTCGTAGTCTTTCGTCGCCGTTTCTGCTGCTTTCTGTGCCTTTTTCAATTCGGTTTCCGTCGGCAATTTTTCCTTCGAAACCGCTGGATGCGGATGATGCACGCTGCCACAGACCGGACAGGGCGCGCCCTCTTCGAGCTGGCTCGCCAGAATAGCCGCCTGACCGAAGATGTAGCGCCGCCGGACGTCTTCGGCTGCTTCACGCGCGGCTTCCGCCGCCCCGCGGCATTTCTTCTCCGTCTCCTGCAATCTGGCAAGCTCCGTTTCCGCTTCCTTGTATTTCTGCGTGTAGCGCTCCACATTGCGCCGCGCCGCGCCGTACTCCTTCGCCTTCGGCTCCCAACCCTGCAACTGCGTGATGGTTGTCTTCGCCCTTTCCATCTCCGCACGCTGGCCTTCGAGCTTCGTTTCAAAGGCGAGCAGCTGCTCCTTTTCTTTCGCATAGCGATTTCGCTCTGCCTCGGCGATATCCCTCGCAGACTTTGCCGCCTTTCCTTCCGCCATGATGTTGTCGAGCATATCAAAATACGCCGCAAGCTCCTTCGCCCGGCGGATGCGGACCAGATCCTGCTTTTTATGCTCGATTTCCTCAGCCTTCATAAGGAGTGACGCCTGCTGCTTCTCTGCCTTGTCCAGTGCCTGAAAATGGGAATTCAACTGCGCGGCCTCGCTGTACACCTTGCGGAAATCCTGCATCGCGCTTTCCGTTTCCGCGTGTACCTTCTTCGCGTCCGCGAGCTGCTGCTCCGTCTCCGCAGCAAGGCGGGCGAGCTCCGCCGCATCCTGTGCGCCGACCGCATGGTATGTGGTCACGAGCACCGTTTCCTGCTCCTTTTTCTTCCGGTACAGCGCATCGGCACGCTCCTTCAGCTCGTACTGGAAATCCGAAAAACGCTGCGTCTTGAAGAGCTGCTTCAGGATGCTCTCTCGCTCTTCGGCCTTCGCGACGAGGAGCTTTCGGAAATCCCCCTGCGGCAGGAGGATGACCTGACAGAACTGATTCGCATTGAGCCCGATCAGCTTTCCTGCCGCCGCCTCGACATTCGTGCGAAGCGTCGACATCTCCTTCCCGTCGACCAATTCCGAGAGCGAGGCCTGCATCGCTGTCTTTGTCTGTCCCTTGCCTCGCTTCTTATCGATGAACTGCTCGGGTGAACGGCAGGCACGATACGTCTTATCGCCGATCATGAAGTCAAAAATGACTTCCGTCTTCTGATCCGGCCCTGCATAGTCGCTTCGCATACGCGCGCCGCTCCGATCGCCTGACGTCTTCCCATAGAGCGCATAGCACATGGCATCGAGGATCGTGGTCTTGCCCGCCCCCGTCGGCCCGCAGATGAGGAAAAGATGCCGCCCATCCAGCTTTTCGAAATCGATCGTCACTTCCCCCGCATAGGGGCCAAAGGCACGCATCGTCAGCTTCAAAGGTCTCATCGCTCTTCCTCCTTCTTGTACACCGCTTCCCAGCAGACATTGGCAAGCGCCTCTTCCTTCTCCGACAGCTCTCTCTCGCGGAATTCGCTGACAAATGCACGGAAAATGTCCTGATCGCTCATGTGCTCCAACTCGATATCGCGGCGACCGCTGTCCTCCTTATAGCCCATGTTCTGCTCGACGCCCAGTGCATTCTTGTACTTCTCGCGAAGCTTTGGCATCGCATCGATCACAGGCAGCTCATCCGTCAGGATGACCTGCAGGTAGTCCTCCGAGGCCTCCCTCTTTTCGCTCATGAGCTCGGCGAATGTCCCTTCCAGCACACGGACCTGATGGAGCGGCGAAAGCTCACGGAAATCCGTCTCGACGCTGCCATCCTCTCCGATCGTTCCCACGATGACGCCCTTATGCTGCTCCGCCTCATCGAAGGAATACCGCATGAGACTGCCGCTGTACTGCACCCTTTCCGACTGCTTCTGCGTCCTCTGGTGCCGGTGCAGATGCCCTAGCGCTGCATAGTCGTAGGCATCAAAGACTCTGTCCGAGATCCTGTCATAGCCTCCGATCGAGAGCGGCCGCTCCGACTCGGAAGGCGTCCCGCCCGCGGCAAAGACATGGGCGAGCGCCACCTTCCGCATCGAAGGATCGGGCAGGTCAGAAAGAAGGATCTCCGAGAGCTTCTTCTCCGCCTCCTCGTAGCTGTGAATGTCTTCCGCACCGGAAAGCCCCTTCTGATTCATCATGACGCGCACGCGCGCCGGCTCGGCATACGGAAGCGGCACGAAAGCCACCTTCCCCCACGCATCCTCCAAAATGACGGGATGCACGCGATCCAGCGGTCCGAAGATATAGAGTCCCTGATGCGACAGGAGACGGCTCGCCACCGCGAGGCGCTCCGCACTGTCATGGTTCCCGCTGATGACGATCAGAGGAGTATGTCGCTTTCCTACGATCTCCTCTGTCATGCGGTCGAAGAGCTCGACCGCCTCCTCCGGCGGGTATGAACGATCATAGACATCCCCTGAGAGCAGAATGACATCCGGCCTCTCTTCATCGACGAGTGGAAGGAAGCGGTGCATCAAAAGCCACTCCTGATCCTCTGTCATGGCATGCTCTTTCAAAAGCTTTCCCAGATGCCAGTCAGCCGTATGGATAAATTTCATGGTACCTCCTCTTATGAGCCTTTAAGAAACACGGATCTGTCATTATTATAGCCTGACGCACAGGGCCGGGTAAGAGAATGGCTGTACGCTTCTCCCCACGCAAAAAGGCGATGTGAAATAACGATCATCTCATTTTCGCGTTCCATCTGCCGCGGGGGACTTGCAGCTCTCATAGGAGTGACCGGAAAACCTTATCCCAGCTGTCTTTCATGCCATAGTCACCCTATCCGCCCCTGCGTGTAATGCTATTAAGTTAAGCGGAAGAACGTTCTTGGCTCCCCATCGGGGGAGCTGCCCGAAGGGCTGAGGGGGCTACGTAGCGGTATTGCATGAAAGTGTTGGGATATCAATAGCATCGGACTATTCAACATAGTACGCTATACCGCTAGCATGCCCCTATTGCCTTCGGCACATCCCCCGAAGGAGGAAGCAAGACGTTACGTAGCTAACGATTTCCTTAACTTAATAGCATTACCTCTGCGGTACACCTTCCCCTAGAGGAGAAGGCTGCGATATGAGAATACCATCATCTAACATGGCGGCGAAGCCGCCACCACAACCCTGAACCCCGAGCCTTGAACCCTGAACCTTGAACCCTGAACCAAATGAAAGCAAAGTAAAAAGAGGCTCCTAGAGCCTCTTTTTGATCTACCTTATTTCAGCACGCCGATCTCTTTATAGTACTTGGCAGCGCCCGGGTGGAGCGGGATATCCGCGATGTCCTTCACTGCATTTTCAGCGGTGAGGCCCTTCAGATTTTTCTGTGACTGTCCGAGCTCATCCATGTGTTCCCAGAGGGTCTTCGTCAGCTGATAGACCACATCCTCCGGCAGATCGCCGCGGCAGAACATGACCATCTTGATCGCCGATGTCTTGACATCCTTATCCTGATTCGGATAGGTGCCGGCTTTGATCGTATAGCTGGTGTACCACGGGTACTTCGCCTTCAGCTCTTTGATGAGACCGTCATCGATCTCCACGAGGTGCGCGCCGCCTGTCAGTGCCTGTGTCACAGCGGAAGCCGGAGCGCCGGACATGATCCATGCGCCATCGATGGAGCCGTTCTGCAGCATATCTGCCGCATCGGTGAAGGTGATGTATTCCGCTTTGATGTCATCGGGGAAGGAAAGACCTGCTGCCGTGAAGTGCGTCTCGCATTCGTTATAGACAGAAGAGCCTGCCGATGCCACGGCAAAGTGCTTCCCTTTCACGTCCTTCAGGCTATTGATCCCGGAATTTGCTGTAGCAACGACCTGATTCGGATTCAGGTACAGGCCGCCGATCGCTTTCAGATCCTTGTAAGCGTGATCCTTGAAGCTGTCCGTACCATTCAGGCACTGGTAAACATTGGAAGAGATCGCAATGGATACCTGTGCTTCGCCTTCGGATACCATGTTCAGGTTTGCGATGCCGCCGGCCGATGCCTGGCTGGAAGCCTGCACGCCCGGTACCTGGCTGCTCCACATGTTCGTGATCGCTGCGCCTACGGCATAGAGCGCGCCCGAAGCTCCCGCCGTCGGGAAATTAATCTTGATCGTCTGTCCAGCCGCCGGTTTCGCCGCGCCGGAAGCTGCTTTCTTGTCATCCCCGCATCCGGCCAGAGCTCCGGTCAGGGTCAGAGCTGCCAATGACAGCGCGATCGCTTTTTTCCATTTTTTTGTCATGATGATCCCTCTCTCTTTCTTCTATCCTACTCTTCTCCACAGAGAATAATAAAGTTGCAAATATTATACTACAAATGAGCGGGCATTGGTAGGTGGGACTCGGGGGTTCAAGGTTCAAGGTTCAGGGTTCAGGGTTCAGGATTGTGGTGCGGCGCATAAAAATCAAAAGCGCCGCGGAGTATAAACAAGGCGATGCCCGAAGATGGCATTTCAGTCACTAGTCACTCCTAGTCCCTAATCCCTAATCCCTAGCCACTCATCCCTGCTTTCACACATCCATCGTTTATCGGTCTGCAAAAAAGATTTCTCGACTTTGCTCGAAATGACGATACGTGGGGCTGATGTCTCCCAGTCTCTAGTCACCAGCCGCTCCTAATCCCTAGCTACTAATCCCCAGCTACTAATTCCTAGTCACTAGTCCCCAGTCCCTATTTCCTTCTCATCCACTGGAATACGCAGACGGCGGCAATGCCCGCGATACCTGCGATATCCGTCAGACTGCCAGGAAAGAGCAGCAGCGGGGAGACGGCGATGAGGATCACGCGCTCGATGACGCCGGACTTCCGGATGATCCAGCCTTCAAGACCGGCCACGAGAGCAAAAGTACCGATCAGAGCAGTGAAGATGCTCCAGAGAGATTCCCAGAGTGTCGCTGTCTTGTCGACGCCGATCAGGAGTACCGGATTATCCAGGAAGAAGAACGGGATGATGAAGCCGATGAGCCCAAGGCGGACCGCCCACAGTCCCGTCTTCGTCTGATCAGAGTCGGCGATGCCGGATGCCACATAGGCAGACATGGCGACTGGCGGCGTGATATTCGACAGGCAGGCATAGATGAGACAGAAGAGGTGCGCGATGAGCGGAAGCGCCCCCGCCTTGATGAGGACCGGCACCGCGACGGCCTGCACGATGACATAGGCAGCGACGCCCGGGACACCCATGCCAAGGATCGCGGACATGATCATGACGAGGAAGCCTGCGAGGTAAATGTGATCGCCCTGTACGATGGACAGGATGAGGTAGCCCATATTGAGCCCCATGGATGTCAGAGTGACGGTACCGATGATGATGCCGATGATGACGCAGCACACGCCGACCGAGATCGCACTTTTCGACCCTTCGACGACCGCTTCCAGGATCTTGGCAGGGCCCATGCGGGTATCCTTACGCAGCCAGCTGGCGCCGATGGTGACAAAGATGGAGATCACAGCCGCATAGAGCGGGGTGAAGCCGGCAAACATCAGCCCGATGAGGCTGACGAGCGGAAGCACCAGATGCCCCTGCTCCTTGATGACGACCATCGCATTCGGGATATTTTCCTTGGCGATGCCGGAGAGTCCGAGACGTTTCGCCTCGAAGTGGACCGCCAGCAGAAGGCCGACGTAGTAGAGGAGCGCCGGTGTGATGGAGGCAAGTGCCACATAGGTGTAAGACAGATTCAGAAATTCCGCCATGACGAAGCCGACCGCACCCATGATCGGCGGGGTGAACTGACCACCTGTCGATGCCACGGCTTCGACAGCACCGGCAAATTCCTTCTTGTAGCCCGTGCGCTTCATGAGCGGAATGGTGATGGTACCGGTCGTCGCGACATTGGCGATGGCCGAGCCATTGATCATGCCCATGAGACCGGAGGCGATGACCGCCACCTTCGCCGGGCCGCCGGATGTACGGCCGACAAGCGTCAGAGAGAAATCATTGATGAATTTCGAGAAGCCGCTGTGCTTCAAGAAAGCACCGAAAACGACGAAAAGGAAAATATAGGTCGCCGATACGCCGATACCGGTGCCGAGCACGCCCTGCGTCCCCCAGAACTGGGTAATGAGCACGCGCTTCAGCGTGAAGCCATTGTGTCCGAAATAGCCCGGCAGGTATGCGCCAAACCAGTTGTACGCCAGAAAGACCGCCGCCAGAATCGCAAGATTGCCCGATGCACGGCGCGCCGCCTCAAAGACGCAGACGATCGCGACGAGGGCGATGCCGACCTCCATATCAGAGATACGGCCGCCGGTCTGTGCAATGCGCGTGTAATTCAAGATCAGGTAAGTGAAAGAGCCGATGGAGCCCAGAATGAAAACCCAGTCCCAGATCGGCGGCAGCTTCCTTCTGCGCTTCTCCTTCTTATACGTAGGAAACAGCAAAAAGGTAAACAGCAGTAAGAAAATACAGTGGATCGCACGCAGATTGATCGCGCTGATCGCACCGATGGTCGTGAAATACAGCTGGAACGCAGTCCACACGCAGAGAAGCACGATGATAGCCTTCCCCAACGGTCCTTCATAAATACGCATGCGGGAGTCTGCGTCCTTGTCCTCCAGCATCTTCCGGGCTTTGTCATCCAGCTCGGCCTTGCTTTCCGCCACATCCTCCAGGCGGACGTCTTTCTCTTGACTCATAATTTCCTCCTATCCTTCCATTTCGGGTCCTTCCCGAAGAGCCGTATTGGTACAGTATAGCAGAGAATGGGTTCAGGGTTCAAGGTTCAGGGTTCAGGGTTCAGGGTTCGCCCGTGGGGCGTGCTGCCCCTTGATTACGTGCGAAAGAGAGAGGGTTCTACTGGTTCAGAGGGTTCAGAGGGGTGGTGCGGCACATTTCGTCATCCTGAGCGGAGAAAAACGTCGTGTGTTAAAAAATGGCTTATCTGAAATATGAGAACTGAGTCGAAGGATCTACGCGCCGCGGAGTTTTGAAATATACGGTATTTACAAAAGATGAAAAACCTGTGAACCTTTTGAACCTTCAGAACCCGTTTAACCTATTTCTCCCCTGAACCCCGAGCCAATCAAAAAGCGCCATGCTCCATCTGAGCTTGGCGCTTTTCACGTTTTCACATTTTATTTACTTTCAAAGAATGCTTTGTACGCGAGGTAGGTCTCGTAGGCATCCGCCTTGGAGAGGAGATCATACGGTGCATGCATGGAGAGCATCGCAGTGCCGCAGTCTACCACTTCTGCGCCCCAGTCTGCCATCATGAAAGCGATGGTGCCGCCGCCGCCCTGATCGACCTTGCCGAGCTCGCCGATCTGCCAGCAGACACCGGCTTCATTGAAAATGGTGCGGATCTTCTGCAGGAATTCCGCATTCGCATCATTGCTGCCGGACTTACCGCGAGCGCCGCCGTACTTAGTGAGATTGATACCATAGCCGAGGAAGGAAGCATTGTCCTTTTCGGAAACTTCCGCAAACATTGGATCCAGGCAGGAGTTCACGTCAGCAGAGAGCATTTCACTGTTTTCCATGGTTTCATAGAAATCAAGGATGGTATTCTTCCCCTGCAGCGCAAGGAGCTTCATGACGAATTTGACGAAATAGGAAGACTCCATGCCCGTATTGCCGTAGGAGCCGATCTCCTCTTTATCGGTCAAGAGTGCCGCCTGCGTCTTGACACCCGGTTTAGCCTGAAGGATCGCTTCAAGATTCGCATAGGAGCAGACACGGTCATCCTGTCCATAGGAAGCGATGAGGGAGCGGTCGAAGCCGACGTCACGGCTCTTGGTCGCCGGGACGAGCTCGAGCTCCGCAGCGGCAAAGTCTTCCTCTTCGATACCGTAGGTATCCTTCAGCATCTTCATGAAGACTTCCTTCGGCTTCAGATCTTCTTCGGCATTCGTGCCTGCGATGGCCTGGAGCTGTTCACCCGTGATGCCTTCTGCGAGCGTTTTCTTCATCTGGTCCTGCGCCATGTGGATCAAAAGGTCGGATACGTAGAAGATCGGATCATCATCCTTGAGACCGATATTGATGTCGACCTTCTTGCCATCCTTCGTGTATACGACGCCGATCAGTGCGAGCGGGATGCAGGTCCACTGGTACTTCTTGATGCCGCCATAGTAGTGCGTGCGGAAATATACGATGCCATCCTGCTCATGCACCGGATTGGCCTTGAGGTCGAGGCGCGGAGAGTCGATGTGGGAACCGACGATCTTGATGCCTGCATGCACCGGTTCTTCCCCGATGACAGCCAGGATCACAGACTTGCCCTTCTGGTTCCAGTACACCTTGTCGCCCGGCTTGAGGGAGTCCATATCATAGACCGGCTTGAAACCGGCGGCCTCTGCCTGACGGATGATCTCATCGGCTGCCAGACGCTCTGTGCGTGCGACGTCCAGGAATGCCTTGTACTTTTCACCATAGTCCATGACAGCCTGACGTTCATCGGCGTCCATGCGCTGCCATACAGACTTGGTTCTGCTATATGTTTCTTTCATCGTAAAGCCTCCTTTAGAGAATGATTATCATGTAAGTATTATAAACGGCAGGGAAGAGAAAG
>CAKPUX010000054.1 GCA_934193095.1 uncultured Dialister sp. | reverse complement strand
CTCCTATGAGAGCTGCAAGTCCCCCGCGGCAGATGGAACGCGAAAATGAGATGATCGTTATTTCACATCGGCTTTTTATTTTGCGTGGCTGGCAGCAGAAATAGACACCGCACCTCGCATCCACCTCTTCCTTCTTCTCCGCCGTAGGCAAAATACAGCGACTGATGGCGCAAAAAAGCAGCCTTTCGGCTGCTTTTTTACTTGATATACATTTCATACACGAGCTTGCAGAAGAAGATCGCAAGGACGAAGAGAATGATCGGCTTCACATTGCGCGCGCCGCCTTTCTCGAAGTAGAGCGCGCCGAGGTAGTTGCCTGCCATCCCGAAGAGGCCGGCGATGATGCCCAAGGGGAAGAGTACCTTGCCATGCAGGAGGAAGATGCAGAGCGCAGCAATATTCGTCGTCGAATTGATGACCTTCGTCACACCATTCGCCTCTTTCAGCGGAAGATGCGCGATGCCCGTCAGAAGCAGCAGCAGGAAAGTGCCGGTGCCGGGGCCGTAGAAGCCATCATACACGCCGAGGAAGAGGGCGGTCACCATGCTGAGGATGACTGTCTTCTTATATGTGTACGGTGATTTCTCAGTGACCAGTACATTGCCGCGTGTGAGATAAAGCCCTGTCGCGGGGAGGACGATCAGCATGAAGGTCATGAAAATCTTTGCATCCATCATGAGAGCAAGATTCGCGCCCAGCGAGGAACCCGCGAAGGCGCAGACCACGCAGGAGAGCGAGAGCTTCCATGGGATGAAGCCGCTTTTGGCAAATTTGAATGTCGCAAGTACCGTCCCCATCGTCGAACTCATCTTATTTGTTGCGATGGCGTTATGGACGGGGAGACCGGAGAGCAGGTAGCCCGGCAGCGAGATCAGCCCGCCGCCTCCGGCAATGGCATCGACGAAGCCTGCGAGCATGACCAGCGGGCAGATGATAGCATATTGAAGAAATATTTCCATGGTGACTCCTTGACTGGTGATTAGTGACTGGTGACTAGGGAATCTTTTTCCCCAAGACAGTCGATTTTCTTATCATAGCACATTTGTGGATGATGGGAAATAAAAAACTGTGAGCTTACGAATGAAAGCTCACAGTTTTTTACTAAGGACAACAAAATGCAAGGGAACCGGCATTCCCTTACGAAAAGCAATGGACAGAGAGCCACACTTGGGTTTTCTTTTTATGTATCCATTATTTCAATGTATCGAGAATCTCAGCGCAGGCGCTGCAGGCCGGGCAGTCGCAGAAGCGGGCGCCCTTTTCTTTGATGTCCTTCGCATGAGCGAGGATGGCATCGGCTGTTTCCTCACCGAAGAGTGCTTTCCCAGCGTCAGAGCCGGCAAAGCCGATCAGGCCATCGATCGGCATGATGTCTGCTTCTACTTCTTCCTTCAGGGCAGCTGTGGCAGCTTTTTCGTCAGCCGTGCCGGCTGCAGCGAGCCACTTTTCACAAGCGGCTTTTGCTTCCGGGCAGGCAGAGGGAGCGGCGATGAGTTTCTTTACTTCTTCGGTGAGTGCGTTTCTGATTTCTTCTGTCATAAGGATCATCCTTTCTTTACCTACTTGTTTTGAATTGGTACATTTATTATACTTGATACAGATAAGAGTGCAAGTACGCAGTATTTTCTGACCAGGTATGCTGGATGATACCATAACAGGAAAATTTTGATTGGGATCCCTAGGGAAACGCCCATTTCATCACAAGTTCATATTTTGGGGGCTTTTATGAATCAACAAATCACGTATGAAGAATTTCTGTCTCGTCTCGATTCCTTTATCCTGACAGAGGAGGGGCATTGTCCTGTGACGAGCGTCCTGCAGCACTTGCAGGGCAAGTGGAAGATGCAGATCATTTACCTGCTTTGCGTGAAGAGTCCGATGCGTTTCAGTGAGTTTCGGAAGTTTCTTCCTGGTCTTACGAATACGATGTTGACGAATGCCTTGCGCGAACTTGAGAAGGAAGGCATTGTCAGCAGAAAGCAATTTAATGAGATTCCGCCACATGTCGAGTATAGCCTGACGGAGAAAGGACGTGACCTGCTTCCCGTTTTCCATGCTATCTTGAACTGGGGCATGAAGTACGTGCCTTAAAAGAGAGGCCTGAGAGATCGGGAAATGCGGATTCAATCGCAGAGTCAGATGTTGCAAGACTTTTTTATACATGACTTTGTCATAGCTTTCCTTAACTCATGTCTCTTTAACTGGGGCGGAGAACTGTCTTCTGCCTCTGGTATCTGAAACTTTTCGGTCACAGTCTTCAGGCATTCACCGCACTCTTCCATTTGACAACTTTCCCTTTCTCCTTTATCATCGAGAGGAAAGATTTTTTTAATTGCGGGCAAACATGGGGAATGCGCATGAGAGAGGAGAATAGAAGGATGAAGGCGAGACTGAAAATCGCGTACAGCGACGAAGCCTGGAACATGATAGGTGGGATCGAAGGACGAAAGAGCGTGCCGCTCAAAGACTGCGAGCTGGCAGACGCGGCAGCTGTCATCATCACGAAGAAGGATGGCGGCATCTTCAAGGATCCGCATCTGAAAGCCTTTGGCATTCCCGTATTTCTGATTGCCCGGGAAGGGGAAGAGCTGTGTGAGGATGTCTTAGGGAAGGCGTATGGCATTCTGGATCTTTCCCGGGCATCGCAGGAATACTACAAGCGCCAGATCGAAAGCGCCGCAGAGCAGTATGAGGCCAGGATCCTGCCGCCTTTCTTCAAAAGTCTGATGGAGTATGTCGAGAGAGGGAATACGGAATTCGACTGTCCGGGTCATCAGGGGGGCGAGTATTTCCGAAAGCACCCCGGCGGACGTGTTTTTTATGATTTTTATGGGGAGAATGCATTCCGCGCGGATTTGTGCAATGCGGATGTGGATATGGGGCATCTGCTCATCCATGAAGGGATGCCGCTCAAGGCGCAGCAGCATGCAGCGAAAGTGTTTCATGCGGACAAGGCTTATTTCATCTTGAACGGGACATCCGGCGCCAATAAAGTGGTGATGAATGCACTGCTCTCGCCGGGAGATCTCGTGCTGTACGAGAGAAACAATCACAAGTCCATGAGCTATGGCGCGCTCATTCAGGCGGGCGCGATTCCGATTTATCTGGAGACGGCGAGAAATCCCTTCGGCCTCATCGGCGGGATGCTCGATCACTGCTTCAATGAAGAATACATCCGCATGCTGATCGCAGAGCGGGATCCGAAGCGCGCGCTCATGGATCGCCCGATCCGTGCAGCGGTGCTTCAGCTCGGCAATTATGACGGCTGTATCTACAATGCGCGGCAGGTGGTGAATAAGATCGGCCATCTGTGTGACTACATCGTCTTTGACTCGGCATGGGTGGGCTATGAGCAGTTCATCCCGATGATGAAAGACTCGAGCCCGCTTCTTTTGGACCTCGGTCCGAAAGATCCGGGCATCATTGTGACGCAGTCGGTGCATAAGCAGCAGGCCGGCTTCTCGCAGGCGTCCCAGATCCTGAAGAAGGACAGCCACATCAAAGGGCAGAAGCGCTATGTGCCGCACAAGATCATGAACAATGCCTTCATGGTGAATTCCTCGACATCGCCGAATTACCAGATCTTCGCATCGCTGGATATGAATGCCAAGATGCAGGAAGGCGCAGCGGGCAGGCTCCTTTGGCATGAGTGCATCGTGCAGGCCATCGAGGCCAGAAAGGCCGTGCTTCGCTGCTGCAAGTACCTGCGTCCGATCGTTCCCCCCGTCGTCCATAACCAGAAGTGGGAAGAGGGCGACACGGAGAATATGGCGACGGATATTTCCTACTTTACCTTTGAGCCGGGCGGGAAATGGCACTCCTTCCAGGGCTATGGCAAGGGGCAGTACTTCATCGACCCTTTGAAGCTGCAGCTCATGACGCCGGGCATCTCGATGGAGACAGGAGAGTATGAAGACTTTGGCATCCCCGGTATCATTCTGGCGGAGTATCTCAGAGGAAACAGCATCATTCCTGAAAAATGCGACCTGAATGATATCCTCTTCCTCATGACACCGGCGGAGACAAAGACCAAGCTGGATCATCTCATCACGAAGCTGGTGCGTTTTGAAAAGTATATCGACGAGGATGTGCCGATGGAGATCGTGCTGCCCTATATTTATCAAAAGTATGAGAAACGCTATCAGAATTATACGATCCGGCAGCTTTGCCAGGAGCTTCATGATTTCTATAAAGCCAAGAAGATCAATGTACTGCAGAAGAAAATGTTTCTTAAAAAATATTTCCCCTCGTACTTTATTTCGCCGCAGGAAGCAAACTGGGCGCTGGTGCGGGGCGAGGGTGAGCTGGTGCCTTTGAAGGAAATCGAAGGCCGCGTGGCACTGCAGGCCGCTGTCCCGTATCCGCCGGGCGTCCCGTGCGTACAGCCCGGAGAGCGCTGGACGGAGATCGTCATGGACTATATCCAAGACTTCGTGGAGGGAATGAATGAGCTTCCAGGCTTTACGCCGGAGATCCAGGGCGTGTACACGGAGCGCATCCATGGCAGGATCGAAGCGAAAGCCTTCGTGCTGTCGCGTGAGGCAGAGGAAAAATATGGGCATCCGAGCGGCTGGTGACTGGTGACTAGTGACTGGGGATTAGGGGTTAGGGGTTAGGAATTAGACTAAGAGACTGGGAGACTCGAAGACCAAGTGACTCGAAGACGTATAGTGACTAGTGATTAGGGACTAGTCACCAGTCACCAGTCACTGCTTACGAAAATTCCTTGAAAGGCGGGCAGGGATGAAACTCAATTTTACATCACTCCAGTATTTCCAAAAGACAGCGGAGCTGGAGCATCTGACGAGAGCGGCAGAGGAGCTGCACATCGCGCAGCCGGCGCTCTCCCGCACCATACGCGGGCTGGAGCAGGAGCTGGAGGTGACACTCTTCGAGCACCAGGGGAGAAATATCCGTCTGACGCGCGATGGGCATATTCTTTTGAAGCATGCGCAGAATTTTCTGAAAGAGTTCGACGAAATGCAGCAGGAATTCAAAGACTCTCGCGATCTCGCGCAGTCCACGGTGAAGCTCGCGATCCTTTCTGCGACGCAGATGATCCCGACCTTTCTGATGCAGTTCAAGAAGGAGCATCCGACGGCGATCCTGGAAATCCTGCGTCCGGACTCGCAGCAGGCAGCCGCCAAGCTGGATCTTTCCCTGTATGCCGATCTATCCAGCATCGATAATGATCACACGGTCAGCCTTTTCAGGGAAAGTCTGGTCATGATCCTGCCGAAGAATGATCGTCATGCCGATCTGCCCTATGTGAGCCTTGCTGACTATGCGGAGGCGAATTTTATCGCCGCCCCTAAGGGCTTCATGCTGCGGGAGGCATTGGAGACCTTCTGCAAAAAGGCGGGCTTTACCCCACAGGTGGTGATGGAAAGCGATAATCCGGATACGGTGCGTGATTTCGTGCGTGCGGGGCTCGGCGTGGCTCTCGTGCCGCAGATGACATGGTACTCTGCGCAGGAAGGGGTGGCTTCTCTTCCTATAGGAGACCAGGAGTGCTATCGCTATGTGTATCTGTCTTGGAAAACCGATGCGAAGCTGACGCTCTCAGCCGTTCTTCTTCGCGAATATATCATAGACCATTTCTGGGAGTACGTCCGCTTTACGGCAAACAGTACGTATCCCATGGAATGATACCGGCAAAGCCGCTGGAAACGAAACCGTTTCCGGCGGCTTTTTACTTTGCATAACAAGTTCGTTATGAGTTATAACAATTAAGCCTTCGCGCGATGACTTGCCGTTTTGATGAGAGACTAGGAGACTGGGAGATGTTAGACGGTGAGACATCAGACGTCAGATGTCAGATGTCTAAGTTTGAAAGCGGGGATGAGCGCTAGGGATCAGGAGTGACTAGTGACTGGTGACTGGTGACTAAATGCCGCTTTCGGGCATCGCAACAATTTACACTTCGCTGTTCTTCTAGTTTTTATACGCCTCACCAATACTCCGCACCCTTCGCTCCTAACCAAAGAGAAGATCTTTCATACGTGATCAAAGGACGGCGCGCCACATGAGCGAAGTCTGAAGCCCGAAGCCCGAAGTCTGAAGTCTGAAGTCTGAAGTCTGAAGTCTGAAGTCTGATGTCTGATGTCTAAAGTCTAAAGTCTAAAGTCTCCTAGTCCCTAATCCCTAGTCACCAGTCACCAGTCACCAACTCCATCATCCCATATCAAAACTGTTATGAGATGATGGGCGCACTCCCATCACCATGCCTTTTGTGATAGGAATGTGAATTGTCTTCATTTCGGCCTGTTTCAGTATTGGAAGAAATTGAGAATTTCAAGTAAGATGTATGCAGATGAAGCAATCATCCGGACAACGTGCACAGTTCGAGACATAGAGTGATTTCAGAAAATGGAGGATTTACTCATGAAAAAATTAAAGATCGCTTATACTGACAAAGCTCTGGAAATCTTCGGTGCTATCGCCGGCCGCGAACAGGCTGACCTCGCCCGCACTGATTTCACAGATGTAGCTGCTGTCGTTATCACGGATCAGGACAAAGATGTCCTTGAAAAGGAAATGATTGCCGCTTTCAAGATCCCGGTACTGATGATCAAGACCGGCGAAGGCCTGACAGAAGACGCACTGCTTTCCAAAGTATACCGCGTCATGGATCTCAATGAAACCGACCATGATTTCTACGCTCGCCAGATCGAGAGCGCTGCGGCTCACTATGAAGAAGATGTGCTGCCGCCATTCTTCCGTGACCTTAAGAAATATGTCGAAAATGGCTACTCCCAGTTCGACTGCCCAGGCCATCAGGGCGGTGCTTTCTTCCGCAAGCATCCGGCTGGACGCGCATTCTATGAATTCTTCGGCGAGAATACCTTCCGCGCTGACCTCTGCAACGCTGACGTAGCGATGGGCGACCTTCTGATCCATGAAGGTCCGGCACTGGCAGCACAGAAGCATGCAGCACGCGTATACAATGCAGACAAGACCTACTTCGTACTGAACGGTACCTCCACTTCGAACAAGGTGGTTCTGAATGCAGTCCTGACACCAGGCGATATCGTTCTCTTCGATAGAAACAACCATAAATCCATCGACCACGGCGCACTGGTTCTGGCAGGTGCGACCCCGGTCTATCTGGAAACCGCAAGAAATGCGTTCGGCTCCATCGGCGGCATTCTGGAACATTGCTTCGATGAAGACTACATCAGAAAGCTCGTCGCTGAAAAAGATCCGGTGAAAGCACAGGCAAAGCGCCCGATCCGCCTCGCAGTCATCCAGCTCGGCACCTACGACGGCTGCATCTACAATGCCCGTCAGGTCGTAGATAAGATCGGTCACCTCTGCGATTACATCTTCTTTGACTCCGCATGGGTCGGCTACGAACAGTTTATCCCGATGATGAAGGACTGCAGCCCGCTGCTGCTCGACCTCGGACCGGAAGATCCGGGCATCTTCGTCAGCCAGTCCGTCCACAAACAGCAGGCTGGTTTCTCCATGACCTCCCAGATCCACAAGAAAGACTCCCACATCAAGGGTCAGGATCGCTACGTACCGCATAAGCGCGTGAACAACGCATTCATGATGCATGCATCCACCTCTCCGCTCTACCAGCTCTTCGCAGCACTCGATGTCAATGCGAAGATGCATGAAGGCGAAGGCGGCAAGAAGCTCTGGATCGACGCTGTAAAGACCGTGATCGAGACCAGAAAACAGGTGCTCCGCAACTGCCACTACATCCGTCCGCTCGTACCGCCGATGGTTCACGGCAAGAAGTGGGAAGAGGGCAATACCGAACAGATGGCAAATGACATGGATTACTGGGCATTCGAACCGGGCGCTAAATGGCATGGTTTCGATGGCTACGGCAAGGGCCAGTACTTCATCGATCCGATGAAGCTGCAGTTCGTGACCGAAGGCATCGACGTAGAAAATGGCGGCTATGAAAAATTCGGTATCCCGGGCAACATTCTCGCAAACTACCTGCGTGAAAACGGCATCATTCCGGAAAAATGCGACCTGAACGACATCCTCTTCCTGATGACTCCGGCAGAAAGCGCGACCAAGATGGATGACCTCGTAGCGAAACTCATCCGCTTCGAGCAGCTCATCGACGAAGATGCTCCGATGTCTGAAGTACTCCCGTCCATTTACAACGCATACGAAGAAAAATACAGAGGATACACCATCCGCCGTCTGTGCCAGGAAATGCATGATTTCTACAAAGACCGCAAAGTATCCACCCTGCAGAAGCAGCTCTTCCTCGCTGACTACTTCCCTGAATATGTGATGAATCCGCAGGAAGCGCAGTTCGAATACATGAGAGGCCACGGCGATCTCGTCGACCTCACCGAAGCGGAAGGCCGCATCGCTCTTGAAGGCGCTCTCCCATATCCGCCAGGCGTTCTCTGCGTACATCCGGGTGAACGTTGGTCCAAGACCGCAGTCACTTACTTCTTAGACCTCGTCGAAGGCATCAACCAGCTCCCGGGCTTCGCTCCTGAAATCCAGGGCGTCTATGTACAGACCGGTGAAGACGGGCTGAAACATGCTTACGGCTATGTTCTGAAGAAAGAATTTGAAAAATAAAGCAACGCTTCGTTGACGGCAAGGGGAGCGGGAAGCATCGCTCCCCGCAGCCATCAATGAGACACAGACAAATACATAAGGGGATCATCATGAGCAAAAGTGCAAATAAAATGAGCGTCCTTCAGCTGACCATCCTCACTGCGGTGAATATGATGGGCTCGGGCATCATCATGCTGCCGTCGAAGCTGGCACAGGTGGGCGCACTCTCTATCGTTTCCTGGCTTGTCACGGCTGTAGGCTCCATGGCCTTGGCCTACGTCTTTGCCAAGTGCGGCATGTACAGTAAAAAAGGCGGCGGCATGGGCGGCTACGCAGAATACTCCTTCGGCAAAGCCGGTAACTTCCTCGCTAACTATACCTACGGCGTATCTCTGATCTTTGCGAATACCGCGATCGCGATCTCAGCGGTGGGGTATGCGCTGGGGTTCCTCGGGACGACGCTTGATCCGGTCATGACCTGTGCGGCTACGGTCTTCACACTCTGGCTGGCTACTGTTCTGAACTTTGGCGGCGCAAAATACACCGGTCAGGTCTCTTCTGTCACCGTCTGGGGCGTCATCATCCCATGTATCGGCCTGGCGATCGTCGGCTGGTTCTGGTTCTCGCCATCCCTGTACTCTGCAAACTGGAATATTCATAACCTGGGATTCGGTGAAGCGGCTATCAATGCGATCACGATGACACTCTGGGCATTCCTCGGCATGGAATCTGCCTGCGCGAATGCTGACGCTGTCGACAACCCGGAAACCAACGTACCGAAAGCCGTTCTCGGCGGTACACTCCTTGCAGCAGCCTGCTACATCGTTTCTACCAACATTATTTTCGGTATCGTCCCGGCAGAAGAACTGGCTTCCAGCTCCGCTCCGTTCGGTCTCGTATTCGCTTCGATGTTTGGACCGACCATCGGCCGTGTCATCATGGGCCTCATGGTTCTCTCCTGCTTCGGTTCTCTCCTTGGCTGGCAGTTCACCATTGCCAATGTATTCAAAGCAGGTGCTGACGAAGGCTACTTCCCAGCATTCCTGAAAAAGATCACCTCTCATGGCGCACCGATCTGCGGCATGGTCGCTATCACCATCATCCAGTCTCTCTTCTCGCTGATGACCATCAGCCCGTCTCTGAATGAACAGTTCGAGACTCTGGTCAATCTGGCCGTTATCACCAACATCATGCCGTACCTACTCTGCATGGCGGCTGTCGTAGTCATCATGAAAGCAGTCGGTCACGAAGGCAGCGAGCTTTCCAAGACGAAATTCGTCGCATTCGTTGCCTCCATCTACAGCCTGTATGCATGCTATGCATCCGGCTTCGATGCCATGACCTACGGCGCTCTGGTGACCTTCCTCGGCTGGACACTCTACGGCTTCACCTCCTATCGCTTTGACCTGAAGAAAGCGAAAGCGGACAACGAAGCAACGGGCGCAGCCAAAGGGGCGGCGTAAGAACGCTGCGTGAGAATCTGTCACTCATCTGTCGATCCGGCGGAAACCAAGAATAAAAATAATACCTTCCGCCAGCTATAATATCTTCCTTTAATATCATCCTTTAAAAACAAAACGGTCTGTCAAACGTCTAGGCAGACCGTTTTGTTTTGCTTTTTTTATTTAAAAAGAAATATAGGCGGCAGGTGACATGCAGTCTTTGCTTCTGCCTCGGTCATTCAGCATCCCGCCTCCCTGCTTTCACACCCTCTGAGGAAGAAGGAAGCATAGGTGATGCAGCTGTCTTCATCAATGAAACCAGTATAAAAACATGCCGGACTCGACGCCGGTTTCCCCCTCATTTGCTTTTTCTTTCAGCTAATGATATAATTTATACAGTGGTATCGAAAATACCATAAGCCAAAAAGCATAAAATATACAAATGCAGGCTTGCATTTTGGAAACTTTGCTTTTTCTCACAAGAGTTTTGAAAAGTCCATTTCCGATGGGCTTTTTATAGTAGAAAAATAAAAGGAGGCGAGAACGATGATGGGGATCGATGAACTGATGGATCTCACGATGTACAGCAGCATGTACCTGCTCTTTTACATGGCCTATTTCTATGTAGAAGGTGCGAACCTTCTGGTGCCGTGCCGTGTCAATGCCAATTTCAAACGAATCCTGTCTCGTTTTGCCTCTTTCTTCAGAGGTTTCATCGGCGCGGGGGGATGGAGAGCATCTGCTGCTCTCTGATCTTTTTGCGTCCCTGTTTTTTGCTTGGCTTGAAAGAGTAAAAAGGATCGGAAAAGCAGCAGCCGTACTGGAAGCGTTGCCTCATGGGGCAGCTTCTTTCTATTTCATGCGGCGGTGGGGCGCGGATATCGTGCCTGCCTTTGGCTTTTGAATGCGCCAGAGGATCCTTTTCTGACAGTGAAAAGAGACGCCGCAGGGCGTCTTTTTTTGATGAAATCTCTGGAGCGTGAGCTTTGATGTACTCCTTAATCGAAGATATAAAGAAATTATTATCCGTGATGCTGCCGATCCTGGTCGCGCAGATCTCGACAGCGGGCATCACTTTTATCAATACGACCATGGCGGGGCATGCCGGAAGCGATGACCTCGCAGGCGTATCGGTGGGCGCGGGACTTTTCTATCCGCTTCTGGCCTCCATCGTGGGACTGCTCATGGCGGGAACACCGCTTATGGCGACGCTTCTTGGTGAAAAGAAGCCGGAAGGACTTCCTTATGTGGTCCGCGCAGGACTTCTGATCGGGCTTGTGATCTCCTTCCTGTTCGGGGCAGCCTATGTACTTTTCATCGATGACCTTCTGACGTCGCTCACGCTGGAAGCGGAAGTGGCATATGTGGCGCGCTACTATCTCATGACGATGGTGGGCGTGGTCTTCTTCATTTCCATGATCGTCCCCCTTCGCTGTCTGACGGATACGGCAGGCTCGACGTCGACTTCCATGAAGCTCTTCCTGATGGCGCCGCCGGTCAATGCGGTATTCAACTATCTTTTCATCTACGGGCATTTCGGTCTGCCGCGTCTGGGCGGGATCGGTGCCGGTCTTGCGACGATGCTGACCTATGGTTTCCTTTTGGCTCTTTTCCTTATCGTCGTACTGAAGTCCTCTGCACTCAAGGGGCATGAGATATTCCATTCGATCCTCGTGAAGCGTTCTGACGTCAAGGAGTACCTGATCGTTGGTGTGCCGAGCGGACTTTCCATTTTCATGGAAATGAGCCTTTTCAGTCTGATCATCGTATTTCTTGCCCGTTATGGCACGGACACGCTGGCTGCCTACCAGATCGCGGATAACTTTGCTTCTCTCGTCTACATGCTGCCCGTCTCCTGCTCGATGGCACTCACCATCCTCATCGCGACAGCTGTCGGCGCGCATGATATCCCGCTCGCTCGCCGCTACAAGAAGGCCGGCTTTGTCGTAGCCCTCTCCGGGGCAGCGATGACGGCTGCGATGACGGTGCTTTTCCGCGCTTCCATCGGAAATGTGTATACGAGCGACGCGATCGTCGCCTCCATTGCCGGACAGTTCCTGATCTATAGCGCAGGCTGGCAGCTCTTTGATGCGATCTCCACTCCGATCCAGGGGATCCTCCGCGGTCTCAAGGATACGCGTGTCTCCTTTGTTCTGATGGTCATTGCGTACTGGGGCGGCTGCTTCCCGATGAGCCTTTTCCTTGACCATGTGGTCGGTCTTGGCGCTGACTCCTACTGGCTCGGGCTGGTCTTCGGCGTCGGCTGCTCGGCCATGCTGATGATCCTGCGCCTCGTCTATGTGGAGCGCGTCATGGATGGAGAGGCTCTGCCTTCCTTTGCTTTCTTTATGCACAGGAAGATCACGCATCCTGCTGCCGTCCATGCCGTAGTGGCTTCTAATGTAACGCAGGCGAAAGAGCTGCTTGCTTGCTGGGAACGTGCTGAAGAAAAACTTGCTTCTCTGGTGCAGGACATCAAAGAAGCCGAGGTCGATATATTTACAGAAAACAGAAGGGTGCTTCCGATCGGTCTGTCTCTTCTGACGGATCTGCATTTATGCATCTTAGGCCATGCGACCCGGGCCTACATCCCTTAGGTACGATCAGGGGGATAGGGGCTGTGAAGAAATGAAGATTCATTTCTTCACAGCTCCTTTTTACTTTGCTTTCATTTGGTTCAGAGTTCAAGGTTCAGGGTTCAAGGTTCAAGGTTCAGGTGGCGGCTTCGCCGCCTTTTTTTAGAAGATGGTATTCTCGTATCGCAGCATTCCCCTCTAGGGAATGCTATTAAGTTAAGCGGCAGAACATTCTTGGCTCCCCATCGGGGGAGCTGCCCGGAGGGCTGAGGGGGCTACGTAGCGGTATTGCATGAAAGTGTTGAAATATCGATAGCATCGGACTATTCAACATAGCACGCTATACCGCTGGCATGCCCCCATTGCCTTCGGCACTTCCCCCGAAGGGGGAAGCAAGACGTTACGTAGTTAACGATTTCCTTAACTTAATGGCCTTCCCCTCTAGGGGAAGGTGCCCGAAAGGGGCGGATAGGGTGACTATGGCATGAAAGACAGCTGGGATAAGGGTTCCCGGTCACTCCTATGAGAGCTGCATGTCCCCCGCGGCAGATGGAACGCGAAAATGAGATGATCGTTATTTCACATCGCCTTTTTGTTGGAGACGAAGGGAAATACGGATGACATCTGATAACGATTGAATCAGTATTTACTTAAAGTTTTATAAAATAAATACGAAACAACTTGTATTGAAATGCTCGCGGTCGTATAATGGGAATATCCAAAAGGTATGCTGAACAAAACCTTTTTGGCAGGCGTAAAATTCTTCCATGGTATCCCATGAAATAAGTAGGAGAAGAACAATGAAAAAAATCATTATAACAGGGGCAATGCTTCTCGCGGCAGGCTGTTTTCTCATGACGGGCTGTGGAGGAGACGCGCCGAAGCAGACGAAAAATGAGATCCATGTCGTGACTCATGCGAACTGGAATCCCTTCGAGTACATGGAGAATGGCAAGATCGTCGGATTTGACGTGGACCTCGCACGAGAAGCGGTGAAGCGCGCAGGGCTTACGATGGAACTCACCGATGCGGGCTGGGAAGCGCTCTTTGAGCAGATCCGCTCACACCAGGCGGACATGGCGATTTCCGGTGTCACCATCACGAAGGATAGAGAAGCATCCTATCTCTTTTCGGCGCCGTATTTTCTCTCCCGGCAGGCGATCCTGGTGCGGGAAGGTGTGGATATCCACAGCGCGAAGGATCTGATGGACGGCAAAGAGATCGCTGTGCAGAACGGCTCGACGGGGCAGGAGGCGCTGGAAAAGCTTCTCGGAAAGAATCATCCCTCCATCAAGAAGACGCCGATGTCCATCCAGATGCTGATCGGCGGGCAGGTCGATGCACTGGTCGGTGATGAGACGTCCGTGAAGTCCATCCAGGCGCAGTACCCTGAGGCGCATCTTTCGATCGTCTATGATGATGAAGCCTTCACGCCCGAGCTCTTCGGCATCCTGTATCCGAAGGATACGGGCGCAGAGCTCAAAGGCAAGATCGACAAGGCGCT
>CAKPUX010000053.1 GCA_934193095.1 uncultured Dialister sp. | reverse complement strand
ACTCCTATGAGAGCTGCAAGTCCCCCGCGGCAGATGGAACGCGAAAATGAGATGATCGTTATTTCACATCGCCTTTTCTTTTGCTTTTCGCAAAAGTTTTAGAACGTTTTACGAACGTGAGATGAAAAACGTGGTAACATAGGGGTGACTGGTGACTGGTGACTGGTGAGAGCAGCCCTATCCTTAAACTACTCTTCTGAACCTACTCCCCCCTTTTCTATCACTCTTTCTACAAGGAGATTCTATACAATGACACTTGACGAATTACAAATCGGCCAGTCGGCCACGCTCACGACCGTCGGCGGAGAGGGCGCACTTAGGCAGCATTTTCTGGACATGGGTCTCATTCCGGGAGAAGAGGTGACGCTGGTGCGCTTCGCACCTTTGGGCGATCCCATGGAACTCATGGTGCAGGGCTATGAGCTGACACTCCGAAAAGATGATGCGCGAAAGATCGAAGTGACGAATGCGCATGAGGCAGCGGCGAAAGCAGGAAAGCAGCTGCGCCCGGAAGCGTCCCGGTATCTTCATCCCGGTCTCGGTGAGCCGGGCAAGTATCATGAAGAGTCGAAGTACTCGGAGGTCAAGCCGATCGAAGGCAGACTGACTTTTGCGCTCGTCGGCAATCAGAATTGCGGCAAGACGACGCTTTTCAACCAGCTGACCGGCTCCAACCAGCATGTCGGCAATTTCCCCGGGGTCACGGTGGATCAGAAGACGGGCGTGATTCGCGGCTATCCGGAGGCAGAGGTGGTGGATCTGCCGGGGATTTATTCCCTTTCTCCGTATACGAGCGAGGAAATCGTCTCTCGAGAATTTATCCTCAAACAAAAGCCGACGGGCATCATCAATATCGTGGATGCGACGAATCTCACGCGCAATCTTTATCTCACCATGCAGCTGATGGAGCTTGATATACCGATGGTGCTTGCGATCAATATGATGGATGAAATGGAAAGCAACGGCGGCTCGATTCTGATCAATGAGATGGAGCGTCTCTTGCAGATCCCGGTCGTACCGATTTCCGCTGCCCGAAATCAAGGCGTGGGCGAGCTCGTGAAGCATGCGATCCATGTCGCACGCTATCAGGAGAAACCGGGCATCACGGATTTCTGCGATAAGAATGACCATCATGGGGCTCTCCACCGCGCCCTGCATGGCATCATGCATCTCATCGAGGACCATGCGAAAGCGGCTGGCATCCCGCTGCGCTTTGCGGCCTCCAAGCTGGTCGAGGGGGATCCTCTCGTGGAGCAGGCGCTCGCTCTGGAGGCCAATGAAAAAGAGCTTTTGCGGCACATTCTTGCACAGCTTGAAGAAGAGCGCGGTCTTGACTGCGCGGCTGCGATGGCAGATATGCGCTTCCTCTTTATCCGCCGTCTCTGTGAACGAACGGTGGTGAAGCCGCAAGAAAGCAAAGAGCATGCGCGCAGCCAGAAAATCGACCGCATTCTCACGGGAAAGTACACGGCCATCCCGATTTTCGTCCTCATCATGGGACTGGTCTTTTTCCTCACCTTTAATGTCATCGGTGCTTTCCTGCAGGACGTTTTGGCAGATGGCATCGATCAGGTGACAGCGTGGGCGGATGCATGGCTCACGGCAGAGGCAGTGAATCCCGCCATCCGCTCGCTGGTGGTGGATGCCATTTTCCAAGGCGTCGGCAGCGTCCTTTCCTTCGTGCCGGTGATCGCCGTCCTGTTTTTCTTCCTGTCTCTTTTGGAAGACGGGGGCTATATGGCGCGTATCGCTTTCGTCATGGATAAGCTGCTCAGAAAGCTGGGGCTCTCCGGACGCAGCATCGTGCCGCTTCTTGTCGGCTTTGGCTGCACGGTCCCCGCTGTCATGGCGACGCGGACGCTGCCCTCGGAGCGTGACCGCCGCATGACCATCATGCTTATCCCCTTCATGAGCTGTTCGGCCAAGGTGCCGATCTATGCCTTCTTCACGGCGGCCTTCTTCCCGCGAAATGGGGCGCTCGTCATGACAGGGCTCTATCTCTTCGGCATCGGGATGGCGATCCTGACCGCCCTCCTCTTCAAGCACACTCTTTTCAAGGGGGAACCGGTGCCCTTTGTCATGGAGCTTCCGAATTACCGCATGCCCGGCATGAAAAATGTTCTGCGCCTCATGTGGGATAAGGCCAGAGATTTCCTCGAGCGTGCTTTCACGGTCATCTTCGTCGGCACCATCATCATCTGGCTTCTGCAGAACTTTGATGTCCGTCTCAATATGGTGGCAGACTCGAAGGACAGCATTCTGGCCCTTGCGGCTGGCGCTGTCGCGCCGCTCTTTGCGCCGCTCGGCCTTGCAGACTGGAGACTCTCGACCGCGCTCATCTCCGGATTCATGGCCAAGGAGAGTGTCGTCTCTACCCTGACGGTCCTCTATGGGACGGAGGAAGCGCTCTCTTCGCTTCTGACACCGGGCATGGCACTCACTTTCCTGACCTTTTGCCTGCTCTACACGCCCTGCATCGCGGCGATCACTTCCGTCAAGCGGGAGAATGGGACGGGATGGGCTGTGGGGATGATTGCCTTCCAGTGTGTCATCGCCTGGCTCGCTGCTCTTGCTGTCCGCCTCGTGCTGCATGCGCTCGGCGTGGCGTGAGGATGAAAGAGAAAACATCCCTTCCTTCATCGGATGAAGCATATAAAAATCCGACAGAATTGACTTCATAGATGTCAATCCTGTCGGATTTTTGCTTTTCATCGTGTGTTGCTTTTAAGGAAACGCTGATTTAATCCCCAAGCATTTTCTGGAAATCGGCATTCAGCGCGCTTTCCGCGGCAGCAAGTTTTTCTTCCTGCTCCGCGACCCAGGCTTCGCTCCTGGCGAGGTCGTCCCTGGCCATTTGAATCATGCGGGTGAGTTCTTCAGGCTGCGGCCCGCCCTTGACTTTGCGATTTCTGACAATGGATGCCGGATCTTTTGCATTCTTCCACTCGGCCTCCGTCATCGGGAAGGCGGAGGGGAGTACGGGATCATTGGCAGCGACCCGCTGGTAAATCTTCTTTGCCTCTTCATATGTAAAATCCGACGGCGGGATGTGATTCTGACGCGCGTATGTCACGATTTCCGAAGCGAAGTGATGACCTGTGCGGAAAGGAATGCTGTGGTTCTTCATCAGCTCATCGGCGATTTCCTGCGAGCACGTCCAGTCCAGATTCAGCTCCTCTTGGCTGCGCTTCGGGTCGATGGTGAGATTGTTCAGGATACGGTCCATGCCTTTCAGCACTTTGGTTGCCTGCGGCATAAGGTCGTACCTTCCGTTCAGCCGCCCGTCCGCCATGCCTGCGGGAATATTATGTGAACGGAACATCGCTTCGACCGACATGCCGAGAAGTGTCGAGGCGTCCGTGCGGCAGCTGTTCAGGATGCCGGGGTTTCGCTTCTGCGGCATGGCGGAGGAAACGTAGGTGTTTCCCTGTCCTTCCTTCAAAAGAATCCAGGGACGCGGCTGTGCATATTGCTGCATGATTTCTTCGATGAAACTTGTGGTATGGATAGCGATCACATTCGTGATGCCGCCCGTCTCGATCGGTGCTTCCTGCGGGAAGATCTGTCCCGCATCATATGTGTTGTACGCGATGGCGTCAAATCCCAGATACTTCGCTATGCGGTCGCGATCGAGCGGCCAGCCTGTGCCGTTCAGCACCATGCTTCCCATCGGAGAGCGGTTCAGACGCGTGTAGTATTCGCGCACGCGCGTGCTGTCGCGCTGGTATGCATTGGCATACGCGATAAGATAGTGCGCGAGGCTGTTCGGCTGCGCGGCGACGCCATTCGTATAGTTCGGGATGAGGGTGTCCCGGTTTTCCTCTGCGAGGCGGATGAGATCCTCCTGCACGGCATTCAGTTCTTTTGCCATGGCAAGGAGATGCTCTCGCTGCTCCATGATGCCGACCGTTGACAGCATGTCCTGCGACGAACGCCCCGCATGCAGCTTTGTTACCTCCGGTCCAGCGGCTCGGATGAGATAAGGCTCAAAGGCGACAACATTCGACGGGCGTGCCCCGCCTTTTTTATTGCCATCCCTCAGTACCTTCTCGATGCCGCGTGCTATGTGCTTTCCTTCCTCTTGTGTCAGCAGCCCTTCACTGGTATTGATGACGTCTGAGGCTTTATTAATCTGCCCGAGCCAATAGAAATTATCCCGCGGCGCTTCTTTCGCCAAGACCGGGCTTCCGGAAATCAGAGCGCACAATGTGAGTGCGAGTAAAGAATGTTTCATATGAGAGTCTCCTTTCATGCGGACGCGCGATGGATTTCACAGCGGCGCGAGCCTGCTACCCGTTATTATAAAACCTTCTTCGCATATTTCTGATAGAGAAAAATCTTATGATGAAGGGAAAGAAATCATGATAAGGGCAGTGCTGCCCGATCCCCTTAATAATGGCGATGGCCGATGACAGCATGCAAGTCACCAGTCACTTGAGATTTCAAACTTCGACCTTTTGATCTATTCTCATTATGATTGACTGCGAATATTTTCCGGTGCTATGATAGGAAAAATTGGAATCTATACGCAAAGGAGACTCTTATGATTCAAAAACTATGGAAGAAGAAGGCGCTGCTTGCGCTATTCCTGTGCGCCCTCGCGTCGGGGCTGCTGGCAGGCTGCGGGCAGACCGCGCCGAAGGTGAGTGCTGTCTCTGTGAAGACGCTTCCCGTGCAGAAGAAGGATGTCATCGTCTCAAAGCAGTATGCCGGACAGGTGAAGGCACTCGATGCCGTCTCGATCAAGCCGAAAGTGTCGGGGACGATCGTGGAGAAATATATCCGGAGCGGGCAGTTCGTCGAAAAAGGACAGCCGCTCTATAAGATCGATGACCGGCAGTATTCTACTGAGGTGCTCTCCGCAGAGTCCAATGTGGATAAAGCCTTGACGACACTGAACAATTCGAAGATCGATCTTCAGCGCTACGAGAAGCTCGCAGAGACGGGGGCGATCTCGGAGCAGACGCTGACGACGCAGCGGGCGACGGTCGAGACGAATGAGTCGAATTATCGGAACATGCAGTCGCTCCTGCAGAAGGCGCAGGAGAATCTGGACGATACCATCATTCGTTCGCCGATCTCCGGCAAGCTCTCTGTGAATGAGATGTCGCCGGGGAGCTTTGTGACGACGGGGAATACGGAGCTGGTCTCTGTCGGTTCCGTGAATCCGATCGCCGTGCAGTTTTCCATCTCTGAAAATGAGCTTTTGAATTTCCAGCAGTCTGTGATGGAAAATCGGCAAGACGCGCTGCCGCCGGATCAAATGATCCCGCAGGCGACGCTCACCCTGAGCAATGGCATGAAGCTTTCGGAAGTCTCGAAAAACTATGTGATGGATCGCGAAGTCTCGCAGAGTACGGGGACGATCACGATGAAGGCGATTTTTGAAAATACGGAGCATGTCCTCCTGCCGGGGATGTTCGCCCGCGTGACGCTGCAAAGCCCCCTCAGGAAGGATGTACTTCTTGTGCCGGAGCGTGCGGTGCAGCAGGTGCTGGATAAGTCCTTCGTCATCGTGTGCGGGGATGACGGTCTGTCAGTCTCGAAGATCGTGACGCTCGGGGATAAGGTGGGCAGCTATTATATCGTGAAGAAAGGGCTCACGGAAAAGGATGTCGTCGTCGTCGAAGGCCTGACGAATCTGAAGGAAGGCCAGACGCTGAACCCGACGGCCGCTACGGCGGAAGAATTGGGATTGTCAATGAATGAGGAATAAAGAATGAGGAATGGCGGCGATTAAACGGGTTCAGGGTTAGCCCCAGGGGCGTACCGCCCTTTGATTCCGTTTGAAAGCTCTGCTTGAATGAGAAATTAGAAATGAGAAATGCGAAATGGTGGTGCGGCGCAAAAAATATGGAAGCGCCGCGGAGTATAAATAGGGCGATGCCCGAAAATGACATTTCAGTCACCAGTCACTAGTCACCAGTCACTCCTAATCCCTAATCCCTAGCCACTAGCTACTTATGCCTGCTTTCAAACTTCAGGTTGATGGGTTCAGGGTTGTGGTGGCAGCTTCGCTGCAATTTTTGATGGTGCTTCGCGTCGTCGTCATCTCGAGCGTAGCCGAGAGATCTCTATTGCAGTACGGGAATCAGCATGTATGCACCATTTCATAATGGCGCTACGTTGTTCTATTATCTCGCTCTTACTACTTATCGGTGTGCAAGAAAGATCGAGGGCTTCGCTCGGGATGACGATAGGTGGAGTACCATTTTATAAAAAAGCGGCGCTTCCATATTTTTATGCGCCGCACCACCCCTGTTGAACCTCTTGAACCTATAGAACCCGCAGAACCTCTTTCGCACGCAATCAAAGGGCGATACGCCCCACGGGCTAACCCCGAACCCCGAACCCCGAACCCTAGTCCCTAGCTACTAGTCACCAGTCACTTAATACGGAGATACCTATGTCAAAATTCTTTATTCGGCGGCCGATCTTTGCGATCGTGGTCTCGCTGATCATTGTGCTTCTCGGGCTGATCTCTCTGGTCAGTCTGCCGATCGCGCAGTATCCGCAGATCTCACCGCCGACCATCAATCTGTCAGCCAGCTATACGGGCGCGAATGCGGAGACGGTGAATCAGACTGTCGCGCAGGTGCTCGAGAACCAGCTGAATGGCATCGAAGGCATGGACTACATGTCTTCCACCTCTTCCAATAACGGGAGCTACAGCCTGTCGATCGTTTTTAATCTCGATACGGACGGCAATACGGACTCTGTCAATGTGCAGAATACGGCAAATCTGGCGAAGAACGGGCTGCCGAGCGAGGTGCAGCAGACTGGGCTGTCCGTACGCAAGTCCTCCGGTGATATGGCTCTCATGGTGAATCTGTATTCACCAAACAACACATATGACACTGCGTTTCTGAAAAACTATGCAGATATTTACCTCTTGGACAAGCTGAAGCGTGTCTCGGGGGTCGGCAACGTGAATGCCTTCGGCTCGACGTACGCGATGCGCGTGTGGCTGAATCCGGATAAGCTCGCAGAGCGCGGACTCACGGTCTCGGATGTGACGAGCGCCATCAAGGAGCAGAATCAGGCGGCTCCGGCGGGTACGGTCGGCGCACCGCCGACGCCGAAAAATCAGGAGAAGCAGTACAGCGCAAAGGTGGAGGGCCGTCTGTCTACGCCGGAGCAGTTCGGGAATATCATCATCAAGTCGGGAAGCGATGGCCAGTTCGTCCGTCTCCGCGATGTGGCAGAGGTGGAAACAGGTGCGCAGAGCTCATCAACAGACTCGAAGCTCGACGGCAAGACGGGGGTCGGCTTTGGCGTGCAGCTGACGAATGATGCGAATACGCTCGAATCGGTCACGGCGGTGAAAAAGATCCTCGCGGAAGCGAAGAATAATTTCCCGCCGGATCTGGAGTACAAGATCGTTGTCGATAACACCGCTTTTATCAATGCATCGATTTCCGAAGTGGTCGATACCTTCATCGAAGCGCTGCTCCTTGTCGTTCTGGTCGTCTTTGTATTTCTGCAGAAATGGCGCACGACCCTCATCCCGATCCTTGCGGTGCCTGTCTCCATCATCGGTACGTTTGCGACCTTCGTCGTGCTCGGCTTCACCATCAATACGCTGACGCTTTTTGCGCTGGTGCTTGCCATCGGCATGGTTGTCGATGATGCGATCGTTGTCATCGAAAACGTGGAGGAGCATATGGCCAAAGACCATATGCCGGTGAAGGAGTCCACAGAAAAGGCGATGGATGAGGTGCAGGGACCGATCATCGCGACGACCGCGGTGCTGGCTGCCATTTTCGTCCCGGTCGCTTTCCTCGGCGGGACGATGGGTGTCCTATACAAGCAGTTTGCGATCACCATCACCGTATCAGTGGCGATCTCCGCTCTGGTCGCACTGACCTTGACACCGGCGCTTTGCGGGATGCTCCTCAAGGCGGAGGATACCGCCGTCTCGAAGGGCGTGATCGGCCGCTTCTTTGCCAGATTCAACAGCGCTTTTGATGCGGTGCGCGATGCGTACACGGGCAAGGTCGGCTGGATGATTTCCCATCTGAAGTATGCGGTCTGCTTCCTTGTGATCATCGCAGGACTCATGGGGCTTTTCTACAAGCTCGTCCCTTCGACCTTCGTACCGAATGAAGACCAGGGCATGTTCATCGCTTCGATCACGATGCCGGAAGGCACCTCCATGAACCAGACGGTCAAGGTCGTCGATGCGGTCGCCAAGGAGACGAAGACGCTCCCCGGCGTCGATGCCGTCATGACGAATACCTCGGCAGGCTCGGCGAATCTTTTCGTCCGGCTGAAAGACTGGGAGACACGTACCGGCAGGGACGAAAGTCTCTCCGCGATCCTTTCCGCTTTCAATCAGAAGATCGCAGGAGCGCATCCGGAGGCGCAGGTCATGGCCTTCGGCCCTTCTGCCTTGCCGGGTCTTGGCATGGAGGGCGGATGGGCGATGCAGGTGCAGGACAATACGGGACTCTCTGATGAAGAGCTGGGAGATCTGGCATCGAAGATCGTAGCTGAGGCGAACCGCCGTCCGGAGCTCTCTGCCGTTCGCAGCAATTTCAAGGCCAATACCCCGAGCTACGAGTATCATGTGGATCGCGAGAAGGTCAAGAGCCTCGGCATCCAGCTCTCCGATGTTTTCACCGCGCTGCAGGTGAATTTCGGCGGCACACAGGTGAATGATTTCAATCAGTTCGGACGCTCGTACAAGGTCATGCTGCAGGCAGATACCCGCTACCGCTCGGAAGCGGACAGCTTGAAATTTATTTCCGTCAGATCCCAAGCGGGCGACATGATCCCGCTCGATACCATCCTGACGAAGTCCATCACGACCGGCCCGTCCTCCATCAGCCGTTTCAATGGCGTGCGCTCCATCTCCATCCAGGGCAGCGCAGGGAGCGGCTACAGCTCCGGCGAAGCCATGGCAGCGGCAGAAGCGGTCGTGAAGGAGATCGCTCCGGCGGGGACCACCATCGAGTGGTCCGGTCAGAGCCGCGAGGAGCAGAAGTCGGGCTCGTCTACGATGAAGGTCTTAGGGCTGGCGCTGGTCTTTGCTTTCCTCTGCCTTGCGGCGCTCTATGAGAGCTGGTCTGTGCCGCTCGCAGTCCTCTTCACGGTGCCGACGGGCATCTTCGGCGCGGTATTCTCGGAGTATGTCGTGAACAAGCTGGCCGCTCTTTTGGGCTCGACCAGTGACGGCTACCAGAATAGTGTCTATATGCAGATCGGTATCATCATGATCATCGGGCTGGCTGCGAAGAATGCCATCCTCATCGTGGAATTTGCGAAGGAGCGTGTCGATCACGGGATGGACCCGGTAGATGCTGTCAAGGAAGCGGCAAAGCTCCGTTTCCGCCCGATCCTCATGACAGCCTTCACCTCCATCATCGGCTGTCTCCCGCTCGCTTTGGCGACCGGCGCCGGTGCAGCGGCTCGCTGCGGCATGGGCGTCGCTGTCGTGGGCGGTATGTGCTTTGCGACCGTCTTCGGCATCTTCCTCATCCCGTGCTTCTACCTTGTGACGATGGTGATAGCAAGAGGCCTGAGATCGGTGGCAAAGGGGCGGGGAAGCGGCTTGTGATGTGACAGAAAGGGCAGATAGTTTTCCATCCACCTCTTCCCCCTTTGAAAGTTTTCCGCATCTCTTTTCTGGTGCGCATCAATATTCCTCTTGACAGAAATGCCAAGGGAGATTATGATTACATCAACAACATAAACAAACCGTTGAAGCGGAGATAAAAACAGTACGTGCACTTACAGGGAGTCGGGGCAATGAGAAGCCGGCAGAACGCAGATTGTTAAATGGACCGCTGAGGGCGCAGTGAAAAGGAAGACCCCAGTAGCTTGCGACGTAGGGCATACGTCAGTTGCCGGAGATATGTTGGTATCTCGCTAAGAGCAGGGGTCATACCCTGAAGCAAGGTGGCACCGCGGAATAGTATCCGTCCTTGACAAGTTTTTGTCAGGGACGGATTTTTTATTTCTCCCTGGGAAGGAGCAGCCTATGAATACGAACCGGCGATGGCGAGGGAAATTAGGAATGAGGAATTAGGAATGAGGAATGGTGGTGCGGCGCAAAACAAAATAGAAGCGCCGCGAAATTAAAAAAACGGTATTCTCGTATCGTCCCTAATCCCTAGTCACCAGTCACCAGTCACTAGTCCCTAGCCGCTTTTACCAAGGAGGAATCTATTATGATTAAAGAAGCGATCCAGAAAATTGTACGAAAAGGCGACCTTAGCTATGAAGAAGCCTACACCGTGATGAATGAGATCATGGACGGCAAGACCACACCGACGCAGAATGCGGCATTCCTTGCGGCGCTCTCGACGAAGAGCACGCGGGCGGAGACGATCGATGAGATCTCCGGCTGTGCAGAAGCGATGAGAGAGCATGCGACGCCTGTCCCGCATCCGGGCATGAAGGTCTTAGAGATCGTAGGTACCGGCGGGGATGGCTCGAACAGCTTCAACATTTCCACCACGGCTGCTTTTGTCATTGCAGCGGCGGGCGTGAAGGTCGCCAAGCACGGCAACCGTGCGGCATCCTCGAAGTCCGGCACGGCGGATGTGCAGGAAGCCCTCGGCGCGAACATCGCGCAGGATCCGAAGAAAGCGCTCGAGATGCTGGAAAAGGTCGGCTTCTGCTTCCTCTTCGCACAGAAATATCACGCAGCGATGAAGTATGTCGGCGGCATTCGGAAGGAGCTGGGCTTCCGCACCGTGTTCAATATCCTGGGGCCTTTGACAAATCCGGCAAATCCCGACTATTTCCTCCTCGGTGTCTATGATGGCTACCTGGTAGAGCCGGTCGCGAAGGTTTTGGATAAGCTCGGCGTGAGAAATGCGCTCGTCGTCTACGGCGAAGACCACTTGGATGAGGTTTCGCCTTCCGCGCCGACGCTGGTCTGCGAGCTGAAGGATGGTTACTACCGCACGATGACCATCTGCCCTGAGGACTTCGGCCTTACGCGCGGCAGGAAGAAAGAGCTCGTCGGCGGCACAGCTTGCGAGAATGCGGAAATCACCAAGGGCATCCTGACCGGGAAGATCCAAGGCACGAAGAAAAATGCGGTGCTCCTGAATGCCGGCCTTGCCCTCTATGCAGCGAAAGCCGTCTCCACCATGCAGGAGGGCATCGCAAAGGCCGCCGAGATGATCGATAGCGGAAAAGCGTATGAGAAACTCGAGGAATACGTCAAGGTGTCAAATCAGTGACTGGTGACTGGTAGCTAGGGATTAGTAGCTAGGAATTAGGGATTAGGAGTGACTGGTGACTGGTGACTTAAATGCCACTTTCGAGCATCGCCCTATTTATACTCCGCGGCGCTTCTATGTTTTTATGCGCCGCACCACCCCCGTTGAACCCTCTGAACCTGCTCCCCTGCTGAACCTCTTTCGCACGTAATCAAAGGGCGGCACGCCCAAGGGGCTAACCCCGAACCCTATCCCATTTGAATGATATTTGATTCTACCGATAAACGGAGTAATGATTTCCATGATACTAGATGACATTGCTGCCGAGACGCGGCGGCGGATCGAGCGGCTGAAAGCGGACGGCTACTATGGCCGCCTGCATGAAGACTTGAAGCATTTCACGCCGCGGACGGATGATCTGTTTTACAAGAGTCTGGCAAGTGACGGGCTCTCCCTCATCTGCGAGCTCAAGAAAGCGTCTCCCTCGAAGGGGACGATCAGCGAGGACTTCCCCTTTGCGGCGATCGCAAAAGAGTATGAAGCGGCGGGGGCTTCAGCGATCTCCTGCCTGACAGAGCCGAAATGGTTCAAAGGAGATATGGCCTACCTGAAAACGGTGGCGCGGGAGGTCACGATCCCCGTTCTCCGCAAGGACTTCATCATCGACCGCTGCCAGATCGAAGAGGCGGCGCTCGCGGGGGCTTCGGCCATCCTTCTCATCGCAGCGATCCTCTCGGATGAGGAAATCAGAGAATTTCTCTCCTATGCGAGAAGCCTCGGCCTTGGCGTCTTGGCAGAAGCGCATGATGAGACGGAAATGGAGCGGATGCTTCACGCAGGAGCCCGCATCGTCGGTGTGAACAATCGCGACCTTCGTGATTTCACCATCCATCTGGAAAATACTGAGCGTCTGGCAAGGCTCGTGCCCAAGGACCGTATCCTCGTCTCAGAAAGCGGCATGATGTCAGAGGCGATCGTGAAACAGATGCGGGAGGCCGGCGCTGACGCCGTCCTCATCGGCGAGATGCTGATGAGAGCGGGGGAGAGAAGAGGACATGTAATCCGAACATTGAGGGAAGAGAATGAATGATGGGTTCGGGGTTCAGGTTGACGGGTTCAAGGTTGTGGAGCGGCGCAAAATAAGATGAAAGCGCCGCGAATGTTAGAGAGCGTTTCGCGCGTATCGTCCGAGCGAAGTCGAGGAATCTTTGTTGCAGCGGTTTTTCTTATCTGAGGGCTGATATGTTTGCATGAAGCACCATACTCTCATTTCGTGGGGAAACAGGTTTCCCATTTTAGTTAATGTACACATGGCATGACATCGAGAACGAAAAAGATTCCTCCACTTCGGTCGGAATGACGATACGAGATGACCGCCTATCTAAAAACTCACGGCGCTTCCCAATTATGATGCGCCGCACCACAACCCTGAACCCTGAACCCTGAACCCTGAACCCTGAACCCTGAACCCTGAACCCTGAACCCTGAACCCTGAACCCTGAAGTTTGAAAGCAGGAATGAGTAGCTAGGGATTAGTGGCTAGGGATTAGGAGCCTCGAGTGACTAGTGACTGGTGACTGGTGACTAAATGCCGCTTTCGGGTATTACCACTATCTATACTCTGCGGTGCTTCCATATTTGTATGCGCCGCACCAGCACTCCTAACTCCTAACTGGCGAGCAAAGTTTTCATCCACAATCAGTGGACGAGCCGCCCCAAGGGGCTAACCCTGAACCTTGAACCCCAACCAACAATAAACAACAACTTATCAATAAAGCGAGGTACCCACTATGAATACACGATTTGGCGAATTTGGCGGACAGTACATTCCGGAAGTCCTGATGAATGAAGTCCAGAGAGTACAGAAAGCATTCGAAGAATGCAAGAATGATAAAAGTTTTCAGGATGAACTGCATGACCTGTATGTGAACTACACCGGTCGTCCGTCTATGCTCTATGAAGCACTGAACATGGAAAAGGATCTCGGCGGGCCGCGTATTTTCCTGAAGCGCGAGGATCTGAATCACACCGGCGCGCACAAGATCAATAACTGCATCGGGCAGGCGCTCTTGGCCAAGCGCATGGGCAAGACACGCATCATCGCGGAAACCGGCGCGGGACAGCACGGCGTGGCAGCCGCCACCATTGCGGCGCTTTTCGGTATGGAGTGCGAAGTCTTCATGGGAGAGATCGACACTGAAAGACAGGCATTGAACGTCTATCGCATGAAGCTCCTCGGGGCGAAGGTGCATGTCGTAAAGACAGGCTCCCGCGTACTGAAGGATGCGGTGAATGCAGCGATGCAGGAATGGAGCCGCCGCTGCGATGATACGCACTATGTCATCGGATCGACCACGGGGCCGGCTCCGTTCCCGGAAATGGTCCGCTATTTCCAAAGCTGCATCGGCCGTGAAGCGAGAGCGCAGGTCTTGGAGCGTACCGGCCGCCTTCCGTCCAAGATCTATGCATGTGTCGGCGGCGGCAGCAATGCAGCCGGCACCTTCTATCCCTTCGTGCAGGATAAGGATGTAGAGCTCATCGGTTGTGAAGCAGGCGGCAAGGGCATCGATACCCCCTACCATGCAGCGACGGTGAATCGTGGCCGCATCGGCGTCTTCCATGGCATGAAGTCCCTCTTCTGCCAGGATGATGACGGCAATATCACCGAAGTCTATTCCATTTCCGCCGGTCTTGACTACCCGGGTGTCAGCCCTGAGCATGCGTACCTGAATGCCATCGGCCGCGCCCGCTATGTGGCTGTCACGGATGAAGAAGCTGTGCAGGCTTTCGAATATCTTGCCAAGACAGAAGGCATCATCTGCGCCATCGAGTCCGCTCACGCGGTCGCTGGCATGATGAAGGAAATCCGGACGATGGATAAAAATGACATCGTCGTCATCACCCTTTCCGGCCGCGGAGACAAGGACGTCGCCGCCATCGCC
>CAKPUX010000052.1 GCA_934193095.1 uncultured Dialister sp. | reverse complement strand
ATGTCTGATTTCAAATTTTCCATCATTCAGGAATATGCGCCGTTTTTCTTATCCGGCACATGGCTCACGATCAAGCTCTCGCTGATCGCGATCCTCTGTGGATTTCTGCTGGGCCTCGTGCTGGCACTTTCGCGGATTTCTAAAAAGAAATGGCTGTCCATTCCATCGCTGCTCTTCATTGAAAGCATACGCGGGACGCCGCTCCTCCTGCAGCTGCTGATCACCTACTTCGGTATCGTACCTCTTTTCATGAAGAAGCCGGACGGTGTCCTTTCGGCCGCACTTGCGCTTTCCATCAATGCGGGGGCATACATTGCGGAAACGATCCGTGCGGGCATCCAGTCCGTCGATGTAGGGCAGGGGGAGGCCGCCGCTGCGCTGGGGCTTTCCGCATGGCAGAGCATGCGCTATGTCATCCTGCCGCAGGCGCTGAAGTCGGTCGTACCGGCACTGGGCAATTCCTTCGTGAGCCTGATCAAGGACTCGTCTCTCGCCTCCGTCATCGCGACGCCGGAGCTCATGTACTGGGCGAATGCAGCGAATGCACAGTACTATCGCGTGTGGGAGACGTTCATCACGACAGCCGTCATCTATCTCTTTCTGACGGTCGTTACCAGTCGGATCCTTGCCAAATTAGAAAAAAACATGTGAGCATCTGCAAAGGCAGGTGCTTTTTTTGACTGGTGACTAGTGACTGGTGACTAGTGACTAGAAGACATCAGACTCCCGTATCGTCATTGAAAGCGTTGCCGAGAAATCTTCCTTGCAGACCGATAAACGATGGATGTGTGAAAGCAGGGATGAGTGACTTGTGACTACAACTTCGGGCATCGCTTTATGCATACTTCGCGGCGCTTCTGATTTTTATGCGCCGCACCAACCTCTTAGAATCTCTTGAACGCTTAGAACCCATTGAACCCGTTGAGTCTTTAGCCTTCTTCCCATGAATGCTATAATAATACATATATTCGTATTTCCAAAGGAGTCTTGTTATGATGCACAATGAACAGAAAGTGACGGACAGCATTTACTGGATCGGCGCAAACGATTTCGTGACGCCTCGCTTTGATAATCTGGTACCGCTTCCGCAGGGGATTTCCTATAACACCTACTTTATCGATGATGAAAAGACCTGTGTCCTGGATGGGATCGACAATGCATGCCGGGACATTTTCATGGATAACCTTTCGTACCTTCTGAAAGGCCGTGCGCTTGACTATATCATCATCAATCACATGGAGCCGGATCACAGCGGTTCGCTTCTGGCACTCGCAGAGGCACATCCCCAGGCGAAGATCATCGCTTCTCCGCAGGCGATCAAAATGTTCGAGCAGTTCTTCCATGTATCATTCAAAGACCGTTACATCATCTCTGATGAAAAGATGGTGCTGGATCTCGGCGTGCACAAGCTCCGCTTCATCAAGGCACCGATGGTCCACTGGCCGGAAGTGACATTCACCTATGATGAGGCAGAGAAGGTCCTCTTTTCTGCGGATGCCTTCGGGACATTCGGTGCGATTCACGGCTCCATCTTTGCCGATGCCGTCGACTATGTGGATGTGTATGGCACGGAAGGCCGCCGCTATTACACGAATACGACGGGCAAGTACGGCATGCAGGTGCTTTCCGCTTTGAAAAAGACGGCGGATCTTCCCATCGACATCATCTGCTCGCTCCACGGGCCTGTCCTTCGCACGGAAAAGGACAGGGCGTATGTGATCGATCGCGTGAAGAAGTGGGCGTCTTTTACACCGGATTATACGTCAGCTTCCATCTTCTTCGCTTCTGCCTACGGTCATACCGCGATGGCAGCTACCCGTCTCGCGACGCTCCTCGGAGAGCGAGGCGTCAGAAATCTGAAGCTCATCGATCTCTGCGCGACTCCTGTCAGTGATGCGTGGGCGGAAGTGTTCCGCAGAAGCCACATGGTGCTGGCAGCACCTACGATGAATATGTGCCTCAATCCTGCCATGGCCTCTTTCCTTCACGAATGTACGACGATGGGCATCCAGAACCGCAAAGTGGCGATCCTGGGGAACAGCAGCTGGGCGCCGAATGTTTCCGGTAAGCTCATGAAGGATATCGTCAGCACGTGGAAGAATTGTGAGATCATCGAGGAACCGCTCCATGTGAAGGGGAGCATCACCGGTGATGACGAAACTTTGATTTCTCTGGCAGATACGCTGGCCGCGGATATTCTTGGCAAAGAAGGCGCATGATGAAGAAATGGATCTCTTGGATGGCGGCAGGAGCGCTCTCTGCTGTATTGCTTCTCTCAGGCTGCGGGAAACCCTCTGTGCATGTGATGAAGGCGGAGGCCAGTCAGGAGCCATTTACTCTGGAGACAAAGGCAGTGCCGGAGGCGCTTCATGTCGCGCCAGTCATCCCATCCGTATCGGGCGGTCTTCTTTCCAATCCGCCGGATATCGGGACCACGGTCGAAGCAGGCGATGTCCTTTTCCGGATCGACTCCTCTCAGTATGAGTCGCAGGCGGCAGCGCTTGAGTCAAAGATCGCCGAGAGTGCCTCTTCGGCTCCGGCGGTCAGCTATGGCGGCGCGCCGATCGATAACAGCATGGAAGCCTCGCTTCTGAAGCAGGGCATCATCACCCGCGCCGAGTATAACCGCATCAAGGGACGGAGCGCAGCGGCGCAGGCGGCACCTTCCGGCGGCGGGGCGCAGGTGGATGGAAATCTGGCGTCTGCCCTGGCAGCCTTGCAGAAGACCATCGCTGGCTGCACCGTCCGTGCGCCGATCAGCGGGATCGTTTCTCAAGTGTACATCGGTGATACGCACATGGCCATGGCAGGCAAGCCCGCTCTCGTCATCCGTCAGGATTCACCGGTGACGGCCTCCATCGAGATCCCGTCCAAGCTGGATACGCTGATGGAACGCGCCAAGGATGACAAGACGCTGACGGTCACGATGACGGATGGCGATGAGATCTGGTATGGCGAGCTTAAAAAGCAGCCGAATGAAGACGGCGACAAATACACCACCTACAAAGTGCAGGTGGATAACAGCGATGATGAGATCACTATCGGGAATGAGTACAACATCCGCATCGAAAGCGGCAAGACCATGTCTTCCTACATGATCCCCAAGACAGCTCTGATCGGCGAAGACTCCGTCGCTGTCGTGAATGATGACGGCCTCATCGACATCAAGACCGTGGACGTGGCCAGCGAGACGGGTGGATTCCTGCTCATCATGGATGGTCTCTCTGAAGGCGACCGCGTCGTGACGGATCCGACGAAAGACCTTGAGATGGGCATGGAGGTCGATGTGAAATGAAATGGGAGCGCGCCGACTACGACACCGATCCCGTGACACTGGCGAAGAAGCTCATCGGCGCTGTCCTCTGCTGCCGCACGAAAGAGGGCTTGACCACCGGCCGCATCGTGGAGTGCGAAGCCTATGGCGGACGCTGGCGCGGCCATGAAGACGATGGCGCGCACTCTGCCAAGGGCATCACCGCGCGGACGAAAGTGATCTTCGGTGAGCCCGGTCATGCCTACGTGTATCTCATTTATGGCATGTATACCTGCCTCAATATCGTCTGCGAACCCGAGGGAATACCCGGCTGCGTCCTTATCCGCGCCATCGAGCCGCTCTCCGGCGTGGAACTTATGCAGCATCGACGGAAAGGGGCGAAGGGCAGGCTTCTCACAGGAGGTCCCGGCCGCCTGACGATGGCGATGGGGATCGATCGCTCCTTCTATGGGGAAGACCTCACCGGGGAGCGCCTGTGGATCGAAAAAGGAGAGGGGCACTTTCCCGTGAAGCGCACCAAACGCATCGGCATCGACTATGCGAAGTATGGAAGAAATTTCCCCTGGCGCATGGTGCTGGAAGATAATATATATGTCTCTAAATAAAGCAAAGAGGAAGTGCCTGCCGGTCGATGCGTCCATTCATGGCGAGCGAGAGCAACGACGATGGGCTATGCATAGAGTTTGCTTTTGTTTAACTTTTTCAAAGAATCCCACAAAACGCCCTCAAATGGTTCTGAGAGCGTTTTTGTGCTATAATAAGATATGTGATTGTTTAATTTACAGCGCGCAAAGCGCTGTCTTTTTTCGCAAGGAGACACTATGGATATCGAATGGAAAGAAGGAAAGATCATCAATACCCCCTTGGAAGGGCAGATGAAGAATTCCTACATCGACTACGCCATGTCGGTCATCGTGACTCGTGCGCTGCCGGATGTGCGAGACGGCTTGAAGCCCGTACATCGCCGCATCCTCTACGCGATGAGCGAAGCCGGGATGCTGCCGGGCAAGGCGTACAAGAAGTCGGCCCGCATCGTCGGCGATGTCTTAGGTAAGTACCATCCGCACGGCGATACCGCCGTCTATGAGTCGGCTGTTCGTATGGCGCAGGACTTCTCGACGCGCTACCCGCTGGTCGATGGCCACGGGAACTTCGGTTCTGTCGACGGCGACTCCGCGGCTGCCATGCGTTATACGGAAATGCGTATGGCGAAGATCACCGTGGAAATGCTGCGCGACATCGACAAGAATACCGTCGATTTCATGCCGAACTATGATGGATCGCTGCAGGAACCGCTTGTCCTGCCGTCCCGCATCCCGAACCTGCTTGTGAATGGTTCCTATGGCATCGCCGTCGGTATGGCGACGAATATCCCGCCGCACAACCTGTCGGAAGTGGTCGATGGCCTCTCGGCGATGATCGATGATCCAGACATCACGATCGATGGGCTGATGAAGTATATCAAAGGTCCGGATTTCCCGACCGCCGGTATCATTCAGGGCGTGAAGGGCATCGAGGATACCTACCGCACCGGCCGCGGCAGCATCACCGTGCGTGCAAAGACGGAGATCGAAGACATGGATCGCGGCAAACACCGCATCGTAGTGACGGAGATCCCGTATCAGGTGAACAAGGCGCGCCTCATCGAGTCCATCGCAGACCTGCAGCGTCAGAAGGTCTTAGACGGCATCACGGCCCTTCGCGATGAATCCGATCGCAGCGGCATGCGCATCGCTATCGAGCTGCGTGCCGACGTCAGCCCGGACATCATGCTGAATAATCTCTTCAAACACACCCAGATGCAGGTGAATTTCGGTGCCATCATGCTGGCGCTGGTCGACGGACATCCGCGCATCCTGAACCTGAAGCAGATTCTCTACTATTACCTGAAGCATCAGGAAGAAGTCATCACCAGAAGAAGCCAGTATGAACTCGACAAGGCCAGAGCCAAAGCGCATATCTTGGAGGGTCTCCTCATCGCGCTCGACCACATCGATGAAGTCATCAAGACCATCCGTGAATCCCGCACCGATGACGTGGCGAAACAGGCTCTCATGTCGAAATTCGGACTTTCGGAAAAGCAGGCCATCGCCATCCTCGACATGCGCCTGCGCAAGCTGACAGGCCTCGAAAGAGACAAGCTCGAACAGGACTACAAGGACGTGCAGGAAACCATTGCTTACCTCGAAGACCTCCTCTCCTCCAGAGAGAAGATCATGGGCGTCGTCAAAGACGAGCTCCAGGATGAAAAGAAAAACTTCGGCGATGAACGCCGCACCCAGATCTCGGCCACGAAGGAAGACTTTACCCTGACTGACCTCATCCCGGATGAACCGATGACCATCACCCTGACGAAGCAGAACTACATCAAACGCATGGACTCTGCGGATATCCGCGTCCAGAAGAAGGGCGGCCGCGGCGTCTCCGGCATGAAGATGAAGGATGAAGACTATGTCTGGAAGATCCTGAATACCTCCACGCACAACCGCATCCTCTTCTTCACGAATAAGGGCAAGGTCTACATGAAGACAGCCGTGGAATTCCCGAAATCCACGAGAACCGCACGCGGCAGCGCGCTCATCAACTTCATTCCGAACCTGGCCCGTGATGAAAGAGTCACCGAACTCCTCGACCTCGACAACGTTCAGGAAGGGACGAAGTACCTCCTCATGGTCACGAAGAAGGGCTATGTGAAGAAGACCGAGCTTGCGGAATACAAGAACATCAATAAGAACGGCCTCATCTCCATCCGCCTCAATGAGGGGGACCGCCTCGCGGCTGTGCTTGCGATCACCGGTGAAGAGGAGATCATCCTCGGCACCAAGGACGGCATGGCCATCCGCTTCTCTGTAGATGACAGCGAAGTCCGCTCCATGGGCCGCGCCGCCGCCGGTGTCCATGGCATCAAGCTCGCCGGCGATGATGAAGTCGTCGGTGCATGCATCGCAGCGGATAAGGATATCTTCACCATTTCTGCGGACGGCAATGCCAAGAGAAACAAGGCCTCTGCCTATCATATCCAGAGCCGCAACGGTAAAGGCATCCGCAATTTCCGCCGCGGCTACGAAGTCGTAGCCCTTGTCGCTGCCGATGACAAGGACGAACTCGTCGGCGTCTCCGAGCAGGGCATCACCATCAAGACGAAAGCAAGCCAGATCGTCAGCAAAAAGACGAAAGCAGGGCAGGGCGTCATCCTCCAGCGCCTCGAAGACGGTGACCGCATCGCCTCCATCGACGTGCTGTCGAATGATCCGGAAGCTGAAGAAAATGAAGAATAAGCAGTGAGTTTACAAAAAATCCGTGATGCATTTCGCATTACGGATTTTTCTTTTATGGAAATACTGATTAAACGGTGTGCCGCGCCTTTGTGATGGGAAGGCTGCAAAAAGCGGAGCAGAAGAGCCTGCTCCGCTTTTTTGACTTTTTTCTTGATTCATTGCTTTTACGTGGTATAATATACATAGAAAGGGCGTTATCCGGCAACGGCCAAGCCCCTATTGAATAGTTAACAGAATTGCCGTCGAACTAGTCAGGTTGCAGACGGCTTTTCTGTTTGTACTAACGTAAAGCAATAACACATAATGTTAGCAGTAAAATGATATAGAAAAAATCATACTTACTCATTAGTATCCCCTCCTTTGAGGGGCCAGGATTTAGCCGTCACCATTGTTGGATAACGCCTATATGTATTATATCAAAAAAGTGGCTCTTTTCACACAGAAAAGGGTCACTTTTTTCGCATATCCGCGATGCTATATAGAAGCGGGAGAGAATTTCCCGGAGATGGCAGACGGACAGATTTTCCTCATCCCAGGCAGAGGAAGAAAAGAAAATCAGACATCATGCAGTTATCCAGCGTTTCCCTGGCTACTAGTCACCAGTCACATGCACCCAATGGAAACCCGCCGCGTGGAAAAGCGCGGCGGGTTTTTGCGTCTGACTGGCGGATGAAGTGTTTGGGGGAAATACAGGGAAGAGAGCTTCTAGGGAAACACTGATTAAATCGTTGTCAGATTTTACTCTTGAATTTTTATGCATAGCGAGGAATAACCTGACGCGAATAGCGAGCTATTTAAGGAAGGCTATGACGAAGCTATGCATAAAAATTCTTGTAGAAGCTGACTCTGCGATTTAATCAGCGTTTCCCTAGATTTAATCTGGGGTTCGCTATCTTTTCCCCTGCCTGTATCGTATAATTACATCAGAAGAATCATCGATGTAAGGAAACATGGATGCAATCGTTTCCGCAAGACTTGTATTTCAAGGAGGTATATATGGCAGCAACGAAAGAGACCAATGTGCAGCAGGATCGGCAGAAAGCACTTGAAAATGCAATGAAGCAGATCACCAAGGAGTTTGGTGCCGGCTCTATCATGCGTCTGGGTGAGATGGGGGATAAGCTCGATATCGAAGTCATCCCGACGGGTTCGCTCGCACTCGACATTGCGGTCGGCGTCGGCGGGTATCCGCGCGGCCGCGTCATCGAAATCTATGGGCCAGAGTCTTCTGGTAAGACGACGCTCGCGCTCCATGCGATCGCAGAAGCACAGAAGATGGGCGGCGTCACGGCTTTCATCGATGCAGAGCATGCACTCGATCCGGTCTATGCACACCATCTCGGGGTCGATACGAAAGAGCTTTTGATTTCCCAGCCGGATAGCGGCGAGCAGGCACTCTCCATCGCAGAGTCTCTGGTCAGAAGCGGCGCGGTTGATATGATCGTCATCGACTCGGTCGCAGCCCTTGTACCGAAGCAGGAGATCGAGGGGGATATCAGTGATGCTTCGGTCGGCTTGCAGGCGCGCCTCATGAGCAAGGCACTTCGTAAGCTGACGGGGATCATCAGCAAATCGAAGACCATCGTCATCTTCATCAACCAGCTGCGTGAAAAGGTCGGCGTGATGTTCGGCAATCCGGAAACCACGACGGGCGGCCGCGCGCTGAAATTCTACTCCTCGATCCGCATCGAGATCCGCAAGCTCGAAGTCATCAAGAATGGTTCGGACATCATCGGCAACCGCACGAAGGCGAAGGTCGTGAAGAACAAAGTCGCCCCGCCATTCAAGGTGGCTGAGTTCGATATCATGTACGGGGAAGGGATCTCCAAGGAAGGCACACTCCTTGATATCGCGGTCGATATGGAGATCATCCAGAAGAGCGGGGCATGGTACTCGTACAAAGGCAGCAGGATCAGCCAGGGTCGTGAGGCAGCGAAGCGTTACTTGAAGGAACACCCGGATGTCGAAGCGGAGATCGATAAGATCATCCGTGACACCCTTGTCGTAGAACCGGATCATTTCGAAGATGGCGTACACTCGGAAGTGGACAGCGAAACGGACTCGTCCGAAGGATAGGACCTGCTACGAGACGGCGGTGTACCTCCTGCAGTTCCGCGACCAGAGCGAGAAGGATCTCACACGGAAGCTGAAAGAGCGGGAGTACACGGAGAAAGAGATCGAAGAGGCGATGGAGCGGCTCAGAGACTATGAATATGTCAATGATGAGAATCTCGCTGATGAGCTTTTCGAAGCCTACCGCCGCCGCGCGCAGTACGGAGACGCCTACATCCATCAGAAGCTGAAGCTGAAAGGGCTTGCCACGGAGAAGCACCTGCAGCTTGAGGAAGAGATCGAGATGGCGGCCGCCCTCCTGCAAAAGAAGTGGGGCATGAGCCCGAAGCTGCGGACAGATTTCAAAAAGTCAGCCTCCTTTCTCCTGCGAAGGGGGTTTTCCCATGATGCCGTCATGACGGTGATGCATGAGATGGATTTTGAGGAAATAGAAGAGTAACAAAAGGGGCTGTGAAGAAATGAATCCTCATTTCTTCACAGCCCCTTTTTACTTTGCTTTCATTTGGTTCAGGGTTCAAGGTTCAAGGTTCAAGGTTCAGGGTTCAGGTGGCGGCTTCGCCGCCTTTTTTTAGAAGATGGTATTCTCGTATCGCAACCTTCCCCTCTAGGGGAAGGTGCCCCGTAGGGGCGAATAGGGTGACTATGGCATGAAAGACAGCTGAGATAAGGTTTCCCGGTCACTCCTATGAGAGCGGCAAGTCCCCGCGGCAGATGGAACGCGAAAATGAGATGATCGTTATTTCACATTGCCTTTTTGGGTGGCCTGACATGAGGGATGATTCAGCCATCAAAAGGGGGAAAGAGAATAAATCAAAAAGGCTATTGACTATTTGACTATTTGATGTATAATAGATTACAGAAATAAGGTAAGAGGTCAAGTGGAAAGCGGTGAGTGATATGAATAGCACGATGCTATCTGATAAAATAGAAAATTTCATTCTGGATCTGATGGATAAGCAAAATACAGACCAGCTGCTGCTAAAGCGTAAGGAGGTGGCCGACCGGCTCGCGTGTGCACCGTCTCAGGTGACGTATGTGATCAATACAAGGTTTTCTTCCAATGACCGATTCATCGTCGAGTCACGGCGGGGAAGCGGTGGGTATATCAAGATCTCTCTGCGTCCTGTAGAGCGTGAGGAGGTGCCGGACTACTACCATCGGCTGAAGGAGGCAGCGAGCCAGTACCAGAATGAAAAGTCAAATCATCAAACAAAAGACAAACCAGTATCTCAGGAGGAGATAGAAAACGGCCTTCGGGGATATTTCCAGATGCTTTTGAATTACGACATTATTTCCGAGCGTGAGTATCGGCTGATGTATGCCATGACGCACACGATGCTGGAGTATTGTCCGGAAGGACACCGAAAGGAAGCCGGACGGACGATGATCCATCGCATCGAGTGGGCGCTGAAAGGAGAATAAATATGCTTTGTGAACGCTGTCATGCACATCCTGCCACCGTTCATATGGTGCAGGTGGTGAACGGACATAGAAAAGAGGAGCATCTCTGCAGTGAGTGTGCAGAGAAAGAGCATGTGTTCCAGAAGGAGCAGAGCTTCTTTGGACATGGATTCTTTGACAGTCCGCTGGATCATTTCTTCGGCGGCTCGATGCTTGGGCATCTCTTAGAAGACCCCTTCGGGACCCGCACGCTGGAAGATCAGGGCGGACAATTCATCGAAGTCAGCCCGGAAAAGCTGCCGGAGAATGAAGACGGCTACAACCGCTTCAAAGAGTCCATCCGCCCGTCGTTCCAGAAAGGGAAGAATGAAATTCCTGTCAATGAACCGAAGGCCAAAGAAAAGGCGGATGCTCCGGCGGAGAGCGAGGAGCTGCAAGCCTTAAGAAAGGAGCTCAAGAGCTGCGTCGATCGCGAAGACTTCGAGCGCGCCTGCGAGGTCAGAGATAAGATCAAGGCGATAGAAGGAAAGAAATGAGTGAAAAGTGACTGGTGACTTGTGACTGGTAGCTAGGGATTAGTGGCTAGGGATTAGGGATTAGGAGTGGCTAGGGACTGGTGACTGGTGACTTGAATACCGCTTGCGGGCATCGCCCCACAAATATTTGTGTCGAAGCCGCCACCACAAGTTTGAAAGCGGAAACCGAGCTTCATCTATCCCCTTCCTCTGGAAGGGGAACGCCCGAAGGGCCAGGGGTTGGCCGAGGGGAAAAAGCCCCAAGCCAACCTCCGCCCTTTCGGGGCACCTCCTTCCAAAGGAAGGAGGGAAAAACAGAGTTCGGGCATCGCCTTATTTATACTTCGCGGCGCTTCTGATTTTTATGCGCTGCACCAACCCCTTTGAACCTCTTGAACCTATAGAACCTGCTGAACCTCTTTCGCACGAAATCAAGGGACGGCACGCCTAAGGGACTAACCCTGAACCCATAAACCCTTAAACCCTTAAACCCTAAACCTATTAGAAGTAATACCTAAAACCCCAAAAAGGAGGGATTTCTATGGAAGACAGATATACAGATGGTGTAAAAAATGCCTGGAAATTTGCAGGAGAAGAGGCTTCGAAGCTGGGCAGTGATTATTTGGGAACCGAGCATCTGCTTTTGGGCATTGCCCACGAAAAAGATTCGGCCGGCGGCAAGATCCTGAATTCGCTCGGCGTGACCGTAGAGGCGGTGGAGCCGCTGCTCGCCGGGCAGGGAAGGAGCGGCTTCTTCTCTCGCCGTGAGCTGTATGTAGCGCCGCGGACGAAACGGGTGCTGGAAATGGCACTGGAGGAAGCCAATGATCTTGGCAATTCCTTCGTCGGCACGGAGCATCTGCTGCTTGCCATTCTTCGGGAAGGCAGCGGCGTTGCGATGCAGATCCTGGAGCATTTCGGCGTGACACAGGAGAAGCTGCAGAAAGCCTTCGATACCTATATTTCGGAAGACGGAAATGGAGAAGGCAGTGCAGAGCTGGGAGAGATGGGTGATTTTGCCATCGACCTCAATGAAAAAGCCAAACAGGGTAAGATCGACCCTGTCATCGGACGCCAGACGGAGATCAATCGTGTGATCCAGATCCTGTCACGCAGAAATAAGAACAACCCTGTCCTCATCGGTGAGCCGGGCGTAGGCAAGACATCCATCGCAGAAGGGCTTGCACAGCGGATCGTTTCTCATGATGTGCCGGAGATCCTGAAGGACTGCCATGTGATTTCTCTCAATATGTCCTCCGTCGTCGCCGGTACCAAGTACAGAGGCGAATTTGAGGAACGGCTGAAAAAAGTTATTGATGAAGTGAAGAAACACAAAGACTGGATTCTTTTCGTCGATGAACTGCATACACTGGTGGGCGCAGGCTCGACGGAAGGCTCCATGGATGCAGCCAATATCATGAAACCCGCTCTGGCACGCGGGGAGCTGCGCTGCATCGGTGCGACCACTTTGAAAGAATATAAGAAGTATATCGAAAAGGATGCCGCTTTGGAACGTCGGTTCCAGCCGGTCAAAGTCGGTGAACCGACACCGGAAGATACGCTGAAGATCTTGAAGGGTCTGCGTGATCGCTACGAAGCCTTTCATAAAGCGAAGATCACCGATGAAGCAATGAAAGCGGCTGTCGAACTTTCCGGTCGTTACATCACGGATCGTTTCCAGCCTGATAAAGCCATCGATGTCATCGATGAAGCCGCCGCCAAGGTCCGCATGGAAGCGTCTTCGACACCGGATGCGCTGAAGGAGAAGGAAGGAAAGCTGGCCTCCCTTTTGAAAGAAAAGGAAGCGGCTGTGGCTTCGCAGGATTTTGAAAAAGCCGCCGAGTATCGTGATGCTGCCAAGAAGATGCAGAGTGAGATCGCCCTCATGAAGAAGGACTGGAAGGGTGCGGATCATGATGATCTTAAAGTCACGGAAGAAGATGTGGCAGAAGTCGTCGCTAAATGGACGGGGGTACCGCTGCAGAATCTGAAGAAGAGCGACTCCGAGCGCCTGCTCCATCTGGAAGAAGAGCTGCATAAGAGAGTGGTCGGTCAGGATGAGGCTGTCCATGCCGTTGCCACGGCGATCCGTCGTGCGCGTGCCGGCATGAAGGATCCGAAACGTCCGATCGGTTCCTTCCTCTTCCTCGGCTCGACCGGTGTCGGCAAGACCGAGCTGGCCAGAGCGCTCGCTGAATGCATGTTTGGCAGTGAGAAAAATATGATCCGTTTCGATATGTCGGAATACATGGAGAAACACGAAGTGTCCCGTCTCGTCGGTGCGCCTCCAGGATATGTCGGCTATGAAGAAGGCGGCCAGCTGACCGACGCCGTGAGAAAGACGCCGTACAGCGTCATCCTCTTCGATGAAGTCGAAAAGGCGCATCCGGATTTCTTCAATATCCTTCTGCAGGTACTCGATGATGGTCGTCTGACCGATGGTCAGGGCCGCACCGTGGACTTCACGAATGCTGTCATCATCATGACCAGTAACCTTGGCTCTGCCCTCTTGAAAAACCAGATGAAGAAACTGGGATTCAAAGCAGAGGACAAAGGCGAGAAGAAGGAAACCTTCGAGGATGTGAAGAAGCTGATGATGGATGAAGTGAAACACACGCTCCGTCCGGAATTCATCAACCGTATCGATGAGATCATCGTATTCCATCCGCTCACTGCTTCCGATCTTTCCTCTATCGTGAACCTGATGCTTGCCAAGGTCGGCGAGAAGCTCGCGCACTTCGAAGTGAAGCTCGATGCCAGCGAAGAAGCGAAAAAGCTCCTCATCGATCATGGTACCGATGTGGAATACGGTGCCCGTCCGCTGTGCCGCACCATCCAGAAAGAAGTCGAAGACCCGATCTCCGAGCTCATTCTGCAGGAGGGACTCGAAAAGAAGAAAGTCCTCCATATGGATGCCAAGGATGGCAAGCTGACTTTCCACGCGGAATGATGCCATCGCCTTTAGGCAGATGATATAATAAGAGTGCAATGGGAATGTAGTAGACATTTCCCGTTGCACTCTTTTTGTGTTTTTAGGGGTTCAAAGGGGTCTCTGGGGTCTGAAGGTTCGACGGGGAAGGTGCGGCGCGAAGCGCCGAATGATAAAATTGCGGCGAAGCCGCCACCACCACTCCTCACTTCTCACTCCTCACTCCTCACTCCTAACTTTGAGAAATTGTATAGCGTACTGATGAACGATATGATGATAAAGGAGATACGTCCATGGCCAAGAACCGAACCAAATTCGTCTGCTCGAACTGCGGGGCAGAGACTGTGAGATGGATGGGGCGATGCCCGCAGTGCGGCTCATGGAATACACTCGAGGAGACGGTAGAGGAAGTCCTCCCCAAGCAGCTGCGGACGACGCATGAGGTGGTCAGCGGCAAGCGTCCGCAGAAACTCTCGGAAGTGAATCTGGAAAACCATGAACGCATGCAGCTGGCGATGCCCGAGGTCGATCGTCCGCTCGGAGGCGGCGTCGTACCCGGCTCCGTCATCCTTTGGGGCGGAGAGCCGGGGATCGGCAAGTCGACACTGATTCTCCAGGTCTGCCACGCCATGGCAAAGGCGGGGCGGAGCGTCCTTTATGCGAGCGGGGAAGAGTCCGAAGCGCAGATCAAGATGCGCGCCGAAAGACTCGGCGCTGCTGATGACGATCTCTTCGTCTATTCCGGCGGCAATCTGGATGCCATCGTCTCTGAGGCTGAGAAAGAAAAGCCATCCATGCTGGTCATCGACTCCATCCAGACGATGTATCT
>CAKPUX010000051.1 GCA_934193095.1 uncultured Dialister sp. | reverse complement strand
GATTTGGCATGTATTTTCATGCAATGCTTCGTCATAACCCTCCTTAAATAGCTCGCTATTCGCGTCGGATTATTCCTCGCCTTGCATGAAAATGCAAGAGCCAAGTCGGACAACGATTTAATCAGTGTTTCCTTAGGATAGAATCTATCATCTTTCCGGAGGTGCTCTCTATGAAAAAACGTACACTGCTCCTGACGCTCGCTGCCCTTCTGGCAGCGACTACGATTTCTGCCAATGACTCTCTCCCCTTCACGGCCGCAGTCAAAGAGAACGGCGTGTGGGGCGCGGTGAATGCTGCGGGCAAGGTCGTGATTCCGATTTCCTATGACCGCCTCGGCCTCTCGCTCAGAGACGCAGACGAGCAGGCGGAAGACCTTTCCTCAGAAGAAGGCCGCGATGATCTCATCGAAGCAGAAAAAGGCGGGCTTCGCGGATTTTTCACCCGCACAGGAAAGGAAGTCATCCCGATCTCCTATGAAAGCCGCTCCATCTGGAAAGAAGGCGCTCTCGCCGTCCGCGGGAAGGACAAGAAGATCTCCTTCTATAAAAAAGATGGATCGCTGATCTCTAGTGCCGCCTACGATCAAGTCTCTGACTTCGAGAACGGTATGGCGATCGTAAAGCGGGGCGCGACCTATGGCTATCTTTCGCTCGATGGAAGAGAAGTGAAGTCTATCTATCAGGAAGCGCGCTTCTTCGAAGACGGTCTCGCCGCCGTCAAAGAAAAAGAACGCTGGGGCGTCATCGACATGATGGGCCGCTATATCGTCTCCCCGATCTACAAGGACACCGGTGCTGCCTTCAAAGAGGGACGCTTGGCCGTCAAAAACCAGAAGAATCTCTGGGGCTACATAGATAGAGAGGGCAAGGAAATCATCCCTCCCGCTTACAAAGCCGTCTCGCCGGCCTTCAGCGAAGGCTACGCGGCTATCAGGGACGACAGCAAGCTCTGGGGATTCATCGATACCGAAGGAAACGTCACCGCAAAGCCGCAGTTCAAAGCTGTGCTGACCCCCTTCTCCGAAGGGCTCTCCGGTGTCAAGACCATCGACGGCAACGGCTATGCCAGACCTGACGGCACCATCGCCTTCATGGCAGACTACGACCAGCTTTTCCCCTTCAGGGACGGCCTTGCCGAAGTCAGAGAAGGCGAGGTGGAAACGCGCACCGTCCGCAGCCGTCCTTCTATCTCCATCGGCATCGGCTGGGGATGGGGCGACTGGCTTGCCTTCCGACATCACCATCACCCATGGGGCTGGGGATGGGGCATCGGCCTGCCCATCTGGTATCCGGGAGGGTATGACTACGAGCCCCTCCCCTCAGTCACTGTGAAGCGCGGATATATCGATCACAGCGGAAAAGTCATCGCCAGCCCCGCCAATGACCGCGTCTTCTCCGCCGGAAGAAAAGGCATCCTCCTTTCGAAAGACGGCCGCTATGGCTGGGTCGACCGCGAAGGCACCTACATCGCTCATACCATCTATACCGGTCTCCTCCCCGATGAGGAAGGCGGCGTACTTCTCGCCAAAGACGAAAACAAGAAATGGGGTCTCCTCTCCATGGAAGACGGTCACGAGCTTCTGTCATTCTCCTATAAGGAGATCCGATCCTTGGGCAGTGGTCTTTTCGGTTATAAGGAAGAGGACAAATGGGGCATCGCAGACAAAGAAGGGTCACGCCTCACCGCCCCCCTCTACCTCGCTGTATCGAAAGCAGGAGAAGGCCTCCTTCCCGTCAAAACAAAGAACGGCTGGACCTTCATCACGCCTGCGGGCACCGAAGCCTTCCCTCATGACGACACCTTTTCCGACGTCACCCCCTTCTCCTCCGGTCTCGCCGGCGTCAAGGTCAAAGGAAAATGGGGGCTCATTGATAAGACGGGAACATATGTGATGCGCCCCGCTTATGAGGATCTGGATATTTTGTGACAATGGGACAGAGAGCGCCATTCCGTGAAAAAACGCTGATCCGATCGCTTTGCGATCCGATCAGCGTTTTCTTATTCCTCCTCGATCTCGCCTTCGACCTCAAGATACAGCTTCTCGAGAGCATCCACAGTTTCCTCTTTGGCCTGCCACAGACCTCGCCGCGCTGCCTCAAGGAGCGTCTCGGTGATGCGGCTAAGTGCCCAGGGATTCACACGCTTCATCCAGTCCTGCACCTTGGGATCCAGGGCATAGGCGGCGGAGAGCTTCTCATACATCCAGTCCTCCATAACATCGCTCGTCGCATCCCACTGGAAACTGACGGCGACGCGATTTGAAAGATCTGCCGCGCCTTTGTAGCCATGCTGCATAAGGCCTTCGATGAATTTTGGATTCACAGTCTCCGTGCGGAAGATGCGCTTCGCTGCCGCTTCGACAGTGCGTACCTTGATGCGGCTCCGATCGCTGCTGTCCCCTTCGTAAGCACGCGGTTTCTTTCCCGAGCAGCTTCTGACCGCTGCGATCAAGCCGCCGTGGTAGGCATTGTAGTCATCCGATGACATCATATTCGTCTCATGGTTATCCTCATTCTTGATGGTGACTTCCATATGCGCGAGACGCTCACGGAAGAGCTCGGGCTTGTAGCTGCCATTTGACCTCGACCCATAGGCATGACCGCCCCATCGGATGAAAACATTCGCGAGGTCATCGAGGCTGTCCCAATTTTTCTCCTCCAGAAGCGCCGCAACGCCTGCGCCATACGTCCCCGGGGCATCCCCGAAGATGCGGTACGCAGCTTCCCGCCACGCCTCTTCCTTGGGCGAGCCTTTCTCTTCCATGATCCGGCTGTCCTCAGAAATATGTTTCCTGACGTAATTATCCTCGTCATTCTCCGCAAGAGAAGCGGCGAGCAGCACCGCCCTGTCCATGAGCGAGACGACAGAGGGCATGGTATCACGGAAAAGACCGCTGATGCGCGCCGTCACATCGATGCGCGGACGCTTGAGCTCCGACAGGGGGATGGGCTCCAAACGCTTCACATAGAGGCTTCCCGGCTCCCATATAGGACGGATGCCCATGAGATAGAGAAATTCCGCGATACACTGCCCGTGACTTCGCATATTCGCGCCCGACCAGAAGACCATGCCGACGCTTTCCGGATACCGGCCTTCGCTCTCGATATATTGCGAGATGACCTGATCTCCGAGCTCTTTCCCTACCTCCCATGCCGTCCTTGTCGGCAGACGCCGCGGATCGATGCCGTAGAAATTCACCCCTGCCGGCAGAAGAGAGACACCGCCCGCGTGCGGAGAGCCGGAGATCCCCGGCACAATGTAACGGGCAGAAAGCCCGCGAAGGGTGTGCTCCATTTCCTTTTTTGTCTCTGCAAGACGCGGATATACCTCCTCACAAACGAAACGAAGCAGCGGCTGCTCCCTCTCTGTCCCCAGTGCCTTCGCCTTCTCTTTGTCGAAATGCATTTCTGCCAGCTTGCGGACCAGTCCCTCTGCCTTCCTCTGAAGGCGCGCCATCCACTCGCCCCCGGTGAGACCATTCGGATAGAGCACCTGCGCCTGTCCCACCAGCGTATCCACGGATGTCCCCTCCTCCTCAGCCAGCAGCTCACAGATCGAGGGGATGTCACCATTTGGCAGACGAAGAAGAGCCAAAATTTCATGGATAAGCGTTTCCCCCTTCGGCATCTCTCCCAGAATGTGCAGTCCGACATGGCACTCGCTATTTTTAAGATCCTCGATATAGCAGTGAAGGCGCGAAAGATACCCTGCCAGATCCGCTTCCGTATACGGCACCTCACCGTCCAGACTTGCTTTCTTCGAAAGCTCACGGATCCGCGGTACCAGCCGCTTCGCCGTTTCCGGTTCCGATTTCTCAAAATGCGCGTACTCATCCATCGCCTGCTCCAGCTCAGCCAGCTCCTCATACGTCCCCGCCTCTTCCATCGGTGCAGGCAAATGATCCACAAGACATGCACCGCCGCGCCGCTTCGCCTGGATCCCCTCTCCCGTGATCGTCATATGGTAGGGATAGATATTCGGCAGGCTTCCCAGAGCCAGATCAGGATAGCTTCCTCTATCCATCCCCGCACTTTTCCCCGGAAGCCATTCCAGATTTCCATGCGTCCCCACATGGACCACGGCATCGGCTCCCCATACATCACGGATCCACTGATAGTATGCCAGATACTGATGCGTCGGTGCTATAAAAGGATCGTGATAGATCTTCGCTGCATCAAAGCCATACCCACGCGGTGCCTGTACCGTGAGGAAAATATGCCCGTCCATCAGCCCCGGTACCAGAATATCACCCGCCTCCGTCGTCATGACCCTGCCAGGCGCCTTTCCCCAGTCCTTCTCCATCTGCCGCCGCGTCTCTTCGGGGAAGGTAGCAAAGAAATCACAGTAGAGCTTCTTCGGGACCTTCTGACACACCGCCTCCTGCTCCTCCGTCAGCATCGAACGGTCATTCGTCGCCTGCGCGGTCAGCCGCTTCATGAAGGCCTGCGTGTCCTCCGGGATGAAATCTACCTGATAACCAGCCTCTTTCATGAAGCCGAGCAGACGGCGTACGCTCTCGATGCTGTCCAGACCATACGCGCTCCCGATGTTCGAATTCTTCGGCGGGTAATTGTGAAAAATGATCGCGATCTTCTTCTCCGCATTCGGTTTCCTGTGCAGTCTCGCCCATGCCCCCGCCCGCGAGACCATCGCACGCATACGCTCGGGGATGGGCAGGTACTCCACCTCCCCATCCTCCTTCACATGCTTCGCAGCAATCGGCATCCCGTGAATGATCCCATCAAATTCCGGCATCGTGACCGAGATGGAGATCTCCATCGCATTCATTCCCTCCGGCGATGCCTCCCACTCCTCCTTCGGAGCGATCAGAGAGTAGGCCTCCAGCACAGGGACACCCATTTCTTCCAGCGCCTTGATGGAAATCGACCCCGACGTTGTAAAGGAGAACTTCATCACATTCACGATGACATCGACGAGAGGCTTTCCCTCCTTCATGAAATACTTCTCAAACACCTCATGGATCGTCGGCATTCCCAGCTTCGGATCCGGCAGACCATTCGTGAAGACTGCGATCACATTCAGCCCCTGCCGCTCTGCCTCTTTAATGAATGCCTTCTGGTAGTGCAGGTCATCCCAGATCCACTCATCCCGATAGAAGAGAAGGCCCAGCGTCGGACGCCCCGCCTGCAGGAAAGCCTTCTCATACAGGGAAAGATCCGTCATGAATTTCTTCGCCATCCCCGGATGATAGATCCCTGCCCAGCAGATCGGCGACGGCGGCTCCGCATCAGGCATCCCCTTATCAAAAAGGGAACGCACATAGCGCCACAGATTCTTGTAATTCGTCAGACCCCCATAGAACGAGTACGCCTTCATAGCCTCGATGTCCTTTGCCGCGACCCGCTCTATGCACTCCTCCTCTGCTGATCCCTGCGCATCCATGTAGTACGGGATCCCTTCCTGCGAGAGAAAATGCATACACGCCGTCCAAAACTTCGTGCGGATCGTATTTCCCATGAAGCGGATCATGACCAATGCGCTCCCACGTAGTTTTTCTTCCCACGATGCGCCCCATACCGACCCATCCTCCGTCTTCAGCACCGCGCAAGAGGCCGACATTTCGCCTTCTGCGATCAATTCGTCAAGCGCACGGCGCATCATGAAATAGCGACGATCAATATTCGTCATATAAATAATTTTGGATTCCATAGATGAGTCTCCTTATGCCTCATTCAATCATCCCATTCATCAGTCAAGCAAAAATGCAAACGGGCGAAATGCGAGAAGAGGTGAAATGTTCTAGGGAAACGCTGATTAAATCACAGAATTAGATTTCATATGGATTTTTATACATAGCGTCGTCGACATCCTCCTTAAATAGCTCGCTATTCGCGCCCTCTGTCTCCTCGCTCTGTATAAAAATCCAAGAATGAAATCCGATAATGATTTAATCAGTGTTTCCCTAGCCCCTAATCCCTAGTCACCCGTCACAAACACTTCCGGATACACCGCATGCGCCGCCGCTTCCACCGCATCCACCACATGCTGGCTCATGACGTACTTGTACTTCTCCGAGAATGGCACGAGTCGCCGCTCTTTGACCGCCGTCACCTGAGAGAGGGCAGGATTCGCCAAAAGCCCTTCCTCGAAGGCCTTCGTATCATCCCCCGCCTTCACCCGCCAGGTAGGGAGGAGAATCACATCTGGATTGATTTGGGGAAGAATTTCCAGTGACAGATAGGCATCTGCCCCCTTCGGCACCTCATACACCGCTGCTCCATCCTTCACATGCGCGAGACGCAGGACATCCGAAAAAAGCGTCCCCTTCTTCCCTAGAATCCCGCGGAAAGACATGCCGAGAGCCACCCGCTCCTTATCCGGCGAAATCGCCGAGAGCTTGGAGGCAAGAGCTGACAGCTTCGACTCCATGTCAGAAACCAGCGCCTCGCCCCTCTCCTCTTCGTGGACCGCTTTCGCGACGCCGCGCACCTTCTCCTTCATTTCCTCCACCGTCGTCGGAATGCCCGAAACATAGACAGGGACACCCGAGTGCGTGAGTACTTCGACCGTCTGCATGGGCGTGGACGTCGAAGCGATCACCAGATCCGGCGCAAGCGCCAAAATATGCTCCGGCTCCATATCGACCGTCCGCCCGACTTTCGCTACTTCGTCCTTCGTGAGGAAACTGATCCCGCCATCTCCCGCATACTTCGAGTAGGAGGCGATGCGGTCAGGGGAAAGAAGCGACGTCAATATCTCATCCGTCCCGTAGGTGAGAGAAACGATGCGCGTGGGATGGATGGGCGCGGATATAGTGCGCCCGGCATCGTCCGTCATGCTTCGCGTCTCGCTTTGCGGCGCGGGCGTGACCGAGCAGGCAGGAAGAAGGATCGATGCCAGCGCGGCAAGTATCGTAAAAAGAATTCTTTTCCACATAGCTTCCTTTGGGCTCATCAAATAAAAAGCGGCGGCAGCCTTTGGCTGTCAGCCGCTTTTTATCAAAATTAGAATTTATATCTATAAGAGAGCAGGAAATTTCTTGGCGTCGAGTAGTAGTCACTTGATGTATGCGACGTGATATCCTGTCTATTCAGTACGTTGTCTACAGTAAGAAGGATATCGCTTCTATCATTCGGTGAATATTTTGCGGTAAAAGAGGTTAAAAGATATGGTTTAATTTCTACCGAAGGCTCAGAGGTTGGACACTTGACCCGATCTGCCAGATAGGTGAAATTCAATGCTGTTGACCATTTATCCTTTTCATAAGACACCCCACCATTCAGCAGGAAGCGTCCGTAATGCCGATCCCAATAGGTTTTCGCAGATTTTTTCTGTGTGGTCTGCTTTGCCTGTGGATCCTGGAAAGTAACGCCTACATTCCAGCCCAAACCATTCGAGCCGGTGCCACGAACACTAGCTTCTACCCCTTTATTTTTGAAATCTTCATTGATGGCATACCAGTGATCCCTTAATGCACCGGAAGTAATTTTAGAGAATGAAATATTGTCATCAATTTTTTCGGTAAACAGAGCCAGTTTATACTGACGGCTTTCGGTTTCCATCTTCCACCCAGCTTCATAATGTGTCCCTTTTTGAGGCTTTAATTCTGGATTTCCGATGACTAAATTGGTGGATGTAATTCCCGCGCGGGAATACATCTGGCTCAGCGTCGGAAGGACGAAAGACTGTCCAGCACTGATATACAAGCTCTGCGTATCATTCAGTTTATGCAGATACTGTGCCTGTCCACTGAAATTGTGGAAGGTCATTCCTCCACCAAAAGTCCAGGTACAGCGAGCACCAATCGTTAAATTATCCTTATCCGTCAGCTTCCTGTCCCATGACCCGAAGGCGGCAAGAATATTGCGGCCGGTATCGATTTCCTTACTTTCATAGGTTTCGCGTACTAATGATGTTCCTAAAAGGAAAGTTTGTTTTTTATCCTGATCCCAAACCTTCTGCACATCATACCCGAATGTCTTATTCTTTTCTTTAGATGCACTCACGGAAGGTTTGGGATATTTACTGCCATTAGCTTTATAGAAATCAATACCATTCGTTTCCAATGTATTGTAATTATAGAAAACATGCCCACTGATTCCATTGAGATCGTGGAAATTGAACTGTGCAAAATCCTTCTCTCGTTTATAATCTCTCTGGTAGCGAGCTTTCCCATTCAAATCCGTGAATCCAGCTGTAGTAATGCCTGCATAACCATAAGACCAGCGATTGGTTGCCTCATTGTGATTATAGAGGAAATCTGCTTTATCATTAAATTTATAGGTGAGCATCAGATCATTCTTTTCTGAACCCCTGAATGTCTGCTGCATGTGAGTCGTTACTTTCTTTTTATTAACATCTGTAAAAGAGGTGTCATAGTCAGAAGCTATCCCCGTATTTCCCCATTTGTTGTAGCTATAGGCGATGGATGCCTTCCCCGCGTTGGCAGACACCCTGTAGTCCTGTCTTCCGTAGTTACCCCAACCTGCCTGTACCTCATTTGGCAAGACCTTTTTCGTGATAATATTGATAACGCCGCCGGTTGCCTGACTTCCGTAAAGAACCGCACCGCCGCCACGAACGATTTCGACTTTTTCAACAGCACTGGTTGGAATATTTTCCAGATTATAGAGATTTCGCCAGTTGATTGGGGTCCCATTCACCATGACGACCGTACCATTTTCCACACCGCGGATGACTGCTTTACTGGTCATCGAAGAAACAGCAGCGCCATTTGGCCCATTACCGGAAGTAACCACTCCATCCAAGTACTGTAGCGCTGTACTCATATTATCCGCACCAGTCTGCTCGATCTGTTTTGCCGTAAATGTCTGCGTGCTGGCTGCTACTTCGACATCCTCTTTAACGTATCGATTCGCGGTCACGACCACCGGATTCAGCTCATATACCGCTTCACTGGCAGCAGACGCTATTCCGTACCCCCCCCATGAAATTCCAGCGAAAACGAGCGCTGAGAGTAAACATTTAACATCCTTTTTCATATATATCCTTCTCTCTTATAAATAGCGCAGCCGATTCCATAGATCCTGAAGCAGACCCTATCGACGACTGCGTAAAAACCAAGGTTAGAAAATAAAAAATGAGAACCTGAAAACAAGTCCGGCTTCGGACCTGCAGGTTCTCATTATATTAAACTATCTGAAGTGCATTATTATTGTTTTTATGTGTTTTATTATGAATCATAAATCTCGTATTGTCAAATTTCTATATTAGATTTAGGACAATAATGAGTTTAGATGATAGGATGAGGAATCTTTTCCCTTTCCACTCCTTTTCGGCATAAAAAGCCCCCGCACCGCTACGCGGCCGGGGCTCTGTGTTACTTCGTGAGTTCTTTTTCTATTTTGGTCAGTGCCATTTCGAGCGTATGCCAGCCTAAGGTCGCGCACTTGACGCGGACGGGCATCTTCGAGATATCCTTCAGCGTGATGGCGGCTTCGAGCTCTTCGAGCTCGCTTTCCTCCGTCACTTTGCCGCGGATCATATCGAGGAAGAGGCGGCAGAGGCGAAGGGCTTCCGGGACGGTTCTCCCCTGCAGGAGCTCAGCCATCATCGCGGTCGAGGCCTGGCTGATGGCGCAGCCGCTGCCGGTGTAGGCGAGGTCTTCGATGACGCCGTCCTTGATCTTGACCTCGATATCGATGTCATCGCCGCAGCTCGGGTTATGTCCGTGCTCATGGACGGTCGGGCATTCGATCTTGCGTTTGTTGCTCTTATCCTTGTTGTATTCGAGGATGAGGTCAGTATAAAGCTGTTTGAGTTCCATCAGTCGTCATACCCCATGACTTTCCGGACATCCTTGAGCTTTTCGAGGAAGTAGTCCACTTCTTCTTCCGTGTTGTAGAAATAGAAGCTGGCACGGCAGGAGGCATTGATGCCAAGGTAGATATGGAGCGGCTGGGCGCAGTGGTGTCCGGTGCGGATGCAGATGCCTTCCGCAGAGAGGATCTGTGCGACGTCATGCGGATGGACGCCTTCGACTTCGAAAGCGACGAGCCCTTCTTTTTCTTCCGGATCCGTCGGTCCGATGATGTGAATGAAGGGGAGCTTCTTCATGCCTTCCAGGCAGCGGGCGACGAGGCGTTTTTCCTGTGTGCGGATCTCATCAAAGCCGATGGCCTGTATATAACGGATCGCTGCGACAAGGCTGACAGCGCCTTCGACATACTGCGTGCCGGCTTCGAATTTGGCAGGAAGCTCGGCGTAGGTGGTTTCCTGCTCATGGACATCTTCGATCATGTCGCCGCCCATCAGGAAGGGCTCCATGTCGTTCAAGAGCTCTTCCTTGCCATAGAGGACGCCGATGCCGCCCATGGAGCACATTTTGTGTCCGGAGAAGGCGAAGAAGTCGCAGTCTAAGTCCTGTACGTCGACGATCTTGTGCGGCGTGGACTGCGCACCGTCTAAGACGACGATCGCGCCATGCGCGTGGGCTCTCTGGATGAGGGGCTTCGGATCGAAGTCGATACCGAGGACGTTCGATACTTCGGCGAAGGCGAAGAGTTTCACTCTTGGGTCATCGATCTTTTTCAGTTCTTCTTCCGGGAAATGGCCGGTTTCCTTGTCGACGTAGATGTAGTCCAGCATCGCGCCGGTCTTTTGGGCGACGCGTTGCCAGGTGACAAGGTTTGAGTGGTGTTCTGCGATGGTGATCAGGATGTGATCGCCTGCCTTGAGATGTGTCTCGCCGTAGGAGCGAGCGACAAGGTTCAAGGATTCGCTGGTATTTCTGGTGTAGATGATTTCCTTTTCGCTTCTGGCGTGGATGAAGTCACGGACGACCTCTTTCGATGTGTCATAGGCTTCCGAGGCGGAAATCGCAAAGATGTGTGCGCCTCTGTGCGGATTCCCATTCTCATGGGTGGTGTAGTCTAAGACCGCATTGACGACCGGGAGCGGGCGCTGCGTGGTGGCAGCGTTATCAAAATAGACGATCTGATGACCGCCGACTTTGGTCTTCAAAATAGGAAAATCATTTCGAATAAGTTCGCTGTTCATTGTTTCTCCTATGTGTTTGTTGTTTGTTGTCTGTTGTTTGTTGTTTGTTGTTGGGGCCAAGGTTTGAGGTTTAGGGTTTAGGGGTTGCGCGTTAGAAATAAACCTCAAACCTTAAACCCTCAAACCCAAACAACAACCAACCATCAACAAACAACTATTTATCTAATTTCATTCTGACCGCATTCAGCACTTCTTCCCGAAGTGCCTCATCCATACCGTCGATGATGGGACGGATCAGGGCTTCGACCACGATGCGGCGGGCTTCTTCCAGGGTGAAGCCGCGGCTCATCAGGAAGTAGATGGTATTCTGATCAAGCTGTCCGGCGCTCGACGCGTGATTGCCCTGTACGTCGTCCTCGGTGCAGAGGAGAAGCGGGAGGGAAATGTTTTTCGTCTTCGGGTCGAGCTGGATGGCGAAGTCGCCTTCGTCGCCCACGGATCCGGCGCAGCCGCGCTTGAAGTCGAGCGTGCCGCGGAAAATCTTCTTTGACTCATCTGCCAATGCGCCTTTGAGGTCGATCTCTGCCTTTGTCTTCTTTCCCACATGGTCGATGTGGTAGAAGAAGTCGAGGTGCTGCCTGCCGCGGCCGGCATAGATGGCTCTTTCATTCATCTCGGACGCATCGCCGGAGAGCTTTCCGTAGCTGTGGACGATGATTTTCTCTCCGCCAAGCTCGGCCGCATAGAAGTCGGCGCGGGCACGAGCGGCGAGTACGCTGTGACGCTGGTCATAGATGACGGTCTTGGTGAGGCCGCTTTCCAGGCGCGATACATGGAGCTTCGCATCTTCCGCAAGCTCATAGTACGCGGCAAGGACGCAGGTGCCTTCTTCCTTTCCGCCGGAAAGTTTCCATGTGAGGGACAGGGACGCCCCTTTTTCAAGATGGAAAAGGAACGCAGCCGCCGCATCCGACGCAGTCTTCACGTCGATGGTGAGCTGGGCGCTCGCCCCTTCGGGGATGGTGATGGTATAGTGACTGCCTTTTTCTGCAGCGAGCACAGTTTCCTTCGATGCGCCATCGAAATCTACAGGGAGCGCGCCACCTTCTCTGACATGGGTCATATCGGAGAAGGTAAAGCTGCCTGCCCCTTTCGGCGTTTCAAAGGAAAGCGGCGTATCATTCGTGTGCAGATACCGATAGGTGAGAAGCGGCAGACGGTTGACTCTGATTTCTTCCATGATGCCCTCCTTAACCAATCGCGCCTTCGAATTCAAGATCGATGAGGCGGTTCATTTCTACCGCGTATTCCAGCGGCAGTTCTTTGGAAATCGGCTCTGCGAAGCCGCGAACCAGCATGGCTTTGGCGTCTTCTTCGGAGAGGCCGCGGCTCATGAGGTAGTAAATGTCTTCGTCCGGGATGCGACCGATCTTGGCCTCATGCCCGAGGTCGATGTCATCATTCTCGATGATGATGTCCGGGATCGTATCCGAGCGGGACTCATTGTCGAGCATCAGGGACTCGCAGCTGATAGAGCCCTTTGTCCCCGTAGCTTTCGGCCCGATGTAGACGACGCCTCGGTAGATGGCCGTGCCGCCGCCTTTGGAGATCGATTTCGAATTCACGGTGAGGGAGGTATCCTTCCCGAGGGCTTCGACCTTCGAGCCGGTATCAAGGTACTGTCCCTTGCCGGCAAAGGTGATGCCGGTGAATTCGCAGGTCGCACGGTCCCCCTTCAAGACCGTATCCGGATACAAGCAAGAGGTATGGGAGCCGAAGGAACCGGATACCCAGATCATGTGTCCGTCTTCTTCGATGAGCGACTTCTTCGTATTCAGGTTGTACATGTTTTTCGACCAGTTTTCAATGGTCGAGTAGCGCAGCGTCGCGCCTTTTTTCACGTACAGCTCGACGGCACCGGCGTGAAGATTGGCCACATTGTAGCGAGGAGCCGAGCAGCCTTCGATGAAGTGGCAGTCCGCCCCTTCTTCGACAATGATGAGCGTATGCTCGAACTGTCCCGCGCCCGGTGCATTCAGGCGGAAATAACTCTGGAGCGGCATCTTCACATGGACACCCTTCGGCACATAGACGAAGGAGCCGCCGGACCAGACGGCGTAGTGCAGCGCCGCAAATTTATGATAATTCGGTGTGATCAGTTTCCCGAAGTACGGCTTGATGAGCTCCGGGTATTTCTTCACAGCCGTCTCAAAGTCGACGTAGATGACGCCCTGCTCTTCCAGCTCTTTCTGGATATTGTGATAGACCACTTCCGAGTCGTACTGCGCGCCGACACCGGCGAGCGATTTCTTCTCCGCTTCCGGGATGCCGAGGCGGTCGAAAGTGTCACGGATATTCTCTGGAAGATCCTCCCAGCTGGCTTTCATATCCGTCTTCGGACGCACATAGGTATCGATGTGCTGCATATCCAGCTCGGAAATGTCCGGTCCCCATGGCGGGAAGTCCAGCTGATTGTAAATCGCAAGAGCCTTTAACCGTTTCTCGAGCATCCATTCCGGTTCTTCCTTTTTCGCAGAAATCTCACGGATGATGTCTTCCGTCAGACCGGTCTCTGCTTTATAGGAAAATTCCACCGTATCCTTGACGTCATAGATGCTGCGATTGATATCTTCGACCTGGCTTCTGACTTTCTCTTCTGCCATAGTCACACCTCGCTGCGATAGACGTCGAAGCCATTGGTCTCGATCTCATCCACGAGCTCGGGGCCGCCTTCTTTCACGATCCTGCCATCGATCAGGACGTGGACGAATTCTGGCTGGATGAATTTCAGGATCTGGTTCAGATGGGTGATGAGAAGGATCGCATTTCCTTCATTGTGGTATTCAGAAATATTCTTCGATACGATGCGGACAGCATCGACATCGAGTCCCGAGTCTGTTTCATCGAGCATGGCGAGCTTCGGATCGAGGATCCTAAGCTGCAGGATCTCGCTCTTCTTGCGTTCGCCGCCGGAGAAGCCGTCATTCAGATAACGGTCTGCGTAGGACGGATCCATGGCGAGGTCCTCCATACGCTGGCGCATGAGACGCTTGAAAGGGAAAAGACGCTGCTGCTTCCCGGAAATCGTCGTCTTCGCGGTACGGATGAAATTCTCCATCGTGATACCCGCGACCGAGATCGGATTCTGGAAAGACAGAAAAATACCGAGCTTCGCTCTCTTATCGACGGAGAGCTTCGTGATGTCCTCCCCTTCGAAATATATATGACCCTCAGTGATCTGATAGACAGGATTTCCCATGATGGCGTGAAGCAGCGTCGACTTGCCTGCCCCATTGACACCCATAATGACATGGACTTCTCCCTGATTCACGGTGAGGTTAATGCCGTGAAGGAGCTCTTTCCCGCCTACAGATACGTGGAGATTCTCCACGCGAAGTAATTCACTCATTTGATCACCTCATGATTTATTGTAAACTTGTATGCGCATTTTTTCGTATACAATCGATAACTCATTTCATTATATTCGATTTAGGCAGGGAATACAATGGGGAAATAAATGGGGTTCGGGGTTAGCTCATCGGGCGGGGTGCTCATTGATTACGTTTGAAAGCCTCGCTTGAATTAGAAATGAGAAATTAGAAATGAGAAATGGTGGTGCGGCGCATAAAAAGCAAAAGCGCCGCGGAGTATTGAAATAAGCGTAAAACGCGTCCCCCCTTGAAGAAGGGGGTGCCCGAAGGGCAGGGGATAGACTGCCTCGAAGAGGCAGAATTCTGCAGAATGAGAA
>CAKPUX010000050.1 GCA_934193095.1 uncultured Dialister sp. | reverse complement strand
GCTAACTTCCCGAACACCGGGTTCGAAGACGAAATGGGCGTTATGATGGCCATCGGCTTCGGTATCAAATACGAAATCTTCCCGCCGCTGATCTTCATGGGCGTAGGCGCAATGACCGACTTTGGTCCGCTCATCGCAAACCCGAAGACCGTACTTCTGGGCGCAGCTGCTCAGATCGGCGTATTCGTAGCACTTGCTGGCGCTATGATCCTCGGCTTCAACGTACAGGAAGCAGCATCCATCGGCATCATCGGTGGTGCTGACGGCCCGACCGCGATTTACCTGACTTCCAAACTGGCTCCACATCTGCTGGGCGCCATCGCAGTAGCAGCATACTCCTACATGTCCCTGGTACCGCTGATCCAGCCACCGATCATGAAACTCTGCACCACCAAAGAACAGCGTAAGATCAAAATGACCACCCTTCGTCCTGTCACCCACTTCGAAAAGGTCATGTTCCCGATCGTAGTATCCATCGTCGTATCCCTGCTTCTGCCACCGGTAGCAGCACTGATGGGCTGCCTCTGCCTTGGCAACCTGTTTGAAGTATCCGGCGTCACCGGCCGTCTGTCCGACACCGCACAGAACGCACTCTGCAACATCGTCACCATCTTCCTGGCAACCGGCACAGGTCTTACCATGACCGGCGACAAATTCCTCCGTATCCAGACCATCGAGATCATCTGCCTCGGCCTGATCGCATTCGCAGCAGGCACCGCAGGCGGCGTCCTCTTTGGCCAGATCATGAGAATTGCATCCGGCAACAAGGTCAACCCGCTGATCGGCTCCGCAGGCGTATCTGCAGTCCCGATGGCAGCCCGTGTATCTCAGGTCGTAGGCCTGAAAGACAACCCGTCCAACTACCTGCTGATGCAGGCAATGGGCCCGAACGTAGCAGGCGTTATTGGTACTGCAGTAGCAGCAGGCACCATGCTCGCACAGTTTGGCAAATAAGTCTTTCTGACACAAAAAAGCTCCAGCTTTGGCTGGGGCTTTTTTGTTGTGGGTTTAGGGTTCAGGTTGTCGGGTTCAGGGGTGTGGTGCGGCGCATAAAAAATAGAAGTGCCGCGAATGTTGATGGCGCTTCGCGCGTATCGTTATTACAGGGAAAGTAGATGGGAAGTGTGAGGGAACGGTATTCACGCAACGTCATCCCGAGCGAAGCCCTCGATCTTTCTTGCACACCGGTATAGCGTCCTACGTGAGACAGCGGAAAAGGGGAAACCTTCTGCGAAAGGAGCAAGAAAGAACAAAGTGCAAGGAAGATTTCTTGACTGCGCTCGAAATGACGGTAGGGAAAGCAGCTGATTCTATGAATTTGAGATTTTAAATTCATAACAGAATATGAAAGAAAGCCACTTGAATATGAGCATAATTATGTGCTATATTAAGACGAGCATAAAAGTCCCTATGCTTCTATACTAATCAAACGATAGCAGAGGAAACACGGTCACTCGCGCGATGAGTTTTGAAAAGTGTAGGAAAAGGGCGGACTGGTTCCGAGAAGGACGAATCAATTGTATTTTTCAAGGACGGGCGGCTTTCTGAAACAGATTCAGCAGGCCTAAAGAATAAGGCTCCCGATAAATGAGTCAATTCTGAAAATCTTAATGATAAGATACAACCTGTTCAGAAAAAGACGATCGTCTTCTCCTATGTTTTTTAAGGAGCGATTTATTATGAAAAAGATCCTCGCACTGGCTGCTGTAGCAGCACTCACCGCTGGCGTATCCGCTTACGCTGCAAATCCATTCTCCGATGTCACCTCTGATGACTGGGCTTATCAGGCAGTATCCGACCTGTCCGCTCAGGGCATCGTAGAAGGCTATCCGGACGGCACCTTCAAAGGCGAAAAGAACATGACCCGTTACGAACTGGCTCAGATCGTTGCTCGCCTCATGGCAAAAGAAGACCAGCTGAATGCAGAGCAGCAGGCAACCATCGACAAGCTCGCTGGCGAATATGCTGACGAACTCGCAAACCTCGGCGTTCGCGTTTCCGACCTCGAAAAGAAGGTCGGCAACATTTACTGGTCCGGCAACGCTCGTATGCGCTATATGACCCGCGACAATAACAAGACTAATAAAGACGCTAAATGGGATGGTCGTATCCGTCTGAACGTTAAAGGCGAAGTCAATGAAAACACCTATGTTCAGGGCAGATTCGTCAACAACATGAACTATAAAGATTCCGGTGATTCTAGCACCACCATGGACCGTATTTTCGTACACCATGACTTCGGCGCTGCTGGCGTCACCCTTGGCCGTTTCGAAGCAGACTTTGGCAATGCGACCAACGGCACCTGGCTCTATAGCAACCGCATTGACGGTGTAGAAGCACAGACCAAACTTGGTAAAGTTGCACTGAATGCAGGCTATGGCCGTCTCCAGGATGTCACCGCGACCAAAGCAGGCGTGGCTGATTCGGGTGAAATCAAAGACGTATTCTACGCACAGGGCAAAGCGAACCTCGACTTTGCAAAAGTCGGTGTAGACTACATCAAATTCCAGGGTAACAATGGTGCTGAAATTCTCGGCGGCAACCTGAACGTTCCGGTCGCTAAGAATCTGGAAGTTTTCGGTGACTACTATGTAAATACTGTCGCTAAAGGCGCTGGCGAAGGCTGGCAGGCAGGCCTTGGCTACAGCAACTTCAACAAGAAGAAAGTCGGCACCTTCGATCTGAATGTTGCTTACTTCCATCTGATGGATGATGTATACCAGGGCGGCACTGGTACCCAGATCGGTGACCTCCTCGACAGCATCTCCGGCAAGCACACCTTCTGGCTCGCTACCGGTGATCTGGTTCTTCAGAAAAATGTAACTCTTCGTGCTGAATATGCATTTGCTGACAGTGCGAAAGACAAAGCTGCGAAAGATCTCGACGATGCTTGGGCAGTATCCCTGAACTACACATTCTAATCTTAGAACCACAGAAGAGACCAAAAGGAAATCCCTCATGGGATTTCCTTTTTTATTTGCATGGGCTCTAAAATGGTGATAATATAAAATAAACTTTATATTATCGCAGAAATGGAGGGACGCAAATTGTATATCAAACGAAATTTAGAGAGAAAATTTCTGAAGCTCAATGACTTCTTCAAGGTCATGCTGGTCACGGGAGCGCGGCAGGTGGGGAAGACGACGATGCTGAAGCATCTCGCGGAAGGTACGAATCGCACGTATGTCTCGATGGATGATTTGCTGGCTCGTGATCTAGCCACTCGCGACCCGTCCCTTTTCTTTCAGCGCTACAAGCCGCCGATTCTGATCGATGAGATCCAGAAAGCACCGGCGCTCTTGCCGGAAATCAAGCGGATCTGCGATGAGACGGAGGAGAAGGGACTTTTCTGGCTGACGGGTTCGCAGCAGTTTCAGATGATGACGCGCGTGCAGGAGACGCTTGCGGGGCGCATCGGGATCCTCCATCTCTATGGACTTTCACAGCAGGAGAAACGGGGAATTTCTTTTACAGAAGAAACGGATTTTTCGATGGATTCGCTCCTTTCACGGCAGGCGGAGGCTGGGATACTCACCTTTGGGCAGGTCTTTCAGCATATCTGGGAAGGCGGGATGCCCGGCGTGCAGGGCGTGGACGAAGAGACGCGGCAGGCGTACTACAGTTCGTATGTGGAAACGTACCTTTTCCGCGATGCGGCGGAGGCGGGCGGGGTGACGGACTCTTTCAAGTTCGGACGTTTCCTGCAGGCCTCTGCGGCACTTGTGTCGGAACAGGTGAATTACTCTACGCTGGCGCAGGCGGCAGACATTTCCATCCCGACGGCGAAGAGCTGGCTGCACTTGCTGTGCGGTCTGGATGTGCTTTACCTGTTGCCACCTTTCTATAACAATGCGCTGAAACGGTTGACGAAGACGCCGAAGCTCTATTTCAATGATACGGGGCTTTGTGCATATCTCTCCATGTGGCTGACGCCGGAGACGCTCATGATGGGGGCGGCCAGCGGGCATTATTTCGAAAACTACGTAGTGAACGAGCTGATGAAATCGTATGCCGCAGGGCGTAATAAGGCGAATCTGTCCTATTATAGAGATGGCTCCGCCAAGGAAATCGATGTGGTCATCGAAGAGAATGGTGTACTGCACCCGCTGGAAATCAAGAAGTCAGCCAATCCGGATTTGCGAGAAGTGAGGAAATTCGAATTGCTGGACACGGCGACTTTGCACCGTGGGCGGGGCGGCATTGTCTGCATGGCGGGCGATGTAGTCCCGGTGGATGAAAAGAACGCGCTGATCCCGTCCGCGTTGCTGTGAATCTAAGGGAAACGCTGATTAAGGAAACGATTTAATCCGTGTTTCCTTAATTGGAAAGCTGGTTTCAAAATTTATAAAATGCAAATTTTTCACCTATTTGGCCATCGAAATTTGTAATAATGTAAATTTTAATGGCCAAATAGGTGAAAAATAGTGGAAAATTTTATATAATATAAAAGAGGTGAGACGAATGGTACCAGAAAATTTACAGGAATTGGTTAGAGAAATTGTCCGGCGAAAAGCAGAGGCGCAGAATATCGAGGTGAAGAGTGCGCATCGGGGCTGCCCGAGGCGGCTCTACGATACGCTTTCCAGTTTTTCCAATCAGGATGAGGGCGGCGTCATCGTTTTCGGGCTGGATGAGGCGGAGGGCTTTGCACCGGTCGGCGTGTATGATTTGCAGGATTTGCAGAAAAAGGTGACGGAACAGTGCCAGCAAATGCGGCCGCCAGTGCGTGCTGTTTTTACTATGACGGAGTACGAAGGGAAGCCGATCTTGTCGGCGGAGATTCCTGCTCTGGGATATGCAGAGAGACCCTGTTACTATGCAGGGGCGGGACAGATTCGTGGTTCCTATATACGCACGGGCGACGCAGACTTACCGATGACGGACTATGAGCTTTACAGTTATGAGGCTTTCAAGCGGCATACTCGTGAGGATGAAAGACTGGTGGAACGGGCCTTTGGCGATGCATTGGATATGACAGAGGTCAATGCTTATGTAGAGGCGAAAAAGCTGAATCATCCCAAATTTGCCAGGCTTCCTCGTGAAACGATGCTGGATATGTTGAACGTCATGCACGAGGGGCATCCGACCCTTGCTGCGCTCATGAATTTTGGCCTGTATCCGCAGGGGTATTTTCCTCAGCTTTCTATTACAGCGATCTCCGTGATGGGGACGGAAATCGGAGATACGGAAGAGGAGGATGTCCGCTTTGCTGATAATGAGCGCATTGAAGGTTCACTGGCTGCGATGATGGAAGGTGCTATGAATTTTTGCAGTAGAAATATGAAGGTTCGCACCATTATCGATAAGTCTAGCGGGCGGAGGCGCGATCGAACAGAGTATCCTATGGAGGCGGTGCGCGAAGCCATTTTGAATGCACTGATTCATCGAGATTACAGTCCTTATACAGAGGGAGCGCCGATACAGATCGATTTCTTCAAAAACCGACTGGAGATTCACAGCCCTGGTGGATTGTATGGGAGGCTCACGGTGGAAGAGCTCGGACGAGCACGTCCTGATCTTAGAAATCCGACGCTGGCCGTCATGGCGGAGGCAATGACGGAGTCTGAAAATCGGTATTCAGGTATTCCGACCATGCGTCGCTCGATGGAGGAGGCGGGCTTGCCAGCCCCACTCTTTGAAAATAGAAGAGGCGAGTTTGTAGTGACGCTTTTCAATGGAGAAGACAAGCTCACACGTGAGAAAAGTGAAAGGAACATGTCGGCTGCTGAACAGGTGGTTGTTTTTTGCAAAATACCTCGAAGCAAGGAGGAAATCGCAAATCTTCTGCGACTAAAGACGGTGGGCTATGCTATGAGCCGATATATTAAACCACTGCTCAAAGAAGGGCGGTTGCAGATGGTGTTTTCTGAAGGCCACAAGAAGACTCTGTATAAGACGGTAAAAGGGTAAGGGATGAGTATCATCGAGTAGAGTTTTTCGGTGAAAAAGATCTTGCATTTTCCACGCGCTCTCTGTATAATGCAAGTAACTTGATACAGATACTGACTTGAAGAGGAGTCCCTTAGGGGCTCCTTCTTTTTTGCCTAAGGGGAAATTAGAATATAACTAAATCGTGGTTTCTCCCTTGCAGAAAGATTTGTTTCTGTAGTATCCTAAAAGAAACTCATATCCTGCCCGAGATATGTGCGAAGGACGAAAGGAAATGGCAGAGGAAACACGGTCACTCGCGCCGCAGATTTTTGAGTACTCCTTCGGAAAAGGGCAATCCTATATATAGGGAAACATTTCCCATTTTTCAAAGGAGCGATTTATTATGAAAAAGATCCTCGCACTGGCTGCTGTAGCAGCACTCACCGCTGGCGTATCTGCTTACGCTGCAAATCCATTTTCCGATGTCACCGCTGATGACTGGGCTTATCAGGCAGTATCCGACCTGTCCGCTCAGGGCGTCGTAGAAGGCTATCCGGACGGCACCTTCAAAGGCGAAAGAAACATGACCCGTTACGAACTGGCTCAGATCGTAGCTCGCCTCATGGCTAAAGAAGACCAGCTGAACGCTGAACAGCAGGCAACTCTGGACAAACTCGCTGGCGAATACGCTGACGAACTCGCAAACCTCGGCGTTCGCGTTTCCAACCTCGAAAAGAAAGTCGGCAACATCTCTTGGGCTGGCGATGCAAAGATGATGTACACCAACAACGCTAAAAAGGCTGGCGAAGGTAGCGAAGATACCTACAAAGGCCGTATCCGTCTGAACGTCAAGGGTCAGGTCAATGACTCCACCTTCGTCAAAGGCCGTATCGTAACCAACATGTGGTTCAAAGATGCTGGTGATGGCGATGGCAACACCACCATGGATCGCCTCTTCGTGAACCACAGCTTCGGCGACAAGACCTCCGTTGTTCTCGGCCGTCAGGACCTCACCGTATTCGGCGGACTTGAATATGATGACGCATTCGATGGTGCGAAACTCGCATACAACGATGGCAAATTCGATGCTTACGCAGCATTTGGCCAGATGAACGCAGGCACCGCTGATCAGAAGGCTACTGATGCAGCATTTGGCGGCCTCGGCTATGACTTCGGCGTGGCTAAACTGAACGCAGCTTACTTCAACTTCACCGGCGACAAAGCAAAGACTGCTTACAAGTTCGACAGCATCTGGGGCGCAAACCTCGTTGTTCCGGTTCAGGACTTCAGCGTATTCGGCGAATACTGGGACTCCAACGCTGACAAGAACGACAACGCTTACCAGGCTGGCATCGGCTACAGCACCCTCGACGCTGCTAAACCGGGTACCTTCGCTCTGAACGTTGCTTACAACAGAGTAGGCGCTGGTGCTTACCTCGGCGGCACCACCTATGATGCATCCGACTTCTTCGATATTGCTACTGGCAAAGACCTGAAGTTCTGGAACGTATTTGGCGATGTTGTTCTCCAGAAGAACGTTACTCTCCACGGCGAATACGCTTGGGATATTGAAAACACCAACACTGGCTATGATGACAACGCTTGGACTGTTTCCCTGAACTACGCATTCTAATTCGAGAATACTCCAGTAAAAAAGAAGCTCCTTATGGGGCTTCTTTTTTTATTCGATGTGTGTGATAAAATATATTGACAATGTATCTAACTTTCAATACAATAGGAACAGGAGGTGAGCAAAATGGCTCAGGCAACAATGAATATCCGTATGGATGCGGACTTGAAGAAGCAGTTTGAAGCATTCTGCTCCGAGATCGGTATGACCATGACGACAGCTGTGTGTGTGTTTGCAAAGATGGCTGTGAAGGAGCGCCGGATTCCTTTTGAAATCAAAGCGGATCCCGATCCGTTTTATTCGGAAGAGAATATTCGAGTCCTTCGCGAGCGGGTGGCTGCCATTCGCTCCGGAAAAGCCAAGCTGAAGGAGCATGAGTTAATCCAAGGGAAACGCTGATTAAATCGCAGAGTCAGATTTCATAAGAATTTTTATACACTGCTTCGTCATTATTCTCCTTAAATAGCTCGCTATTCGCGTCGAATAATTCCTCGCATTGTATAAAAATTCAAGAATGAAATCTGACAATGATTTAATCAGTGTTTCCCAGGGCGGATGAATGAGAAAACTGTGGCTTGAAGAAGCGTGGGAAGAGTACATCAGCTGGCAAACGAAGGATAAAGCCGTGTTGAAGAAGATCAACAGGCTGCTGAAGGATATCGATCGATATGACTATGAGTGCAGCGGCAAGCCGGAGCCTTTGAAAGGGGATCTTTCTGGGTACTGGAGTGTTCATATTGACCAGAAGAATCGCATCGTCTTTCGCATCGATGGAGAAGAAAATCTGGAAATCATCCAGTGTGGGACGCACTATGGGGATCGGTAAGCAAAAACGCCTGTTCTTGTAAAACGGGCGTTTTTGCATTTATGAACTGCTTCAGCATCTCCCTGGGCTCATCATCTCCAATGAGTTTTCTTTCAAAAAGTTTTAGGATTCAAATCCCAAAAGTCTACGAAAGTCAAGAGTTTTAGGATTTGAATCCCAAAACTTTGTCACGGCAGGCGGTCAGCGGTATGTAGTCAACTGATAACCATCACTATATCGACTCTCTTGAATATCGAAAACTTTCGTGCTATAATGTACACATCAGCACCGATAAATTAAGAAAGTGACTATCGAACAGTATGAAAGGTTGTATTTCTTAATGACGCGATGGAAAATAAAGGTATACTGCTTTTGAGGTAGACCGATTTCCCGCTGTATGCATTTCCCCATCCGGGATCACCGCCCAATCGTAAGCATCCCGATGGATTTCTATATCGGAAGAGGGGGCTAGGAGTGGCTGGTTGCTAGTGACTAGTGACTAGGGACTAGGGATTAGTGATTAGGGATTAGTAGCTAGGGATTAGGTTTGCGATACGAGAAAACCGCTAGTTTCAAACCTCCGCGGCGCTTCCATCATTTTATGCGCCGCACCACCATTCCTAATTCCTCATTCGCGCAAAGCTTTCATTCATAATCAATGGACGGAGCCGCCCCACGGGCTAACCCTGAACCTTGAACCCATATTTCCTCTCTTCCATTTCTGAAAGGAAGGTCATTCTTATGGCAGACATCCAGAAACAGTACGGACTTTTTATTAACGGTGAATTCGTTCCTGCGGGTGACGGCGCGACTTTTGCAGCGCACAATCCGGCGAATGGCGAAGAGCTCGCTCTCTTTGCGGAAGCGACGAAGGAAGATGTAGACAAAGCTGTGAAAGCGGCTCGCGCGGCGCTCCCGGCTTGGTCGAAGACTTCCCCCGTCGAAAGACAGAATCTTCTTCTCAAGATCGCAGACATCATCGATGCCAATGCCGATCACCTCGCTCTCATGGAGACGCTCGACAACGGCAAGCCGATCCGCGAGACGAAGGCAGCGGATGTCCCGCTCGGCAGCGACCATTTCCGCTACTTTGCAGGCTGCCTCCGTGCGTGGGAGGGCAGTGCGACGATGATCGATGACAATACCATGTCGCTCATCCTTCATGAACCGGTCGGCGTGGTCGGTCAGGTCATCCCGTGGAATTTCCCCTTCACCATGGCATGCTGGAAGCTCGCTCCGGCGCTCGCGGCGGGCAATACCATCGTCATGAAGCCATCCTCTCACACATCGCTGTCTTTGATGGAATTCATGCGTCTCATTCAGGACGTCCTGCCGAAGGGCGTGGTCAATGTCATCACCGGCAAGGGCTCGAAGTCCGGCCAGTGGCTGCTCGACCATCCGGATCTGGATAAGCTCGCTTTCACAGGCTCTACCGAAGTCGGCCACGGCGTGTATCAGGCGGCCTGCGACAAGCTCATTCCCTGTACGCTTGAGCTCGGCGGGAAATCCGCGAACATCGTCTTTGACGACTGCGACCTTTCCCAGGCCATCGACGGCGCCTGCAAGGGCATCCTCTTCAATCAGGGACAGGTCTGCTGCGCCGGCTCTCGTCTCTTTGTCCAGGAAGGCATCTTCGATGAATTCCTAAAGCATCTGAAAGCGACCTTCGAAGCGGTCAAGATCGGTGATCCGACGGATCCCTCGACCCAGCTCGGTGCGCAGATTTACAAATCCCAGCAGGATAAAGTCCTGAATTATGTCAAGATCGGCATTGAAGAGGGCGCGACCCTCGTGACGGGCGGCAAACGCTATACAGCAAACGGCTGTGACAAGGGCTACTTCATGGAACCGACCATCCTTGTCACCGACAAGCCGGACTGCCGCGTGTGCCAGGAAGAAATCTTCGGACCAGTCGTCGTAGTACAGAAATTCAAGACCGCTGACGAAGTCATCGCGCTGGCCAATGACAGCGTGTACGGTCTCGGCGGCGCGGTATTCACCAAGAATATCAATACAGCCATGAAGGTCGCACGCAGTGTCCGCACCGGCCGTATGTGGGTGAATACCTACAACGATCTGCCGGCAGGCGCACCTTTTGGCGGCTACAAGCAGTCCGGCATCGGTCGTGAAACGCACAAGGTCATGCTCGAACACTACAGCCAGATGAAGAATATTTTCATCAACCTGAAGGATGGCGTCAGTGGGATGTATGATATCAAATAAATAAGTCACGCAAAAGCCCGCTCCGTGAGGAGCGGGCTTTTGGGTTGGGGTTCAGGGGGTTAAACAGGTTCAATGGGTTCAGTGGGTAGGGCGGGGGTGGTGCGGCGCAAAATAATAGGGAAGCGCCGCGGAGTTTGAGATAGCGGTATTCCCGTAACGTCAGGAGGCCGAAGTGGAGGAATCTTTTTCGTTCGCGGTCAAGTGTCGAGTATTTGACGAAGGGAAACGGGAGACACCGTATTACGGAGAACGGTGTTTCATGCAATGATAAGACAGCGCACTGGACGCGGAGCTCCGCTGCAACAAAGATTGAGGGCTACGCTCGGAGTGACGTCGTGGGGGGATGGGCGTCTAACAAATGCTACACACCGCTACGGCGAATTGTGCCCCTTCGGGGCACTCTATCCTGCGCCTTTGGCGCGGCCCTTCTTCAAGGGCCTGCTCAGTTGGAGGGAGAAACGACGCTGCTTGGTTGGTGCGCAGCAGATGAAAAGAACAGGTGCGCGTTCGCGCGCACCATCTCATCGAAGAGCGCCAGTTCTTCCTTGGAAAATCCGTGAACATCAGTCCAAGTATAGGAGGGAAGCTCGCAACGGGCGTCGTCGAAACCGTCTTCTGTCGGCCGCTCGAAGTGGACAATGACGTGTTCCGTGCCGTCTTTGGAAATCAGCTCCGAGTGGACGATTTCCGTGCCATCATCCAGCGTCATGTAAGGGTACATCATAAGAAAACCTCCTTTATAAACATGGGGGCTATCGGTGGGGAAAACCATCTTGTGCCTTCGGCGCGCCCCTTCTTCAAGGATCTGCTCAGTTGGTGCGAATTTCTAATCCCAGTTCTCAGTCGCTAGCCACAAAAATCCCCATTTTTCTTATTCTACCACAAGTTTAAAAGCAGGGATTAGGGATTAGTGGCTAGGGATTAGGTGTCACGAGTGACTGGCGACTAGTGACTTCCATGCCACTTTCGGATATCGCCATTATTTATACTCCGCGGCGCTTCTGATTTTTACGCGCCGCACCACCCCCTTTTGAACCCTCAGAACCTATAGAACCTGTTGAACCTCTTTCACAACGTAATCAAAGGGCAGCACGCCCCACGGACTACCCCTCTATCCCTCGTTTGAACGGATTATAAAAATATTCTAATTATTCACTCTTTATATTATGGTATAATAAATTAGTTAATGTGAGTGTGTATTGCGGTCACAAGGAAGGGCGGCTCTCGCGGCCTTCCTTTCCTCAGCATTTCCCTATCAAGGAGGAAAACGGATTGGAAACGAAACGTGATTTTATCTGGAAGATGGGCGGCCAGCAGGGACAGGGTGTCGAGTCCTGCGGTGAGATCCTCGGCAAGGTCCTGGCGCAGGAAGGATACTCTCTGTTCAGCCAGCGTCTCTTTGCTTCCCGTATCAAGGGCGGCCACACCACCATTGCGCTGCGTATTGCGACGAAAGAAATCGCGACCATTGGCGAGCATGTAGACTGTCTGGTCGCACTCGATCAGGAAACGATCGATATCCATGGCAAGGAAGTGCCGGAAGGCGGCGTCATCATCGCCGATGATGCTTTCCACCCGAAATTTGAAGCACATACCGGACGCATGTTCCTCGCGCTCCCGATCACGGAGCTGGCGAAGAAATACGGCAGCATGCAGATGAAGAATATCGCAGCCCTCGGCATGAGTGCCGGCGTGCTGGGATTCCCGGAAGAACCATTCTACGGCTTCATCGCTGATCGCTTTGCCAAGAAGGGCGATGAAATCATTTCTAAAAACAAGGCGATCTTCAAGGACGGCTATGATACCGCCATCGCTGCGATGCACGGCGTAGAGCTTGGAAAGCTCGCGACCCCGCCGAAGAAGGACCAGCTCTACCTGCTCGGTAATGAAGCAGCAGCGCTTGGCGCGATTTCCGCAGGGGCCCGCTTCATGGCATCCTACCCGATCACGCCGGCGACGGAGATCATGGAATACATGATCAAAGTCATCCATAAGATCCATGGCACTGTCGTACAGACCGAAGATGAGCTCTCTTCCTGCATGATGGCGATGGGCGGCGGCTATGCAGGCGTTCGTGCCTTCACTGCGACCTCCGGCCCAGGGCTCTCCCTGATGGCAGAGTCGATCTCCATGGCAGCGACCGCAGAGATCCCGGTCGTCATCATCGATGTCATGCGTGCCGGCCCGTCCACGGGCATGGCGACCAAGGTGGAACAGAGCGACATCCGCTATGCGATCGGCTCCGGCCATGGCGATGCGGAAAAGATCGTCCTTGCGGCCGCTTCTATCGAAGACTGCTACTACATCACCCAGGAAGCCTTCAACCTTGCTGAAAAGTTCCAGACTCCGGTCATCGTCCTTTCCGACCTGCAGTTCGGCATGTGCAAGCAGTCCGTCCCCGCCTTTGACCTTCACCGCGTCGGCATCGAACGCGGCAAGCTCATCCGCGAAGGACTGCCGGAACTCGATACGAAGAAGAAAGAATACTTCCATCGTTTCGAAGATGTGGAAGACGGCATCTCCCCGAGAACCATCCCGGGCGTGAAGAACGGCATGTTCCTCTCCACCGGCCTCGAACACAATGTCTTCGGCAAACCGGCGGAAGGCGTGGGCGACCGTGTGATGGAGATGGAAAAGCGTCATCGCAAATTTGCCGGCGTACCGGCGGCGATTACCACATTCTACGTCAATCATGAAGATACAGAATGCGACCTGCTCCTCGTAGGCATCACCTCCACCGGCGGTGCGATCGATGAAGCCTGCGAAGCACTCGAGGCAGAAGGCAAGAAAGTGAACCACCTGCACCTGCGCCTGCTCTCGCCATTCCCGGCTGAAGCGCTGCGCCCCTACATCGAAGGTGCGAAGAAAGTCCTCATCGTAGAAGAAGACCTGACCGAGCAGCTCCGCGAGCTCTTTGCGATTCATTTCTCCTGCCATGACAAGCTGCTGTCCTGCCTGCAGTACGACGGCACCCCGTTCACGGCATCCACCATTCTCAAAAAAGCTAAGGAGGTCTTCTAAGATGGCATCACCGCGCGACTATAAAAATACCATTATTCCGAACTGGTGCCCCGGCTGCGGCGACTACGGCATTCAGAATGCCATCAGCGCCGTCTGCGCCAAAAAAGGCTGGGCGAATGAAGACATCACCCTGATTTCCGGTATCGGCTGCTCGTCCCGTATCGGCGGCTACCAGTACTGCTACGGCGCCCATACCACCCACGGCAGAGCCCTTCCCTTCGCACAGGGCATCAAGTGTGCAAACAAGGATACCCATATGATCGTCTGCTCCGGCGACGGCGACTCCTATGCCATCGGCCTCGGCCACGCCATGCATGCGATGAAGAGAAATATGGACATTACCTACCTCGTCTTTGATAATCAGGTCTACGGCCTCACCAAAGGCCAGACCTCTCCGGCCTCCTCCCAGGGCTTCGTCACCAAGACCACCCCGGACGGCAACCCGATGACCCCGCTCGATGCGCCCTCCATGGCCATCGCAGCCGGTGCTACCTTCGTTGCGCAGGCCTATGCCATCGATGGCAAGAACCTCGTCGACATCATTGAAAAAGCCGTCGACCACAAAGGCTTCTCCTACGTCAATATCTTCACCCCGTGCGTCACCTTCAACCATTTCAATACTGTCGAATGGTACAACACTCACCTGAAGAAGATCTCCGACGTCCGCGAATCCTATGACCCGACCAGCAAAGCCCAGGCCTTCCACCTCCTCGCAGAGACCGACAGCCTCGTCACCGGCGTCATCTACGAAGAGACCGGCGCCCTTCCTTTTGGCGACATCGTACCGTCCAAAGATATCGTGCTCGTCGACTATGTAGAAAAGCCGAGCCAGGAAGTCTTCGACGACCTCTGCAAGGAATTTAGATAGCAGATCTTCTCCTTCCGGAGAAAAGCAGGAGAAGCGGTGAGAAATCTACCCCCCTTCCGATGGAAGGGGGATGCCCGAAGGGGGTTGGCCGAAGGCGAAAGAGAGCGAAGCCAACCTCCGGCGCTACGCGCCACCTCCTTCCAAAGGAAGGAGGGAGAAGCGGGATGAGTAGCCCATCTACCCCCCCCCTTCCGATGGAAGGGGGATGCCCGAAGGGCAGGGGTTGGCCGAAGGCGAAAAAGAGCTTAGCCAACTGAAGTGGTAAACTAAAATTGGACACAGAGGGGGTAATCTTTAGACATACAGTGTACACTGCATAGGCAGTGCAA
>CAKPUX010000049.1 GCA_934193095.1 uncultured Dialister sp. | reverse complement strand
CTTGTCTTCCGGTCGATCGTGATCGCCTGCATCGGACAGCTGTGCTCACAGCGTCCGCAGAAGAGGCATTTCTCGATGGTATTCCTCACATGATGCGGATTCTCCGACTGCGGGACGTCCTTGACCGGCTCCGGGGCAGGCGCTACCTTCGCAGATTCTGCTGGCTTGGCCGGCGGCGCTGGGCGCACGCGCGGGCGGCGGGTCAGAACCTTGCCCTGATAGGTGGTGACAGCGGCTTTATTTTCTCCTTCTCCCCATGTATCTGCAAGGGAAAGGCACTTCGCCGGACAGTCAAGCGCACAGGCGCCACAGGTGATGCACTTGTTTCGATCGATCGTCCATGTACGGTTTCTGCGGTCGATCGTGATGGCGTCCACCGGACAGGTCTTTTCGCACTTGCCGCAGAAGAGGCATTTTTCGATGTCATTTTTTACGTGGTTGTCAGCCACAGCCGCTTCCGTAGCTGCCGGCGGCTGCGCTTCCTTCATGACGGGCTGCCCCGCGGGTCTTTTTCGGATCTTCGAGACGCCGTGAACGGTGATCTCTGTCCGATTTCCCAGGTAGCAACCGAGCGAGAGACACTTTCTCGGGCAGTTGTCGATACAGGTACCGCAGTTCACACAGGCTTCGAGATCGATGCGCCAGGTACGGTTCGCACGGTCGACGGTGATGGCGCCCGCCGGACAGTTTCTTTCACACATGCCGCAGAAAACGCACTTCATCACATTATTGACGATATGGCTTCGGTCATCCATCGCGAGCATGGCTGCATTCTGCGCGGCGACAGTCTTCTTGACTTCGCTGACGCCCTCCTTCTTGACGGCGGTCAGAATGATCTCCGTCTTTTCAAGGCCCGGCATCGCATAGTGCGGATCCATGGAGAGACATTTCTTCGGACATGCCTCCACACACGCGCCGCACTGGATGCAGGAGAATGGATCGATCCTCCACTCGCCTGTCTTTCTATCGACAGTGAGTGCGCCGGAGGGACAGCTTCTTTCGCACATGCCGCAGAGAATGCACTGGCTGACGTCATTCACCACGCGCCCGCGGACGCCTTGACAGAAGGTCTTCGGTGCCAGCGGATACTCCGAGGTCACAGGAGGCTTGAATAAATTCGCCACGGCCTGTTTGATATATACCAGGTAACTCATAATTGCCTCCTTTGGATGGGTGACTAGTGACTTGTGACTGGTAGCTAGGGATTAGGAGCCTCGAGTGACTAGTGACTGAAATGCCATCTTCGGGCATCGCCATGATTGACACTCCGCGGCGCTTCCATATTTTGATGCGCCGCACCACCATTTCTCATTTCTAATTTCTAATTCAAGCGAGGCTTTCATCCACAATCAAGGGGCGTCACGCCCCACGGGCTAACCCTGAACCCGACCTATCTTTCGCAGCAGCTGATGCAGGGGTCGATGGTCAGGATGATATTCGGCACATCGGCGAGGTCGCAGCCCTGCAGCATTTTGACGAGGGCCGCGATGTTGCAGTTCGTCGGGGTGCGGAGACGGAAACGCTCGAGATTCTTTGTGCCATTTCCCTTGACATAATAAATGGCTTCGCCGCGCGGCTGTTCGACGCGGGTGAAAAATTCGCCCTTGGGCGGAACGCCGCGGACAGGGGCTGCGATCGCGCCTTGCGGGAGATTTTGGAGCGCGCCAAGGATGATGTCGATGGACTGGTAGAGCTCGCCGATACGAACCTTTGCACGGGCGAGGCAGTCGCCGGCCTGCTCTAAGACCGGATGAAATCCCAGATCCCTGTACGCGCCGTCATCGTCGGCCATGCGGTAATCATTCGGGACGCCGCTGGCACGTGCCATCGGGCCGACGCAGCCCAGCTCCATCGCATCATTCATAGAAAGGATCCCGACGCCTTCCAGACGTGTCTGGATGGTATCGTCATAGAGGAAGACAGACGCCATCTCTTCGATCTCCCGGCGCAGGCTGGTGAGCCTCTCCTCGATGCTCTTCTTCATGGCATCCGTGAGGTCACGGCGCACGCCACCCACCTCGCAGACGGAGAAGATGACGCGGCCGCCGGTCGTTTCTTCGAAAATATCCAGGATCGTCTCACGAAGCCGCCAGCAGTGCATGAAAAGGCTCTCGAAGCCCAGCGCATCCGCGCCAAGCCCGAGCCACAGGAGATGGCTGTGCAGGCGGGAAAGCTCATGCCAGATCGTACGCAGGTAGCTCGCACGGCGCGGCACGTCGATCTCCATCAGCCCTTCGACGGCCTTCGCATAGCCCCAGCCATGCCCGAAGGAGCAGATGCCGCAGACACGCTCTGCGACATAGATGAACTGCTTGAAATCGCGCTTCTCGACCAGCTTTTCCAGTCCGCGGTGGACATAGCCGATGGACGGCACGGCGCGGACGACTTTCTCATCCTTCAGCTCCAGATCCAGATGGATCGGCTCCGGCAGGACCGGATGCTGCGGGCCAAAGGAAACGGTAGTGAGTTCAGCCATTGCCATCCTCCTTCTTCACGACAGATGCATCCACGCCAAGACCGCTTCGAAGGTTCACCTTCACGGCCTGCTTCGCATGGACGGCATTCGACAGGTCATGCCACGGCGTCTTCTGCGCGAGGTGGTAGAAATGGCCGCCATAGTCCACATCGGGCGCGATGAAACGAACATCCAGCCCGAAAAGATCGTGGATCTCATTCTCCCACACAAAGCCGTACCAGTACAGGCTCGTGATGCTCATGACGGAGCCGTCGAGCGCCGCGGTCAGACGCAGGTGGTAGAGGAAATAATTTTTGTCAAAGGTGTATGTCAGTTCGAAGCCCTCCGTGGTACGGGTGCAGAGGATCTGTACCAAGCGGCAGCCTTCTTTTTTGAATCGCGCCACACGCTCCAAGAGGTCTTCCGGGCGAATGGTGATAAACTGCTGTTTCATAGATATTCTCCTTTGGGAGGGGGATAGAAATGGGTTCGGGGTTCAGGAGCGGCGCATAAAAATCAGAAGCGCCGCAAAGTATAAATAAGGCGATGCCCGAAGGTGTTATTCAAGCTACAAGTCACCAGTCACTCGGCACCACTAATCCCTAATCCCTAGCTACTCATCCCTGCTTTCAAACTTCAGGGTGATAGTGCGGCGCGTTATAAATATTTCGCACCGCACCATAACCTTGAACCCGCCAACCTGAACCCATCAACCTTTTCTCAGTTTCTTCTGCTTTTCTTCCAGCACGGAAAGGCCTTTTACGACGCCATCGATGATGGCCTCCGGACGTGCGGCGCAGCCAGGGACGTAGACATCGACGGGGATCGCCTTGTCCATGCCGCCAAGCATATTATAGCACTCGCGGAAGATACCGCCGCTGCAGGCGCAGGTTCCGACGGCAATCACCACCTTCGGCTCCGGCATCTGTTCATAGATCTGGCGGACGACAGGCAGGTTCTGTGCGTTCACGCCACCGGTGACAAGGAAAATATCGGCGTGCTTCGGGTCACCGGTATTGACGATGCCGAAGCGCTCCACGTCATAGAGCGGTGTCAGGCACGCAAGCACCTCGATATCACAGCCGTTGCAGGACGATCCGTCATAGTGGATCAGCCAGGGAGATTTCTTTTCAAAGCTCATACATGACCTCCGGAATGGAGTGAATTGGGATAGGGTGTTATTGGGTTCAGGGTTAGCCCACGGGACGTGCTGCCCTTTGATTGTGGGTGAAAGCCTCGCGCGCTCTCTAGTTAGGAGTTAGGAGTTAGGAGTTAGGAGTGGTGGTGCGGCGCATAAAAATATGGAAGCGCCGCGAGTATATATGGGGCGATGCCCGAAGGTGGTATTTAAATCACTAGTCACTAGTCACTAGCCACCAGCCACTAATCCCTAGCCACTAATCCCTAGCTACCAGTCACTAGCTGCTCATCCCTGTTTTCAAACTTGTGGTGGCGGCTTCGCCGCCATTTTATATTCGGTGCAAAGCGCGACGCCGCTCACTTGAACCCATCAGCCTGAACCAGACAACCTTTATTTGAAGTACATCAAAAATGCGATATTCAGAAAGCCTGCCATGAGGCCGACGAGCCAGGTGGAGGCGAACATGCGCTCCCATTTGATGCGGGCGCAGCAGTTATCGATGAGGATTTCTGCGAAGAAAACGATCTCGCAGATGGCAAGGCCGAGGAGCCAGGTCCACCAGGTATCCGATGCAAAGAAGAGGAGCACGAGGCCAAAGAGGAAGACATTCTCATACCAGTGCGCGAGCTCGACGACAGCGAGGGTGCGGCCGGAGATTTCTGTCTTGAGACCGCCGATGAGTTCCTGATGCGCTTCATGCGACATGGAGATATCGAAGGGCGATTTCCTGAATTTGATGAGAAGGATGAAGCAGAGGCCGAAGAAGATGCCCGGCATACGCAGGATATTCATATGAGAGCCCGTCAGGATGTCTCCGACAGAAAAGCTGCCGCTGGCGAGGTAGAAGCCGAGTGCCACCATGAGGAGCATCGGTTCATACGCCATGGTCTGCACGAGCTCACGCTCCGCGCCGATCTGGCTGTAGGGCGAATCGACGGCATACGCCGCGATGATGAGGCAGACACTCGCCATGGTGAGTGTGAAGACGACGAGCAGGATATCGCCCTGCGCGAAGAAGATGGTGCCGGTCAGAAGGACGAAAAGAAGGAAGCCGAAGATGTAGAAGCCTTCCGCCTTATTGACAGCGATCGGCTGCTTTTCCCACAGCTTCAGAAAATCAAAGAAGGGCTGCAGGAGAGGCGGCCCCTTTCTCCGCTGCATGCGGGCGGAGATGATTCGATCGCATCCGGCAAGCAGTCCGCCGAGGATCGGCGCTAAGAGGAGGTACAGGAGACCCCCTGCGATAGGCATCAGGAAGTCAGACATGGAATACACCTCCTACGGTCAAAGACAGCTCCATCAGGACGCAGGCGAGGGCTGCCGTATAGCCCAGGAGCTTCATGCGGTCTTCGCCGAACCAGCTCTCGAGGTACCAGTTCCGCAAGGTGACGGGGACGACGCGTCCAGCGGCACCGCGATAGGCATTGTCGCTTCCGAGGTTCTCACCGGAAAGGTTCGTGACGACCTGTTTCTTCTCACGGCTTTTGCCGAAGCGAAGAGGCAGGACGACCAGAAGGAAGACCATGAGCGACATGATCCAGAGATTGCTCTGCGCGATGACCTCCGCTGTCGCGTGATAGGTGAGCGCGAGGTACGGGATGACACCGTATTCAGAAACGAGCGGGAAGAGCACACAGACGATGAGCGTCAGCGCCGCCAGCGTTTTGAGCGCCGTCCATTCGACGCCCAGGATCCCCCGCTCGCGGTTTTCATTCGTCGGGACAAAGGTCGTGATCTTGCCGAGCCACTTCGTCCAGTAGAAGAGCGTAGTCGCCGAGCCATAGACGAGGACGAGGAGAAGCAGCGGCTGCCCCGCATCGACGAAGGCTTTCATCGCGGCCCACTTGGAAATCAGCATGCCGAACGGCGCAAGGAACATCCCGCAGATGCCGATCACCATGCAAAGCGAAAGGCGCGGCATGGAATTGAAAATGCCATCGAAATTCTCCAGATTGCGGCTGCCGAGCTGCTGCTCTGCGGTACCGACCGTGAGGAAGAGGAGAGACTTCGCGACCGCGTGGAAGATGACGATCATGATCGCCGTCCATGCGGCTTCATAGGAGCCTGTGCCCGCGCAGCAGACGATCAGGCCGAGATTGGAAATCGTGGAGTACGCGAGTACCTTTTTCCCATCGGACTGGGAAATGGCCGCGCAGGAAGCGAAGAAGAAGGTGATACCGCCCACCAGCATTGCCATGATGCCGACATGGTTGTCCCCCAGGATCGGCGCGAGCTTGATGATGAGGAAGACGCCCGCCTTGACCATGGTCGAAGAGTGCAGGAGCGCCGAGGTCGGCGTCGGTGCCACCATCGCCCCCAGAAGCCAGCCGGAGAAGGGCATCATCGCCGATTTCGTGAATCCGCAGAAGACGAGGAGTGCCACGGCAAGCTCGACCGGTTCACGGCTGCGGCCCAGATTCACCAGGAGAGACAGCTCGACCGTGTAGTAGGTTTCCCCCAGCCAGACAATCGCCAGCGCAAAGGCGAGGCCCCCCAGAAGGTTCATCCAGAGCGCCTTGCAGGAGTTATGGATCGCTTCATTCGTCTGCGAGTAGCCGATCAGGAGGAAGGAGCAGAGAGACGTGATTTCCCAGAAAGTGTACATGAAGAGCAGATTGTTCGACATGACGAGGCCGAACATCGCCGAAAGGAAGAGGAAGACCACGAAGAAGAAGAAACCGCGACGATCGGGGATCCCCGCATGCTTTCGATGGTACTGCGCCATGTAGCCCAGAGAGTACACCGCGATGAGTCCGCCGATGATGCCGGCGATCAGGATCATGATGATGGCAAAGTGGTCGATGATGAAATCCCATGATACATAAATGCGATCCCCCATATGCCATTCAAAGGCCGCCACGATCGCAAACTGCACAAGCCCCAGAAGCGCGATGCTGTAGCGTTTGAATTTCTTCGCATAGTAGCAGACCGCCAGAATGACCATGAAATCTGCCGCCAGCATCACCGCTTTCAGCAGCTCACTATCCACGCCGATCTTCACCGGTTCATCGAAGCAGGTGACAGCGACAGCCAGTGCGAGCCCCATCATCACCGCTGCCGACCCTTTCACGAGCAGAGTGCGGAAGGAGGTGTCGCGTGTCAGGAGCAGGACCACGGACGTCGCAAGCGGCAGAAGAAACAGCAAGAGGGGTAGAAGCATAAGATCGACCTCCGGAGTGACCATGAGAAATGAGAGAGTCTCTCAATAAGTGCATGTAATTCATATAGTGTATATACATATTTTCGTATATTTTTTCTATTGATATATACTCTATACTAAACGAATCAACAATGCAAGCGTAAAAATGATTTCACATCGACTTTTCGCAGAAAGGAAGAAGGCAGATGCGGCAAGACGCAAAAAACGTTTGCCGCATCTGCCCTCTTTGGGAAGTGACTGGGGACGGGGAATTAGTAGCTAGGGATTAGTGGCTAGGGATTAGGGAGTCTCGAGTGACTAGTGACTTGTGACTTGTGACTTGTGACTTGTGACTTGTGACTTGTGACTGGGAATTTTACCCAAACTGAGCAGGCCCCTGGAGAGGGGCCGCGCCAAAGGCGCAGGATGGATGTGCCGCGTAGCGGCACCCTTCTACGTAGCGGAAAGCATGCCATCTGTTCCAGACGTTCTACCGTCTATTCCACATTTCCCGTTTCTCATTCTGCAGAATTCTGCCTCTTCGAGGCAGTCCATCCCCTGCCCTTCGGGCACCCCCTTCTTCAAGGGGGGAACGCGTTTTACGTTTATTTCAAAACTCTGCGGCGCTTCTGATTTTTATGCGCCGCACCACCATTTCGCATTTCTCATTTCTAATTTCTCATTCAAAGAGCAGCATGCCCCAAAAACCAATTGACTCACGATTTCCCCAGCACGTCCTCCATCACGCGCTTGAGTTCCTTCATATCGATCGGCTTTGCCACGTGGGCATTCATGCCTAGCGCGATGGCCTTTGCCTTGTCTTCGGCGAAAGCATTGGCTGTCATGGCGATGATGGGGATCTTCGAAAGCTCCGGATCCTCCAGACGGCGAATGATGGTGGTCGCCTTATAGCCGTCCATATTCGGCATCTGGATATCCATGAGGATGAGATCATACCAGTGCGGCTTTCGTTTCTCAAGCATTGCCAGACACTCGATGCCATCTCTGGCGCGCTCGACAAGAAGCCCTGCATCCTTCAGGAGCTCTTCTGCGATTTCTGCATTGAGATCATTGTCTTCCGCAAGAAGGATGCGGCGGCCTTGGAGTACGGTATCCGGCAGGACAGACTGTTCTGCATAGAACTCTTTTTCCGGACATTTGGCGATGCGGTGCGGGATCGAAACAGTAAAGGTAGTGCCTTTGCCCGGTTCGCTCTCGACCGTAATGGTGCCGCCCATGAGCTCTGTCAGCTTCTTGGCGATGCCCATACCGAGGCCAAATCCCGGCTGGCGGCTTTCCGTGCTGCTGCGCGCGCGTGTGAAGGCCTCGAAAATGTGCGCGAGAAATTCCTTCGTCATCCCGATGCCGTTATCTCGGATGGTTGAGGTAAAGAGTTCGACCCCTTCTTCCTTGGACGGAGAAGAGCAGACATCGAAAGACACCCTCCCTCCCGGCGGCGTATACTTGCACGCATTCGAGAGAAGATTCAGCAGGATTTCCTGCAGCTTCACCTTGTCGGCATAGATGAAGCGGTGCGTCGTCCGCAGCGTCCTTGTGAAGGAAATCTGCTTCGCCTTCATCTGATTTTCGAAAAGGTAGCAGACCGCATCATTCAGCTCCTTCGTATCGATGATCGTCTCATCAAGCTGGCTCTTGCCGCTCTCGATGCGCGAAAGCTCAAGGACATTGTTGATGAGCGAGAGCAGGTATTCCCCGGACTTCTCGATCTTTTCCGTATAGTCCAGGATCTTCTCCGGCTCCTCTTTGTGCATGCGGAGCAGGTGGGAGAAGCCAAGGATCGCATTCATCGGCGTGCGGATATCATGCGACATATTGAAGAGGAAGGTGGACTTTGCCTTATTGGCGAGTTCGACCTGGCGGAGCGCTTCTTCCAGCTGCTGCTGTTTCTTCCTCTCCTCATGGATGATCTGATCCAGCGCGCGGTGGCCTATGATGACCTCGAAATGATCTTCATCCTGCTGAGAAAGCACCGCCCGCGCTTCGAAATACTCATTTCCCGCAGGATTCGGACGCACATGGCAGCGGACACTATACGTCTTATGCAGGAGAAGCTCGGCTTCCAGATGCGCCGGTGACAGCAGAAAGGCCATCTCTTCGCGATTCTCCTCACACACCAGATGCTCGCAGGCATAGCGGATCCATTCGCTATAGCGATGATGCACATCCTCGAGCCTCAGCCCTATGTGCGTATCCTCCATGCCCCGGATCATCTCGATGGTATCCTGCCGGAGATCCGTCAGGAAGATCGCTGTGAAATCCTGCCCCAGTGCATTCATCACGGCCTGATACTGCATTTCCTTCTGCTTGGCACGGTCGATGGGATTCACCATGTACAGGAGATCCTTCGCGCGCCCCTTCTCATCTCTTGTCTTCACGATGAATCGCGCCTGCCGCCACTCTCCCGTGTGCGCACGATACGTGGTCGTGATGGTGTCTTCCTGCGAAAGACGCATGGCAAGCGTCCTCGTATCCACGAAAGCGCGCATGCTGCCATGATATTCCTCAGAAACGATATCCTTCCATAAGTCATCAAATGCCCGCGACGCCGCATACACCTTCCCGCTCGCCTGATACCCTTCTCCGACGGCGGCGATCCGCTCGCAGGTGTCTTTTTCGAGATCAATGAGGTAAATCACCCAGTAAATCTTGCTGATCGCAGAGATGACTTCATTCGACCGGCGCTCCGATGCGAGCGCCTCCTCAAGGCGTCGCTGGTGTCTTCCTTCTTCCCTGACCAGCTCATCGATCGGCCGCAGCCCGATGACGATCTGAAAGTGAGCCTCATCCTGATGCACGCGGATAGCCTTCAGCTCGAAGTATTCATTCCCCTCGCGGTTCCCTTTGGTACGCGCACGATACGTGAACGTTTCCTTCTCCGTCAGATGGCGCATCAGCCCCTCGGAGCCAAGATTTCCATAGAAATCCCCGCAGGACTCTTTCACCAGCAGATGATCGCGGAGGTATGCGATGCGTGCACGATAAGAGAATTTTTTATCCGCAGGCAGCGCCTCTTCGATATCCAGACTGTGACTGAATATCCCCTGCTTCACGACCTCCATCGTATCTGTCTTGAGGTCTGCGAAATAGATCGCCGTGTAGTCCAGGCAGAGCGACTCTAAGATCGCCTTCTCCCGCACAAGATGGCGGACCGTCTGATCTATAGAATCTCCCGGCTCCAGTTCCTCACCGAGTGTCTTTTCGAAATTTTTGATCGATGCGATGCAGTACCCCGGTGTCCCTGCCGGCATGATATGGAGATGGATGTAGCGCTTCGTCCTCCGGGCAAAGGTATCGAAGTCCAGCGTCTTTTCGAGATACGCCGCTTCATAGTAGGGAAGAAGCCACTTGCCCCCGATCTTCGGCAAAAGCTCGATGCCCGAGCTGCCGATCAGCTTTTCAAGAGGGATAGAGAGGTGCCTTGCTTCCGCCTCATTGGCGCAGGCAAAACGCCAGTCCACCGGTTTCCCCGCCTCATCCACTTCGACATGAATGATATAGATGGGTACGGGGCTCTCCCAGACCGCTGCCCCCAGCATCTTCAAGTAGACCTCGTCCTTCATGGCTTCCCCCTTACGGCACGCACAAAAAAAGCATGTATAAATTCTTTTTTATTATACATGCTTGCACCGAAAAAAGAAAACGAAAAAGATCCCTCGGCTGCGCTCGGGATGACGATACGGAAAGGGTCGCCCCATCCTTTTCATCCCGCTTAGGGAGCCAGCCCCCCCGCACCCTTTTTCCCATTTAAATACCCGCACCGGATGGCGGCCGGTGCGGGCTGTATTTTTGGAGTCTTCGGAATGGTCTAGTCATAAGACCATAGGACTATGATCCTATGAGAATGCGGAACGGAACAAGCCTATGTTCCTCAGAGATCCACCGTTGACAGCCGGTTTCACTCTGCCGGACCGCAGCCGGCAAGGAGAGATGGGAGCGCAGGATGAAAAATCATACAGGAACACATAAGGAAAGCACTGACCTCATGCGGAAAAGAAGAGCAAGCCTTGGTAAAAGGCGCACGGAAACGCAGATGCGCTATGACTTCTACAGCCCCCGACTCTGGTGCCTTGGGAGTCATGTCACGCTGCGAGGCCGCCCTCGTTCTTTCTTTCCTTTGCGTTCTTCCGCACCGGCTAGACAGATTTACCGGAGAGGACAGACAGAGCATCCCAAAGGCCTTCCCTGTGAAGCACGGGAAAACGCTCCCGGATCCTCCGTCTCACAGTCGAAAAATTTCGGAGACGAAGCTCATGAAAGAGAGTCTGCTCATTTCTCAGGCGATCGCTGCACCCATCCTGCCGATCTACTTTATCGGCGGCAAATGCCCCGGGCTCCTGTTCCACACGCAGAGTTCTTTCGGACAGATTTTCTCATCAAACGATCTGACATGTCTACTTGGTTCTATTATACACCATTTTTCACTTGAAAAAGTGAACAATTTGACCTGCATGACAAAAGCCCCGCGGCGGCGGGGCTTTTCTGGCTATCGAAAATTTCTTGAGATGCTTATGAGAAACAAGGTTGCGTGCCGTCCCATTGACCGCAGACGAAAGAGGGAGAGGTTCTATGGATTCAACGGGGTCGGTGCAGCGCATTTCGTCATCCTGAGCGGAGAAAAACGTCGTATGTTAAGGAAACGCTGATCTGAAATAGGAGAACTGAGTCGAAGGATCTAGGGAAAGTAACGGCTACGCCGCTTTTTCAGATGGCGCTTCTCTCGTATCGTCAGCCCCCTTGCGGGCAATGCTATTAAGTTAAGCGGCAGAACATTCTTGGCTCCCCATCGGGGGAGCTGCCCGGAGGGCTTGTGCAAGCGAACTGGATTTTTAGGAGTGAAGCGACGCGAAGCATAAATAATGGCGATGCCATGAGCTGGCATGCCAGTCACTAGTCACTTGCGACACCTAATCCCTAGCTACTCATCCCTAGCTACTCATCCCTGCTTTCAAACTTTTTGGGCTATCCTTTTCCCGTATCGTCATCCCGAGCGCAGCCGAGGGATCTTTCTTGCACTGCGGTCAGTATCACATAGGCACTGGCAGGGAAACGGCGTCTTGGTGCACCGTATTTCTGCGTTCACACATGCATCGTTTATCGGTCTGCAAGGAAGATTTCTCGCTTCGCTCGAAATGACGATACGAGAGTCTCCTAGTCTCTAGTCACTAGTCCCCAGCCACTACTCGTTTTGTTCCGCCAGTGCCTTCACGAGATGATACACCTCCGCAAAGGGCAGATGTTTTTTTTCTGCGATGGCCTTCACCGATTCATACTCGGGGTAGAAGCGTCTCTCCCCGGGGAGGTCGACTTCCTTCACCTCCGCGATGCCGAAGGGCGTTTCCACCTGCTTCTGGTTGCGGCGAAGGATGGAGCGCATGACACTCGGAAATTCGCGGATACCGATGGTCGTCGTTTCTTTGAAGATGATGTCTTCAAGCTCTTCCATCCTGCTCTTCTTGCAGATCACGGTGAGCTCCCACGCGGGGCGGTTCTTCTTCATGTAGACCGGGCTGTAATGGACGTCGAGCGCACCAGCCTGCATGAGGCGGTCGATGGTATAGCCGAGTGCTTCACCAGTGCTGTCGTCGATATCGGTCTCGAGCTTCACGATCTCATCCTTGCCCTCTTCCATGGCATTCCCTTCGATGAGGTATGCGCGGAGGATATTCGTGCGCTCGGTGTAGGCTCTCTTGCCTGCGCCAAGGCCTGTCGCCACGATGCGGAAGGCTTTCGGCAGCTGGTGCGTCGTGCAGATGGCAGCCGCGATGGCTGCGCCGGTCGGCGTGACGTATTCCCCCTTCGCCTCCATGATGGTGAGCGGCATATCGTAGGCTTCGATGATATTCATGGTCGCCGGGACGGGGACGGGCAGCACGCCGTGCTGGCAGCGGACGGTGCCTCTGCCCTCGGTGAGGCAGGGGATGATGACATCCGTGATCCCCAGGCTGTCAAAGGTGACCGCCGCGGCAATGATGTCAACGATGGAGTCGATGGCGCCGACTTCATGGAAATGCACCTCTTCCAGCGGCATGTGATGGGCGAGAGACTCTGCTTCCGCTACGATGTGGAACATCTTTCCCGCCAGTGCTTTCGCCGAGTCTGTCATGTCTGTCTCAGCGATGATGTCTAAGATCTCTGCCAGATGGCGTCCGTGGTGGTGGTGATGCTCATGATCATGATGATGATGAGACTCTTCGCCTCCGTGTCCGTGGCAATGATGCGCTTCTTCGTCCTCATGGCAGTGGCAATGATGTGCTTCTTCCTCGTGACAGTGGCAGTGATGCGCTTCCTCGTCCTCATGGCAGTGGCAATGAGGCGCTTCCTCGTCCTCATGGCAATGGCAGTGATGTGCTTCCTCTTCCTCGTGGCAATGGCAGTGATGCTCTTCCTCTTCCTCATGGCAGTGACAATGATGCGCTTCCTCTTCCTCATGGCAATGGCAATGAGGCACTTCCTCGTCCTCATGGCAATGGCAGTGATGTGCTTCCTCCTGCGGGGCGGCAGCGGTCACCGGCGCCGGGCCATAGAGGTAGGCCATATCATGGTCATGATTTTCATGGGCTGCATCCAGAATGACATTGAAATCACAGCACGCAATGCCGGATTTCTTGACGCTGGAGATCTCCACCATGAAACCGTCCGCGGGGATGGAATTCAGCGCGCGTTCCAGTGCCTCCGGGTCTGCACCGAGGTCGATCATCGCTGCAACGAACATATCTCCGCTGATGCCGGAGGAAGTTTCAAGGTATAATGTTTTTCCCATATGGTTTCTCCTTGTTGGTTGTTGATTATTGGTTGAAATCAGGAGTGACTGGTGACTGGATTCTAGTAGCTAGGGACTAGTGGCTAGGGATTAGGAGCTTCGAGTGACTGGTGACTTGAATACGACCTTCGGGCATCGCCCCGTTTCGTCATCTTGAGCGGCGAGAAACGTCGCACTTGAGATAACGAATGCCAGAACAGCTGCGACATGAGCCCTCGATCTCGGCGAAGCCGCCACCTTCATTCCTCATTCCTAATTCCTAATTATGGCACGTAATCATAACAAGAAATAGGACGATATGGTTACTTTCAAATCCGTCCCATTTCCGCCAATCGGTTGATCTGTGTCGCCACATAGCCGGCGCCGAAGCCATTGTCGATATTGACGGTGACGATGCCGTTCGCACAGGAATTGATCATCGTCAAGAGCGCCGAAAGGCCGTGGAAGCTGGCGCCATAGCCCACCGACGTCGGCACCGCGATGACGGGATTCTTCACAAGTCCGCCGATGACCGAGGCGAGCGCCCCTTCCATGCCTGCCACCGCGATGACACAGTTCGCGCGGCGCACGATCGCCTCCTTCGAAAGGATGCGGTGGATGCCGCTGACACCCACATCATAGACACGTTCGACATGCGTCCCGAAGTACTCTGCCGTCTGTGCCGCTTCCTCTGCGACGGAAATATCTGCCGTGCCGCCCGTACAGATGGCCACGCAGCCGATATGCTCCTTCTCCTTTTCCAGTTTCAGGATATGCGATACCGGGTCATAAGAAATCTCCGGCAGGAATTCCTTCACGATCTCATACTGGTGCGGTGAGGCGCGGGTACCGAAGACTTCGCCCTCCACTTCATACAGTTTGCGGAAGATCTGTCCGATGAATTCGTCGGATTTCCCCTGGCAGTAAATCACTTCTGCAAATCCGGAACGCTTCTTCCGATCCGTATCGAGCTTGGCAAATCCCATTTCCTCATAGGATCGCTCCGCCGGATTCTCACGGATGAGCGCCTCTGCCGCAGAGAGCGACAGCGCGCCGGACTTCACTTGGGTCAATATCTCTTGAATACTCATATATGTGTCCTTTGGTTGATTTGTTGTTGGTTCAGGGTTCAAGGTTCAGGGTTCAGGGTTAGTCCACGGAGCGTGCTGCCCTTTGATTGCGTTTGAAAGTTTCGCTTGAATGAGAAATTAGATAATATGAAGTGACCTCACATTTGCAGCATCGTGGATTTACCCGTAAAATATGGTTTAGCAA
>CAKPUX010000048.1 GCA_934193095.1 uncultured Dialister sp. | reverse complement strand
GTATCAAATTGTTACACGGTTGCCAAATAGCATGTTCCAAACCTCATTTTTCAAGGGGTTTTTCAGCGGCCTCTCCATAGGAAGGGGCTCGCGTGGATGCTCCCTCCTTCCTATGGAAGGAGGTGCCCCGAAGGGGCGGATAAGGATAAAATGTTCTGCCGTTCTCTGTAAAAGTATTTACGAATCCAGTATAATAAAACAAATGATATGAACGGGCTGGAGGCTTGTAATGTCTTCGGGCGTCACTCCCTTTCAGAACCGTTAGAACCGGCTGCATCTATATTCCTTTTTCTCAAGGAGGCACTATGTTATCTGACTGGCTTCATTCGAAGCGCATGAAATATATTTCCTTCGCTGTCCTGCTTTTTCTCTTGATGGGGGGCATTTATGTCTATACCCATCGCGGGGAGCAGGGCGCGCGGAAGGCCGAGGTGCGTCCGACGGTGAAGGTCGTGACGCTTGTGCGGCAGGATATGATGAAGCGGATCGTGCTCTCAGGGGAGACGGTGCCGAAGGCTTCTGTGGATATTTCTCCGAAGTATGCAGGCCGCATCGCAGAGGTGTCGGTGGATCTGGGGGACGCGGTGTCTCTCGGGGATGTGCTTCTCCGTCAGGATACGAAGGATGTCTCGATTTCTATCCGTGAGAACAGCGCAGGCAGCGCGCAGGCGGCGGCTGAGGCGGTGACGAGCCGCGCGGAGTATGACGCGGGGACGATGAAGGCGCAAAGTGACTATGAGAATGCTCTCGCTACTTATGAGCGTTACCAGCATCTTTTCGATGAGGGGGCGGTGTCCCGTCAGGATCGCGATGACAGGTATCGCGCGATGATGGAGGCAAGAGCGGCGCTCGAGGGTCTGACGAGCCAGTCTATCGGCGGCCGTCCGGCGGTGATCGCCGGCAAGGAGGCGGCTGCGGAGAAGGCGCGCTACATGGTGGAGGCGCTCACGAATCAGCAGGCGGATATGACGCTCCTTTCGCCGCTTTCCGGTATCGTCAGCTATCGGAGGGCAGAAGCGGGCGAGTGGGCCACGGCAGGGGAGAAGCTGCTCACGGTCGTCGATACGAGTGAGCTGTATCTGGACTGTCAGGTGGCAGAGCAGGATGTCGGGATCCTGCAAGAGGGGATGACTTTGGATGTGTCAATCGATTCGCTCGGGGAGTCGGTGAAGGGGACGATCCGCTATATCAGTCCGGCGATGGAAGCGGATACGCATGCGTACAAGGTGCGTCTTGTACTTACAGATCCCGCAGCGCAGATCCGCGGCGGGATGTTTGGCCGGACGGAGGTGACGGCGATGCAGAAGAAGGATGTGCTCCTCCTTCCGAAGACGGCTGTTATCGATCACAATGGGAAGAAGCTGGTCTATGTGGTGGATGAGGATGGCCGCGCAGAAGAGGTGCCTGTCACGCTCGGCGTTTCCAATGATGAGATGGTGGAAATACGGAGCGGTCTGGCAGCTGGCGAGAGGGCGGCTGTGACGAATCTGTCTAAGCTCAAAAATGGAATGGTCGTAGAGGTGAAGGACTAGGGGTTAGTGACTAGTGACTAGTGACTGGTGACTAGGGGTTAGCCCATAGGCGGGGCGCTCATGGATTGTTTGCGAAAGAGGTTCAACAGGTTCTATAGGTTCAGCGGGGGTGGTGCGGCGCATAAAAATATAGAAGCACCGCGGAGTATACATAATGGCGATGCCCGAAGGCTGGCATTCCAGTCACTAGCCACTCATCCCTGCTTTCAAACTTCCAACGGTATGAAAAAGAGCGGGAAAATGCGTCTCAAGCAGGCGATAAACGAAAGCACCCTATCCACCGCTGGCGCGGTCCCCCTTCCCCAATGGGGAAGGTGGCGAGCGGAGCGAGCCGGATAGGGTTCTAGCGGTATGAAAGAGAGTGGGGAAATGCGTCTCAAGTGCGTCGTTTACGAGAGCACCCTATCCACCGCTGGCGCGGTTCCCCTTCCCTGATGGGGAAGGCTAAGAGGTGCGACGCTTTGCGCCCCTAATCCTTAGCCCCTAATCCCTAGCTACTAGTCACTAGTCACTAGTCACTTAGTTCCCGTTTCCATCGTTATTTCCGGAGGCATGCATGAAGTCATTCAATCTGACCCGCTATTCCGTGACGCACCCGATCGGCATTTTTATGATCGTGCTTTTTTTCGTGGTGCTGGGTCTGTACAGTTATTGGCGCATCGGCGTGGAGCTGTATCCGAATATCAATGTGCCCTATGTCATCGTGTCGGTGCGCTATGATGGCGCGGATGCGGAGTCGGTGGAGCAGCAGATCACGAAACCCTTGGAAGATGCGTTGTCTTCAGTATCGAATGTGAAGCACATCACATCGAAGTCGCGCACGGGGCGTTCGGATGTGACGCTGGAGCTGAATTTCGATGCGGATGCGGACGCGGCGGCGATCGATGCGTCGGAGAAGGTGAACCGTATCCGCAGGAAGCTGCCGGATGATGCGGATGATCCTGTCGTAGAGAAGCGCGATATGGATGCGGCGCCGATCATCGATCTGGCGGTATTGTCGAGCCATCCGCTGGATGAGATGTATTCCATGGCGGATAATACTTTCACGAATGACTTCACGAAGGCAGACGGTGTATCGGATGTGGAGCTGCACGGGGGGCGAAGCAAGGAAATCGCGGTGAAGGTGGACCGCGACAAGCTCTCTTACTACGGCATCACGATGAATGATATCATTTCCACTTTGAAGAAGGAGAATAAGCTGGCACCAGCGGGCTCGTCCTACACGGATACGCGCCAGACGCAGATCCGTCTCTCGGCACAGTATGATACGGTGGAGGATATCCGCAAGATCCATCTCACCTGCGGAAACGGCGCGGTGATCCCGATCTCCGCGGTGGGCGAGGTCGTGCGTCAGGACCAGCGGGTGTCTCGCTTTGCGCGCATCAATGGACAGGATGCCATCGGGATTTCCATCTATAAGAACAGCAATGCGAATCTTGTCTCGACGGCAGACGGTGTGATGAAGGTTCTGGAAAATATGCGGGCGGAGTATCCGGACTACCAGTTCATCGTGGTGAATGACTCGGCGGACTATGTGCGCACGGCGCTGCATAATACGCTTTCGACGCTCATCGAAGGGCTCATCACGACGGGGCTCGTGCTCTTCTTCTTCCTGCGCGGCTGGCGCTCGACGGCGTCTGTCATCATCGCGATCCCGACGTCGCTCATTTCCACGTTCTTCGTCATGTACATGGCAGGCTTTTCCTTCAATATGATGTCGCTCATGGGGATGACGCTCTGCGTGGGGATCCTCGTCGATGACTCGATCGTCGTCTTGGAGAATATCCACCGTCATCTGGCCAAGGGGGAGGACGCGAAGGAGGCGGCGGTGGCGGGACGTATGGAAATCGGCATGGCTGCCATCGCGATCACGCTCTGCGATGTGGTGGTTTTCCTCCCGATCGCTTTCATGTCGAGCATGACGGGGCAGTTCTTCAAGCAGTTCGGCCTCACGATCGTCTTCGCGTCTCTCTTTTCCCTCTTCATTTCCTTCACGCTGACACCGATGCTGGCGTCGAAATTTTTCAAGAACGGCGTGCATGTCCCGGATACGAAGCTCTGGCGCACGGTGGAGAAGATCGAGCAGAAGATGGAGGAGGAGTATGGGCTGGCGATCGCCTGGAGTTTCCATCATAAGAAGAAGCTCTTCGGCGGCGTCGCCATCGCCTTCTTCCTCTTCATGGCGATGGTGCCGCTCGGCTGGATCGGGATGGAGTACATGCCGCGTACAGATGAGAGCGGTTTCAATGTGCAGATCCAGCTCCCGACGGATGCGTCTGTCGAGCGCACGGATGCTGTGACGACGAAGCTCGAGGGATACCTCGCCGAGGTGCCTGAGGTGAAGTCCTACATGGCGATGGTTGGCGGGGGCAGCGGGGTGAATTCCGGCCGTATCCGCGTCTCGCTCATCGATCGGCAGGACCGCAGCCGCGACATCTGGGCGATCACGAATGAGATGCGCACGTGGATCTCTGAGAACATCACAGATGGTGATGTCCGCATCAAGGAGGACCAGGCGTCTGTCTCCGGTACGGCAGGCGGCGGGCTCGGGCAGGGCGGCGGTGCTTTCCGCCTCGAGCTGCGCGGCAATGATATGGCGGAGCTTATCACCGCCTCCGAGATGGCGCAGCAGATGCTGAAGAGCGGTGCTTACGGCGTATCGGATGTCAGCTGTACCTATCAGGAAGGGCTGCCGGAGATCTCCCTCATTCCTGACCGTGAGAAATTGAAACACTACGGCGTCACGGTCGGCTCTCTCTATGACACGCTGTCGTCTGCGATCAGCGGCGCAGGCGCGGGCGTCCTGCCGAATGATCCGCTGAACAACGGCAATGACACGGATATCAACGTCTATTTTAAGGGCGGTGAATCGTACAAGACGAGTGACCTCGCAGCGATCCCCATCAAAGGGCAGGCGGGCATCGTCCGCATGTCCGATGTGGCGGCGCTCAAAGATGAAACGGGGCCGATCACCATCCTTCGCACGGATAAGCAGCGCGCTATCATCATCGGCGCGAATCCCGGCGGGCAGGATCTGAATGGGCTCATTCAGCGTTTCACGAAGGATCTCAACCAGACGGGCCTTCCGAAATCGGTGAATTTCCGCTTCTCCGGGCAGGCTGACAGCATGCGTGAAAGTTTCATAGAGCTTCTGACGGCGCTTCTCATGGGCATGCTCCTCGTGTACATGATCCTTTCCGTCCTCTATGAATCGGTGAAGACCTCTTTCATCCGTATGTTCTCACTGCCTTTCGGCCTCATCGGCTCGCTTCTCTTCCTCTTCCTCATGAATGACACCATCAATATCTATTCCATGATCGGTATCATCGTCATGGACGGCGTGGTCGCGAAGAATGGCACGCTGCTCCTCGACTATACGCTGACGCTCATGCACCAGCACGGCATGGCGGCGAAAGAGGCTGTCATAGCGGCCGGCCGCGCGCGTCTGCGCCCGATCTTCATGACGACCTTCACCATGATCGTCGGCATGCTCCCGACAGCCCTCGCACTGACGGCGGGCTCGGAGACACGAAGCTCCATGGCGTGGGTCATCATCGGCGGCCTCATCACCTCGACCCTTTTCACGCTCCTCGTCATCCCGATGATTTTCCTGTTCTTCCAGAGAGAAGAGTAAAGGGGTTCAGGGTTCAAGGTTCAAGGTTCAGGGTTAGCCTGTGGGGCGTGCTGCCTCTTGATTACGTATGAAAGCTCTGCTCGAATGAGGAATTAGGAATGAAGGTGGCGGTTTCGCCGCGAATATATATGGGGCGATGCCCGAAGGTGGCAGGTAAGATACCTTCGGGCATCGCCTCTATTTATACTCGCGGTGAAGCCGCCACTACAACCCGTTGAACCCGTTGAACCCGTTGAACCTGAACCTGAACCTGAACCCTGAACCCTGAACCCTCAACCCGTTCTCCTTTTTGTGGTACAATATGACCAGAAGAATGACACTATCATTTCCGGGAGGTGTTTCTATGAAATCGTGGAAGAAGCGCAGTATTTCTGCGGCTCTGGCACTGACCTGCGTGGCTGCGCCCATGGCGTATCCGATGACAGCGTATGCGGCGACGACGGCGCAGAAAATCCTGTACGGCGCGGCGGCGATGCTTTTCATTTCCAGCTACTACTCCAGAATGGACGATCACAACCAGTTGCAGCTCCTTGACCAGTGCCAGCAGGAGACGGGTGTCTACGACTCGGCGGAGGCGGATAACCGTGTGCAGACTGTGTACCAGAATCTGAAGGATACGGGGCATGTGCTGCGTGACTACAAGGTCTACGTATCGCCGAGCGAGGACATCAATGCGTTTGCCAGCTTAGGCGGCGTGCTTTGCGTGAACAAGGGGACGCTCGATGCGATGGATGATGATGAGCTGGCCTACGTCATGGCGCATGAGATCGCGCACGGCGAGAAGCGGCACAGCGTGAACGGTGTCAAGAAGCGCGTGGGGCTGGTGACGGCGCTGAATATTTATCTCGGAGACGCTTCGTATGGGGAGTACCTTCTGGGAAATATCGCGGCAAACTATGTGTCGAATGCTGTCTTCACCAAGGATCAGGAGAAGCAGGCGGATGCCTGGGGCTTCCAGTACCTTGTCGAGGCGGGCTATAACCCGGGCGGCGGTGCGGCGTCTATGGAAGTGCTGCGCGCGAAATACGGTGAGAGCTCGCCGTCAGGCATCAAGGCTGTCCTTGCTCCGGGCAATCACCCCAAGACCAGCGACCGCATCAATAAAAATCTCAAATGGATGAATGCGTATTCCGGCAAACATGTCGAGGTCAAGGATGACTGGATCGTAGTGAATGGGGAGAAAGCCTTCTCACCGGTCGCGGATAATGCGTACAGCCAGAAGGAGCGCCTCTATCTCACCGCGGGCAAGCTCGTGAAGCTCTATCACGCGGGTCATGTTCCTGATGCGGTTCTCGATGGAAATCAGATCTACTGCGGGGATACAGCCATTTATGAATTGTCTTCGGAAGAAAATGGCAAAGCCTATACCGACGCGCTGAATCAGGGGATCCGGAAAGATCGCGGCGAACGTGTCGTCAGTGATTTTGATATCGATAAGAGAGTGAAGAAAGACGCTGGGGAGTAGGGACTGGTGACTGGTGACTAGGGATTAGGGATTAGGGATTAGGGATTAGAAGCAAGCAGTGATTGAAGTAGCGCAGTTAGCATGCTGACCGTTCTGCAAGGAGGATCTCTCGACTACGCTCGAGATGACGACGTCGCGAAACGCTATCAAACCTCCGCGGCGCTTCATTATTTTTGGCGCCGCACCTTCCCCGCTGAACCCGTAGAACCTACAGAACCCGCTGAACCTCTTTCGCAAACAATCAAGGGGCAGAACGCCTCACGGCTAACCCCGAACCCATAATCATTCAAAGGACGATTTCCATGAAAAAATTACTATCCATTTTACTTCTGCTGCTTATCGTCTGCGGCTGCGGTCTCGGCGCGCTCATCTGGGTGACGCCGCCGCCGCCTACGCCGCCGATGATCGTGCCGCCGCCTCCGTCGCAGGCTGTCTCGGCTGCGGTGATTGATGGGAATACGGGCGAAGTGCTGGCGGATAAGGAAGGGAATCTCCGCATCTATCCTGCAAGTACGACGAAGATCCTGACCTGTATCATTGCGCTCGAAGAGGGCAAGGCGAAGCTCACCCAGAATGCGGTGATTTCTCCGCGCGCGATGGCGCAGGATGGCACGAACATCGGCCTTCGTCCGGATATGCCGCTCTCGCTTCACCAGCTGCTGTACGGGATGATGCTGATTTCCGGCAATGACGCGGCTGTCTCTGTCGCAGAGACGGTGGGCGGATCGTATGATCGTTTCATCGAGATGATGAATGAAAAGGCAGCTTCCATCGGGGTGCATGATTCCCATTTCGCGAATCCGAATGGCCTTACGAATCCGAACCACTATACGACGGCCTATGATATGGTGAAGATCGCGGCGTATGCGATGAAGAATCCTGATTTCCGTGATATCGTGAAGCGTCCTGTGTATCCGATGACTTATCGGAATGGAGTGTATCGCAATGTGGAAAACCGCAATGAATTCCTGACGAGCCACTATGAAGGGGCGAATGGCGTGAAGACGGGCATGACAGAAGCGGCGGGGGAATGTCTTGTCGCTTCCGCCGAGCGCAATGGCCGTCTCATGATCGTGGCACTCTACGATGATACGAATCGCTGGAAGGAAGCCCGGACATGGCTGGACTATGGATTTGCAGAAGCGGAGAAGAAGGCGGAGTATGAAAGACAGCTCGCCGCAGAGCCGAAGGTGTACAAGCTGGTGAACCAGTTCTTAGGGAGGGAGCCTCGTGACTAGGAGAAGGAAACAGCCGTTTCTGGTGCGGCTTTTCCCGCACAGCCCGATCCTGCGTGTTCTTTTTGTCGTCATGCTCCTGTTCTCGCTCTGCATTGTCTTTCGCAGCGGGTATCATTTCTATCAGATCCGCCAGCAGGAGGCGCTGCTTCTGGAGGAGAAGGAGAGACTGTCCAGGGAGAAGGCGGAGCTCTCAAAGAAGCGGGAGGATCTCAAGGATGACGGACAGCTGGAAAAGAAGGCGCGGCAGGAGCTCGGCCTCGTCAAGCCCGGAGAAGTACCGTATGTGAGATGAGGCTGGTGACTAGTAGCTAGGGATTAGTAGCTAGGGATTAGGTTGCGATACGAGAACACCGCTAGATTCAAATCTCCGCGGCGCTTCTGATTTTTATGCGCCGCACCACCATTTCTCATTTCGCATTTCTAATTTCTCATTCAAATGAAACTTTCAAGCGGAAGCAAGGACAGGAGCCACTTCTGAACTCGTTGTACTCTGGCATACTTGCACTCTCCAGCCTTCACTTTCATATTGCACTTCCCTTAGAAATCACGTATAATTTAAACCGTATTTATATCGCAGGCATTGGGGAGGCGGATGCCGTTTCCCAGAGAGGATTTTTTTGTTAGATGGCTTTAGAAGTCGGAAGTATTGTGGAAGGAACCGTTTCAGGGATTGCAAAATTCGGTGCATTTGTGGAGCTGCCGGAAAACAAGGTGGGGCTGGTTCATATTTCAGAAGTCGCCAATGAATATGTGAGTGATGTGGCGCAGTATCTCAAGGTGAAGGATACGGTGAAGGTGAAGGTCATCTCCATCGATGAGAAAGGCAAGATCGCGCTCTCGATCAAACAGGCGCAGCCGAAGACGGAAGAGAAGACGGCTCGTTTCCCCAGAAAGGAAGGCAGCGAGCATCGTTTCCAGAAAAAAGAAGGCTTCGAGGGAAGAGCTCCTCTGCACGAAGCACCGCGTATGCCCGAGCGCCGTCCGTTTGCCGGCGGTTATCGTTCTCCGCGTCATGAGGCGCCCGCTTCTTTTGAAGATAAGCTGAACCGTTTCCTGAAAGACAGCGATGAACGGCTTCTGGATCTGAAGAGAAATGTAGAATCCAAACGTGGTGGTCGTGGCGGCCGCCATTCTGACTGAGCATGAGAGGAGATATAACGGGATGAGTTATGTCTCCTTTTTGCATGACGAGAGTGTCTAACATCTCTCGTTGACCGAATGCCACAAAGTGAGAAGTGAGGAGTGAGAAGTTAGGAGTTAGGAGTGCTGGTGCGGCGCAAAATAATAGAAAGCGCCGCGAGTAGGAATCCGATTTTTCTGAATTTCGCGGCGCTTCTTTATTTGTGCGCCGCTCCTTCACTTCTCACTTCTCACTCCTAACTCCTCACTTTACGTAAAGTTTTGAAAGACAGATGAAAGAAGTGCTTGCTGCACCATTTCAAGGAGGCTCTTATGCGCGCGATCATTGATATCGGAACAAATTCGGTCCGTCTTTTGATGGCAGAGAAGGATGAAAAAGGAGAGTGGAAGACACTCCGGAAAGAACTTCGCAGCACCCGGCTGGGGGAAGGCATGACAGATAAGGCGACCATCGGTCAGGGGGCGAAGGAAAGGACGCTCTCTGCCGTGGGGGAATTTACCGCCATGGCCAAGCTCGAAGGGGCGGAGGATATCTTCGCCTATGGCACGTCCATCATGCGCGATGCGTCGAATGGGGAGGAATTCGCTGATGAAGTGACGGCGGCCTCCGGTGTCCCTGTCCGCATTCTTTCGGGGAAGGAAGAAGCGTACTACAGCTACATCGGCGCGGCCGGGACGTCAGGCGTTATTACGTCCGTCGTCGATATCGGCGGTGGTTCGACAGAGATCTGTGTGGGATTCGGCACCGACGTCGGCGCGCGGCACAGTTTCCGCCTCGGATGTGTGCGCTGCTCGAAGCAGTTCGATACCACCACAGCCAGAGGACGCGCGGAGCTGAAGAAGCATTGCTTCACGCTTTTCCGTGAGACGGATCTCATGGAGTCCATGCGGAATGTCAAGCGCTGGATCGGTGTCGGCGGGACGGTCACCTCGCTCTCTTCGATGCTGCAGGAGCTCGAAGTCTATGATTCGTCGAAGGTGCAGGACTACGTGATCCATCCGGAAGACGTGTCAAAAATTCTCGAGAAATTATCCAAAATGTCCTACGATGACAAGTGCCATATGAAAGGTCTCTTGCCATCCCGCGCCGACATCATCGTGGCCGGCGTCGTCATCTTGGATAGCCTCATGGAGTACTTCGCTCTCTCGGAAATCACCGTGAGCGACCGCGATCTCTCTGAAGGATTGCTCGATGCGGATGTCATCTCACCGACGGAACAATGAGGGCTGGTAGCTGGTGACTAGTGACTGGTGACTAGTGACTAGTGGCTGGGAGACATCAGACATCAGACGTCTGACATCTGACATCTGACATCATCAGACTTCTGACTTCTCAAGCGGGCATCGCCTAATTTATACTTCGCGGCGCTTCTGATTTTTATGCGCCGCACCAACCCCTTTGAACCTCTTGAACCTATAGAACCTGCTGAACCTTTTTCACACGCCATCAAGGGGGAGCATGCCCCGTGGGCTACCCCTAATCCCTAATCCCTAGTTACCAGTCCCTATTTTCCCAGGAGCAAATTATGAAAAAACAACCATCTCCTTTTATCGCGAAGATCCTCTCCTTTGCGAGGGAAAAGAAATTATGGCAGCGAGGGGAGCGGATCCTCGCGGCGGTGTCCGGCGGGCCGGATTCGCTCGGGCTTCTGCTCTTTCTGCATGACATCGCAGAGAGGGAAGGGCTCTCTGTCGGCTGCTGCCTCGTACAGCATCATCTGCGCGAGGAGGCCGAAGAAGAGGCGCGGTATGTGGCGCGCATCTGTGAGAGGCTTGGGATCCCCTTCTTTCGAAAGGATGTCTATGTCGAGGAGAGAAGACGCTCCGGCGGCGGCTCCGTTGAGACGGTGGCGCGTACGCTCCGCTATGAGGCACTGCGGGAGGTCAAAAAGGAAGCGGGATATACTTTGATCGCACTGGCGCATCATGCGGACGATCAGGCCGAGACGATTCTTTTTCATCTGTTGCGCGGGAGCGGCGTGCGCGGCTTGTCGGGCATGAAGCCAAAGCATGACGAGCTGATCCGTCCCTTCCTCACGGTCACGAAGAAGGAAATCGAAGATTTCCTCACCGCTTTTCCCTACACGCCCTGCCATGACGCCACGAATGATGAGATGGATGCGACGCGGAACCGCATCCGTCATCAGCTTCTCCCTGAGATGCTTTCCTATAATCCCAATCTGGTAGAGACGCTCCTGCATACGGCGGATATCCTTCGCGCCGAAGATGCCTGCATGGAAGAGGCGGCAGAGGCATGGCTCGCTTCTCACAGAGGGAAGGGGAGCCTTGAAAAGGACGCTTTTCAAGGCCTTCCTCTCGCGATGCGGCGGCGTGTCCTTCAGAGGATGCTCCTTCACATGGGAGAGGAAGCGGTTGATTTCGACACACTCTCGCGGCTTACTCTTCTTGCAGAGACTGGGGAGACGGGGAAGCGCTCTTCGACGGCGCATGTGATGATGGAGATCGGCCAGCGCGATCTCTATTTCTACAAAGGCAATACCAAAAAACAGGAAGAGGACGGCCTTTTCCTTCTCGCAAAGTATTTTTTTGAAAAATTCATGCAAAAAGATGTGGATACATCCAAAGAAAGGGCTATAATAAGCGGCAAGGGCGGTGCGGATGCTTTCTGGCATATGGAAATCGTGCGGCTTCGGAAGCGGCCGGAGCATCTGGCCCGGAACCAGTACCTGCTGGATGCTGAAAAGGTGGGCGAGGTCAGGCTTCGCATGCCCCGCTCCGGCGAACGCATGGCGGCGCAGGGGATGGAGGGGACGAAGTCCATCAAGCGCATCCTTCAGGACGCCGGCATCCCTGCCGCACTCCGGCCTCACTGGCCCATTGTTGCTGACGACAAAGAAATTTACTGGACCTGCCTTCTCCGCGGCAGCCGACATGGCCGAGTGACGGAGGAGACGAAAGAGTACCTGCTGCTGACGATTGAGATTGGCGGAAATGAGTGACTAAGTGACTGGTGACTGGTGACTAGTGACTAGTAGCTAGGGATTAGGGATTAGGAGTGCCGTCCCCCTGGTTGCGTTTGTTTGAAAGCCTCGATTGAATGAGAAATTAGAAATGAGAAATTCGAAATGGTGGTGCGGCGCATAGAAATAAGAAGCGCCGCAAAATTTTGATAGCGCTTCGCGCGCTGTCGTCATCTCGAGCGTGGCCTGCAGATCTTCCTTGCAGAACGTTTAGCGTGCCAACTGTGCTATTTCAATCACCGCTTATTTCTAATCCCTAATCCCTAGCCACTAATCCCTTCTTTCAAACATATTTTGAACCCTAAACTTTATACTTTATACTTTATACTATTTACTTTTTACTTCACATTTCATTGACAGGAGAATATCATGGAAAATTTATCGAAAGACATCAAAACCGTACTTGTGACGAAAGAGCAAATCGCAGCGAAAGTGAAAGAAATCGGCGCTCAGATCACGAAAGACTACGAAGGCAAAGATGTCGTACTCGTCGGTATTCTGAAAGGGGCGATGCCTTTCCTCTGTGACCTGATGCGAGAAATCGATCTGCCGGTCACTCTCGATACCATGTGCGTGTCGAGCTATGGCAACAGCACCGTATCGAGCGGGCATGTCAAGATCAAGAAAGACCTGGACAAAGACATCCGCGGCAAGCATGTCATCGTGGTCGAGGACATCATCGACACCGGCATCACCATGTCCCACCTCGTACCGCTTCTGAAGGAGAGAGGCGCGGCTTCGGTGGAGCTCGCCATCTGTCTCAATAAGAAGGAACGCCGCGAAGCGGATGTGTATGTGAAGTATGTCGGTTTTGATATTCCGGATGAATTCATCGTCGGCTATGGCTGCGACTATGCAGAAAAATACAGAAACCTCCCTGACGTCTGCGTGCTGGATCATAAAGTCTATACGAAGGCGTGATTGGTGGCTAGTGACTGGTAGCTAGGGATTAGTGGCTAGGGATTAGGGATTGGGGATTAGGAGTCTCGAGTGACTGGTGACTGGTGACTGGTGACTGGTGACTAAATACCACCTTCGGGCATCGCCACTATCTATACTCCGCGGCGAAGCCGCCTCCATATAAGCCTTCCCCGCATGGGGAAGGGGGACCGCGTCAGCGGTGGATAGGGTGCTTACGTGAGTACTCCTATGTTTGCAGACGCATTTTCCGCCTGGCTCAGCCGTCTTTCATACCGCCAGTGCCCTATCCGCCCCTTCGGGGCACCTTCCCCTCGAGGGGAAGGCTGAATCGGCACGTCGAAGCCGACACAACCATGCCTCATTCCTAATTTCTCATTTGAGCAAAGCTTTTAAACGCAATCCATGGACGGCACGCCCCATGGGCTAACCCTGAAGTTTGAAAGCAGGGATGAGTGGCTAGGGATTAGGGATTAGAAGTGACTGGTGACTTGTGACTGGTGACTAAATACACCTTCGGGCATCGCCACTATTTATACTCCGCGGCGCTTCTGCTTTTTATGCGCCGCACCACCATTCCTAATTCCTCATTCGCGCAAAGCTTTCATTCATAATCAGTGGACGGAGCCGCCCAAGGGGCTAACCTTCTTTTCTTTGTTGCCTTTCTACATACTTATATGCTAAAATTAGATATTATTCAGAACTATCAATCTATGGGGTGAAAAAACCTATTGAATGGGTCGTTTATATTTCACAGGAAATATAGAGAAGGAGGAAAATATTGAATAAATTTGTAAAGAATGTGGCCCTCTATGTGCTTCTGATCATTATAGCGGTCTCCATATTCAATACCTTTGTTCATCCTCAGGAAAAGCACTCGGAAATCACCTACAGCGATTTCATTTCGCAGGTCGAGAAGAAGAATGTCGACTCCGTGACGATGACGAACAATTCCATCAGCGGCAAGCTGAAGGATGGCAGCGAATTTGCTACCTATGCACCGGACAATGACGCGCAGCTCCTGCCGAAGCTTTCGGAGGGCGGCGTCATCATCACTGCAAAACCGCCGGAACAGCCGTCCTGGTGGATGAATCTGCTCTCTTCGCTGCTTCCGATCATCATCCTGGTCGGCGTGTGGTTCTGGATCATGAACCAGACACAGGGCGGCGGCGGACGTGTCATGAGCTTTGGCAAGTCCAGAGCGAAGATGACCGCCGAAGGCCAGGTCCACGTGAATTTCTCTGATGTCGCAGGGGAAGACGAAGCGAAGGAAGAGCTCTCCGAAGTGGTGGATTTCCTGAAAAATCCGGGCCGCTATACGGCGATCGGCGCGAAGATCCCGAAGGGCGTGCTCCTTGTCGGCCCGCCAGGGACAGGTAAGACCCTGCTCGCGAAAGCAGTGGCCGGTGAAGCGAAGGTGCCATTCTTCTCCATCTCCGGCTCTGACTTTGTAGAAATGTTTGTCGGTGTCGGTGCTTCCCGTGTCCGTGACCTCTTTGCCCAGGCGAAGAAGAATGCACCATGCATTGTCTTCATCGATGAAATCGATGCGGTGGGCCGTCAGAGAGGCAGCGGCCTCGGCGGCGGACATGACGAAAGAGAACAGACGCTGAACCAGCTCCTGGTCGAGATGGATGGCTTCGGCTCGAACGAAGGCATCATCACCATCGCTGCGACGAACCGTCCGGATATCCTCGATCCGGCGCTTCTGCGTCCGGGCCGTTTCGACCGCCGTGTCGTCGTCGGCCGTCCTGACCTCAGAGGCCGTCTGGCGATCCTGCGTGTCCATGCGAAGAATAAGCCGCTGGAACCGGATGTCGATCTCCATACCATCGCCAAGAAAGTCCCGGGCTTCACAGGGGCCGATCTTGCGAACATGCTGAATGAAGCAGCCCTTCTGGCTGCCCGTCAGAACAGAAAGACGATCTCCATGGCCGATCTAGAAGAGGCCAGCGAAAAAGTCAGCTACGGACCGGAAAGAAAGAGCCATAAGGTGAGCGATGAGGAAAGAAGGATCACCGCATACCATGAATCCGGCCATGCCATCATGGCGACCCTTCTGAAGGATGCGGATCCGGTGCATAAAGTCACCATCATTCCGCGCGGACAGGCGGGCGGCTACACCATGATGCTCCCGCATGAAGAACGCTCCTTCATCACGAAGTCGCATCTTCTCGCTCAGCTTCGTGTCGCTCTCGGCGGCCGCTGCGCGGAAAAGATCATTTTTAATGAGATCTCCAGCGGTGCGTCCGGCGACCTGCAGCAGGTGACCGGGATCCTCCGCAAGATGATCATGGAATGGGGCATGAGCGATCGCTTAGGACCGATGATCTTCGGCGAACATCAGGAACAGATCTTCCTCGGCAAGCAGCTCGGCTCGGAAAGAAACTACGGCGAGACTGTAGCCACCATCATCGATGAAGAAATGCACAAGTACCTCGATGAAGCGTACAATGATACCATGCAGACACTGACGGACAATATGCCTGTCTTGGAAGCGATGGCGCAGGCGCTCCTCGAGGTGGAAACCATCGATCATAAACAGGTGGAAAATCTCTTCAAGTATCACTCCCTCTATGCGCCGGGAGAAGAACCGAAGAAGGAAGAAGACGAAGAGTCTCCGCTTCCGCCGATGCCAAAGGATGAAGGACCGGCTCCTTCCCTCTATAGTGAATAATACGATAGAGCTTGACAGAAGGGGCTGTGAAGAAATGAATCCCCATTTCTTCACAGCCCCTTTTTACTTTGCTTTCATTTGGTTCAGGGTTCAAGGTTCAAGGTTCAGGGCTCTCGTGGCGGCTTCGCCGCCTTTTTTTAGAAGATGGTATTCTCGTATCGCAGCCTTCCCCTCTAGGTAATGCTATTAAGTTAAGGAAATCGTTAGCTACGTAACGTCTTGCTTCCCCCTTC
>CAKPUX010000047.1 GCA_934193095.1 uncultured Dialister sp. | reverse complement strand
ATTTTCAACCACGACCCGCTTCGTACCAGAAAGCTGCTTCTGCACAAGAAGGAGATCCGAAAGATCGAGATGCAGCTCAAAACAAAGGGCTACACCTTAGTCCCGCTCAAGATGTACTTCAAGCACGGCAAGGTCAAAGTGGAGATCGGTGTCGCAACGGGCAAAAAACTCTACGATAAGAGAGAGGATATGGCTGCGAAAGCTGCTAAGCGCGATCTTGACAGGCGCATCAAAGAACAAAGGTATGATTGATCGGATCAGGGACTCGAATCCGCGTATAGATCCATAAAACATAAAGGGAGAACCATAGCATCATGGAAGAAAAAAACAATAAGCCCCGCAAAGATTTCAAAAGTAAGGGAAAATTCGGTGGCAAGAAATTCGGCGAAAAGAAATTCGGCGGCCGCGGCAAGAGCTTCGGCAAGGATAAGCCGGATTTCAAGAAACGGAAATTGGCTCCCGGTGTCGAATTTGTAGACCGCGAGCTCGGCGTGGGCATCGTGAGAAAGCTGACAGATGAAGGTATCGTCGTTGCTTTCGGCGATGCGGAAAAGCTCATCCCGAGAAAGAAGCGCGAGGGCGGCTACAAAAAAGACGGCTTCAAGAAGGATGGACATCGTAAGGATTTCAAAAAGGAAGCCTTCAGCGCAGCGAAGCCGATGGAAAAGAAGGTATTCACCTTCGATGCACCTCTGCCGGATGCAAAGCCGACCGGTTTCAAAAAGAGAGAAGCGGCTGTCGGTCTGGAGGTCACGGATGAGACGCTCGGTAAGGGCACCATCACCCGCATCACAGAGCGCGGCACGTATGTCACTTATGATGCGACAGGCGAGCGCATCCTCTATCCGATGGGACTTCCGTCGAAGCTTTTGAAGACAGCATTCCCGGAAGTGAAGAAAGAAACGAAAAAAGAAGCGCCGAAGGGACAGGCGCGCACCTATACCGTGCCAGAAGCCGAAAGGCCGGCTCCGAAGCCGAAGGTGGAAGTCCGTCCGGTCAAGGAAACGCACCGCGGCAATACCCACTATATCGAGATCGGCGTAGGCACGCCCGTTGTCTCCTCTGTGTATGGACAGGGCGTCATCACGGATATTGCGGATGGCAAGCTCGTCGTAGACTTTGGAAATACGGAGCAGTCCTTCTTCTATCCGAAAGCCTTCGCGGAAGGCCAGATCGAAGTGGTGGAAGACTAGTGGCTGGGGAGGAGATCTCCTCTCGGTCTGTCAGACAAAAAAGGGGCTGTGAAGAAATGAATCCTCATTTCTTCACAGCCCCTTTTTTCTTGTCTTATTTTTTTGTCTGCTTGATGAAGGCTTCATCGCGTAGGAATTGTCTCCTCATATCGATCTGGAACTTGACAAGCTGCCCTTCCGCGCGGAATTCGACGCGTTTGATATTGGGAAATTCGGTCAGCGTATCGACAGTCATGGCGATGAAGAGGGACTGTCCGGTCTCTCCCTGCAGCTGGTTCAGCTCTTTCGTGAAATTCACGGTGCAGGTGCCATCTTCGACATGGACGCTCTTCAAGCGGGTACCGGCAGGAACGAGAGGATACTTGGTCTTTCGATCCGCGCGGAGCATTTCTTCGATGGCTGTCTTCGCAGTGCGGTCAGCGGCTTTCACTTTGACCGTGGCGGGAAGGATGTGAAGGCCGTCTTCTGTGGGCAGGTAGTAAGTGAGACTCGCTTCTTTTTCTGCGGGGATCTGGCTCGAGGAGGCGGCTGGCGGGACGACGGTCCCCGTGCTCTGCGGTTTGCTGTTTCCACCGCAGCCGGAAAGAAGAGCGGTGAGGATGATCGGGACGATCAGTGCATAATAGGTATTCATAGGAGCTCCTTTGGGAAGCATCGGTCTGATCCAGCGAATGGATCCGTGTTTCCTCCCTTTTCATTTCTCATACAATGGTAAGAAGCAATCTCAGAGAGCTGCGAAATAATCCACCAGTCCCTTGAAGAGGCTCTTGGCGATACTCTTGGGTCCCCAGCTGGACGTCAGCATCTGGACGCGGTGCGCGTTGCTGATATAGCCCATTTCCATCAGGACGGAAGGCATTTTTGTATTGACATTCACATAGAGATGCCCGGAGCGGACACCGCGGTCAGGGATGGAGAGCAGGTTCATGGTGGACTGGTGCAGCATCTGGGCGAGCATCAGGTCCTTTGCGGTCTTGGGGTAGTAGTAGGCGGTGGTCCCGTCGACAGAACCATTGGAGAAGGAGTCGATGTGGATGGAGACGAAGACGTCCGCATTCGCTTGATTTCCGACATCGCAGCGTGCCTGCAGCTCGGGGTCATCGTCAGCCCATGGGCCATAGACGTCCTTGTCGGTGCTGCGGGTCATGACGACCTTCGCACCGGCAGAGGTGAGCATGTCGCGCAGCGGCAGGGCGATGGAGAGGGTGACATCCTTCTCGTAGATCTCCTTATTTCCTTTGTGTCCGATGGCACCGACGTCCGTGCCGCCGTGGCCGGGGTCAAGGCAGATGATCTTGCCTTTGAGTATTTTTCGGGCATCAGCAGGTACAGAGACCTTCTGCGGGGGGGCCTCTTTCTCGGCAGAGGGCTTCTTGGCGGCCGGCTTTTTGGTCGTCGTATTCTCGGCACTTGCTGCCGGCTTCGTGTAGCTCTTTTTGGCCCCCTGGATCGGGATGTCAATGACGAGGCGGTGCGGCTTTCCCAGTTTTGCATCCGGACGAAGGGCAAAGACGTGGATGTCATCGATCTTCTGCGGCTTGGTGAGGGCGACGTCAATGTAGGTGTCGCCGTCTTTTTCAGAAACTGTGGCGAAATCGATGGCGCGCGGATCCATATCGTATTGAGAGCCGCTGAAGCTCTTTTGGGTGTTCTTTAGGATGACTTCGAAGTTTTTGCCGGATTTGTCTATCGCAGCCTCCGCCTGTACCGCTTTCGTGAGATCTGTCACGATACGGACGAAGGGGGGATCGCCATCATTTCTGGCTGTCCAGCGAAGATCGGTGATTTCTGCATCTTTCGCCCATGCTTCATTTCCCGCCCAAGGCAGTAGAAGAAGCGAAAACACAAGCAGGATGAGTTTGATATATTTCATATGGATATCCTTCCTTATACATGCGTAACGATACTCTCTCGCGTGGCTTTATTATAACACAGCGAGAAAAGGGTTCAAAACTCATGGGAAGACAAAGGTGCGGCAGGAAATGTCCCTCTGCGACACGGTTTGAGGATGATCTGCTAACCAATTCCCTATCATGTTCGCCTAGATTTGAGCGCATGGATATGGCATAAGATATGGCATAATATAAATGGATGTCTCACTTATACAATGACATTTTTAGTTGGATTTTATACCCGGGCGAAAGAATAGATGTTCAGATGGGTATGGAGTTGGCTAATTTTTGCTACTGTATACGTGAGACTTTTCTTTTCTTCTCTCCTTTTGTAAAGAAACAGATGCAAAGTGAATCAAATCGCAGAAACAATCACGTACACTTCATAATTTACACTTGACGTTAATGCACGCGCGGTGTATTATATGATCATGAAATGAGTACATTATGAATTGTACAAAAGGAGAGTAAAATATGATTGAGTTAGGAAGTGTCTCCGAGATTGTGTCAGGTTTCAATGTGGCCCGCCTCCCTATTAATGAGAGAGATAGAAGGTACACGAATGCCGATTTTGAGTATGACTTCTATCGAATGAAGCTGGCAGATCCCTCAAACAGCATTATTTACCGCCAAGCTTCCGGTGCGTCTCATATGGCAGCAACCATACTGTCTGATGAGAATAAGGACAAATTTATTAGCCAGGTATTCTCTATTATGAACGTGAATCGGGAGCGGCTCAATCCTTGGTATCTGTGCTGGCTTTTGAATGAATCGGGAAGCCTAGAGAAACAAATCAATATCTTGCTGCAGGGGACGGTCATTACGCGTTTATCTGCGCAGCAGTTAAAGCAGATAAAAATAGAACTACCGCCGTTGGATGAACAGGAAACGATCGGGAAACTATATGCGACTGCGTTGTATCAATACTACTTAGAAACAAATCAGGCAAAACAAAAATTGAATGGCATTCTTTCTGTATTGAAAAAGGCTAGCGTAAAATAAAGGAGAAGATTACAATGGGAAACGAAACAAAAAGCTTGGAACAGGTGCTCTGGGATTCCGCTAATGTAATGCGTCAGACGATGGGCGCTGCTGACTATATGAATTATGCTCTTGGGCTTATTTTCTACAAACATTTGTCTGACAAAACTTTGGAATCTGCCGCAAAAGTCCTGGTCGATTCCGGCGAAGTAGATACTAGTGCAGTGGAGACGGAGAGCCAGCGTCAGGAAGTTTACAAACGGTTTTATGAAGATAAGGACTTCCATGATGACCTCCTTGATGCCATGGATATGGATTATGAAATTAAGCCGGACTTCACCTTCACGGCTCTGGTTGATGAGATCAGGGATAAGAAATTCCAACTGGAGCACCTGCAGCAGGGATTCCGTGATTTGGAACAATCAAACTCGGATCTGTTGGGGGGCCTCTTTGCTGATGTAGACCTTGAGTCTACCAAGCTGGGATCTACCCCACAGAAGAAGAATGATATGATTTCTGAGGTTATGATCGCATTGGCACCGCTGAATCTGGACAGCCACAGTGTGGACATTCTTGGTAATAGCTATGAATATTTGATTGCAAACTTTGCTTCTGATATGGGACAGAAGGCTGGAGAATTCTATACACCGCAGGCTGTATCTCGTCTTTTGACTCACATGGTTACTTTGGGCAAAGAGGATAAGAAAGGATTTAGTGCTTATGATCCAACCATGGGTTCTGGTTCCTTACTGTTGAATGTAAGACAGTATATCGAGGATGCGGATTCCATCAACTACTTTGGACAGGAGATCAAGACCTCCACGTACAACTTGGCTAGAATGAACATGATTATTCATGGAATCTCTGCTACGAACCAGCATCTTCGTAATGCCGACACCCTTGATAAAGATTGGCCGGCAGATGAGATTACAGATTTTGATGCTGTCATGATGAATCCTCCTTATTCGCAGAAATGGAGTGCAGAAAAAGGTTTTCTGACTGATCCAAGATTCTCCGACTATGGGGTACTGGCTCCTAAATCGAAAGCGGATTATTCCTTTCTCCTTCATGGATTCTATCATCTGAAATCCACCGGGACCATGGGTATTGTACTGCCGCATGGTGTTCTCTTCCGTGGGGCCGCAGAAGGAAAGATTCGTCAGAAGCTTCTAGAAAAAGGCTATATTTATGCGGTCATTGGCCTGCCTGCTGGTATCTTCTACTCCACTGGAATTCCGACCATCATTATGGTATTAAAGAAAGATCGCTCTGGAAGAGACGTACTGTTTATTGACGGGAGCAAGGAATTCGTAAAAGGAAAGCCGCAGAATTTTTTGGATGACAAAAATATTGAAAAACTTTTCCAGGCATATAAAGGACGGAAAGATGTAGATAAATTGGCTCATGTGGCTACGTTTGATGAAATTAAGAAAAATGAATTCAATCTCAATATTCCGCGGTACGTTGATACTTTTGAACCGGAACCGGAGATCGACCTGGCTGAGGTGAACAAGGCAATGGCTGAAACGAACAGGGAAATTGCCCAAAATGAAGGCGAGCTCTTGGCAATGCTGCAGGAGCTGACTACGAATGATGAGAAGAAAGCGAAAGATCTGAAAGAATTCCTGAAACTGTTAAAGTGAGGTGTTAATGGATGAGTAAAAATAAAATGGCCCCGCTGATACGGTTTCAGGGGTTCACTGATTCTTGGGAACAGCGTAAGCTGGGGGAAGTAGGTAAAGCAAGGTCAGGCATAGGCTTTCCAGATAGTGAGCAAGGTGGAATGGAAGGTATTCCATTTTATAAGGTTTCGGACATGAATTTAGCTGGTAATGAAGTGGAGATGACCGTTGCTAATAACTATGTTTGTGAAGAGCAACTTGCTAGAAAAAAGTGGTCTCCATTAGAGGAAGTTCCTGCTATGTATTTTGCTAAAGTAGGTGCCGCCGTAATGCTCAATCGCAAGCGTTTATGCCGTTTTCCGTTCCTTTTCGACAATAATACAATGGCATACTCACTTGATAAAAATTGTTGGAATACAGAGTTTGCGAAGGCTGAATTTGCAAAGATTGATTTGACGAAATTAGTGCAAGTTGGAGCTTTACCATCTTATAACGCAGGAGATGTTGAAAGCATAGAGATTACGATGCCTTCACTGCCAGAACAGCGAAAAATTGGTGAGTATTTTACTCAGCTCGATACCCTCATCACTCTTCATCAGCGTAAGCTTGACCAGTTGAAGCAGACAAAGAAATACTTCTTGCAAAACATGTTTCCTGCTAAAGGTGAAAAAGTACCCAAAATTCGCTTACAAGGTTTTAATGGCGATTGGGAACAGTGGAAGCTGGGGGATATTTATGAAACAATCAGAAATGCTTTTGTGGGAATAGCTACACCATATTATGTTGATGAAGGACACTTCTATCTTGAGTCAAATAATGTGAAGAATGGGAGTATTAACAAAAAAACACAAGTATATATCAACGATGAATTTTATTATAAACAGAAAGAGAAATGGCTGCATACCGGTGATATTGTTATGGTTCAGTCAGGGCATGTCGGTCACTCAGCCGTAATTCCTGAAAGCCTCGATAAAATAGCTGCCCATGCGCTTATCATGTTTCAGAATCAAAAGGTTGAGACAAATCCTTATTTTCTGAATGCAGAATATCAAACAGATAGAGCAAAGGAGCAAATTAACAACATTTCCAAAGGCAATACGATAAAACATATCTTGGCTTCTGATATGAAAAAATTCACTGTTATGATGCCTTCTTTGAAAGAGCAGCAAAAGATATCCGACTTTTTTATGAAGTTAGATGACCTCATCACCCTTCATCAGCGTCAGATTGACCAGGTGCAAGCGATGAAAAAGTTTATGCTACAGAATTTATTTGTCTAAGAGAGGAGAATTTCGGAAATGGCGTCTTTTGAATCTGAACTGAGTATTGAGAATCAACTGATTCATCAGCTTACGAAAGAAAAATCTCAGTGGACTCTGCGTGAGGATATCCATACCTTTCAGGACCTTTGGAATAATTTCCGGGGAATCCTAGTGCGTAACAATAAAGAACTATTTGATGAACATCCTTTGACAGATAATGAGTTCCTTCAGGTCCAAAACCAGCTGCGCTTCCCTACTTTTTATGATGGGGCGAAGTGGATGCTGGGGGAGAATGGCATTGCTCGCGTAAGTATTCAAAGGGAAGATGCCAGCTTGGGAACTGTTCAACCAGTGGTATTTAAGCGTGTAGATATCGCCGGGGGTTCTTCTGTATATGAAGTAGTTCACCAAATTGAGTTTGAACGAAAAGAGAAGATGAATAGGGACCGCCGCGGAGACGTGACGCTCCTCATCAATGGTCTTCCGATGATTCATATTGAACTAAAGAACCGCAGCCACCCTTACAAAGAAGCATTTAACCAAATCAAGAAGTATCTGAAAGAAGGTGCTTTCCGGGATATTTTCTCTTGCTTGCAGATGTTTGTAGTTTCCAATGGAACGGATACTCGATACATAGCCGCGGCCTCGGAAAATGCACTCAATGAAAAATTCCTGTCTGTCTGGTTGGACGATAACAATCAACCTCAGTCGGATTATTTGACCTTTTCCAAAGCGGTCCTTTCTATTCCGGCGGCCCACAAAATGGTATCTCAGTATACAGTTCTTGATAGTGAACGTAAAGCTATTATTATGCTGCGCCCCTACCAGATTCATGCGATTGAAGCTATCCGGGATGCTGTGAATCCTTACTCTGAAGGTGGCACCCATTCGGGCTATATTTGGCATACAACGGGCTCTGGCAAAACCCTTACTTCATATAAGGCGGCGCATTATCTCGCCCAGATTCCAAGTGTGGATAAGGTCATTTTTGTGGTTGACCGTAAAGACCTGGATAATCAGACGACGGGTGCTTTTCAGGCCTATGCAGAATATGACACCATCGACGTCAATGAAACAGACAATACCGGAGATCTAGTAAAGAAACTCCTGGCAGGGAGTGGGGATGTCATTGTCACTACGATCCAGAAACTGCAGATTGTCATGAAACGCTATCCGGAAGGATCCAGGAAATATGAAAAATTGCATTCTCTCCACCTTGTATTTATCGTGGATGAATGCCATCGCGCAGTATCGCCGCAAGCACAGGACCAGCTCAATCACTATTTTACGAATCCTCTTTGGTATGGTTTTACCGGTACTCCGATTTTCAGTGAAGATGCTAAGGACAGCGCAGGGGATTTGCCTAAAACTACGGAAGAACAGTTTGGGAAGTGCCTTAATAAATATACTATTAAAGAAGCTCTCCACGATGGATCCGTTTTGGGCTTTCAGGTGGAATATCACAATACTTTCAATCTGGAGGAACTTGCTAGAAAGAATTCGATTACCAATTGGGAAAAAGATGAAGACGGCTACGGACTTGAAAGTGTGTTGATTAAGAAAAAGCTCATTGATGCAGCCTATGAAGATGAAGGACACATGCTGAAAGTCGTAGACTTCATTATCAATAAATCAGCGGGCAAACTTGGCTTAAATCGGGGAAAGGGAAATACCTATACAGCCATCCTAACAACAAGCTCTATAAAGCAGGCACAACGTTACTATGATTTGTTTAAGCGGGTGAAAGCTGGAAAAGAACCCACTGTAACCATCAATAAGGAAATCAAACGGAAACTCTCGGATTTTCCAAAAGTAGCAATCACCTATTCTGTTAGCGAAAATACCGATACGGCGTCCTTTAATCAAGATAAAATGAAAGAATCTATGAAGGACTACAACGATTTGTTCGGGACACAGTTCACAATGGAACAGCTTAACGCATACAATGCCAATGTAAATGACCGTTTGGCAAGGAAAAAGAAACTTTTCCAGGTACGCGAAGCCCAGTTAGATTTGGTCATCGTGGTAGATCGCTTGCTTACCGGATTTGATGCGCCTTCACTTTCTACCTTGTTCATTGACCGAAAGCCTATGCGTTCCTACAGCATTATTCAGGCATTTTCCCGTACCAATCGACTTTTTGATAATCTGAAGCGGTATGGTCAGATTGTATCTTTCCAGGTGCCAGCTCATTTCAAACGGGCAGTGGACCATGCAATGAAACTGTATTCCATGGGTGGCGGCAATTATGTACAGGCACCTACTTGGGAAGAAGCGGAGAAAACCTTCCAAGAAGCACTTGGAAAACTTCGCCAAATGGCCCCAACTCCAGAAGCGGTTGATGGTTTAACCCAAAAGGAAAAACTGAAATTTTTGAAAGCATATCGAGATTTTGATGATGCTTATTCTGATTTGCAAGTCTACTCAGAATATCAGGAGCGGAATCTTGAACGGGATTATCGGATTACAGAGGAAATCATAGAGTCTTATAATGGTAAGTTTGTTAATGTTAAAGATGACCTGAAAAAAGGCTCTACTGACGTAGATGATCCTGACATTAATATTGCCATTAACTATGATCTGCGTTGTTGGCATAGTGATCAAATTGATGAAGACTATATTCTGAAATTGATGGAGGCAACACGTACAGATGAAACTTCTTTGATTATGGCGCAGGATACTAGGACGAAGAGAATGATTAAGGAAATCAATGAAGAAATTGAACGCTTCCGGAAAACAAATCCTGCTCGTGCTGAAATTTTGGAAGAAATCTGGAAAGAATATCAAGATAACCCGTCAATATTCATAAACCAGAATTTTGCCGATGTTATGAACGACCGTGTTCGCGCAGAGGTAAAGAAATTAGTTGATGCATTTGCAAAGGAATGGTGCATAGAACGTGGCTCGTTAGAATTCTTTATTGAAACGTATGATATTAATAAAGATCCGAATGACAAGCAGGCCAATCAAGATGCGTTGAAAAAAGCGAGTGACGTGAAAGAGTATCGCAAGACTCATCCTAATATTGGCTTGAAATATTGGCGGCTTTTGCTGGAAAATATTCGAAAACTTTATACAGAAAAGTTACAGAAATTGCTTGAGTGCTAAATGATAGTAAGCTCATCATCACTGATATGCCCCCTAAAGCAGACAAGGTAAATCACCAAACTGCTTTAGGGGGATTTTTTTATGTCCCAAAGGAAACATGCAGCAGATTGGAGGCTTGCCAGAGTGAAAGAATAACTTTTATCAAAGGATCTTACTCCTTTGATAAAAGTTTCTTTTTGACGAATGAACTATATCATAAGGATGTCTCGCTTTTTATGTTTTCAATGGGTAACACATGTATTGGAATCCTACACTTGATACTTACCGTTCTTGGCAAAATGCTTTCTTTTCTTGCAAAATCGTAGTAAAATATTATAGTGTTGTCATAATAGGAAAACTATAGCAATTCGATACAAAGGAGTTTGACCATTGGATTTCTCGTATAGCAAATGGAAAAAAGCAGCAGCTCTCTCAGCGGCGTCGCTGCTCGCACTGTCGGCTTTTGCACTGACGGGCTGTGGGGGACAAGGCGGGGAGAAGGCAGCGTCTTCTCAGCCGGCAGCGGCTTCGGCACAGGCGGCGGATCCGAATCTGAAGCCCGGCGTCGCTGTCGTGCATCGCGCAGCGGATGTGAAGTACAGTGTACCGGAGGGCGTGTCCGTCCTCATGTATCACATGATCGGAGACGAACAGGGCAATGCGGCCATCATGACCGAGGCAAATCTGCGCATCCAGATGAATTATCTGCGGGATCATGGCTACCATCCGATCACCATGCAGGAGCTCTATGACTATGTCACCAAGGGGGCGCCTCTTCCGGAAAAGCCTGTCTGCATCACTTTTGATGACGGATATCTCGACAGCTACACCATCGTATATCCGCTCATGAAGGAGTATGGTTTCCCGTGGACGCTCTTCCTGATCACCGATGATGTAGGAAAGCCGTATAACCGCATGACTTGGGATCAGCTGAAGGAAATGGCAAACAGCCATGCTGTCACCATCGCAAGTCATACGCTGTCGCATCCCAAGCTCCACAATCTTGCCACCCGTGCAGAAAAAGAGAAGGAGATTGTCGAGGCGAACAAGGCACTCAAGTACCAGCTCGGGATCGACAATGTCTGGCTGGCATATCCTTATGGCGACTATGACGATGAAGTCATCGATATTTGCAAGAAGGCCGGTATCAAGATGGCTGTCACGACAGACGCCGGCCGCGTCCATGTCGGCAGCTTCCCGTATGATTTGAAGAGAGCGTATATCGGGAATGACATTTCCATCGCCCGCTTCTCGGAACGTCTTAATAAGGATAATTACACGCCGGTTTGATGGCTGAACTCTTTCCTTCTCCAAACCTCTTTTCAAGGAGTCACAATGAAACGATTTTTCAACAACATCGTGGTCAAGTTTATCTTGATCACCCTGGTCTTTTTCATCATCACGTCTCCGATCGTGGTGCTCTTCGGGCCGTTCGGCAATCTGAAGCGTGCTGTGGTCGGTGCGATCATGCGCTCACGGCATCCGCAGTACATCACGTGGCTTTACGATCAGGAGGAGCTGAACCAGATCCTTGGCACCGTGACGACGACGGATAAGCAGAATGTATTCGCTTTCAAGCCGCGCACGGATGCGACGCTGAAGCTGAAAAAGATCGAGACATCCCGCTTCGTCGGGTATCTGCTGGAGATCCCCAATCCGAAACGTATCGAAGTCGCTACGGCAGAAGACATCAATGAGAAGGGGGATACCACTTCCAGCATCGCGAAAAAGAACAATGCCGTAGCAGCCATCAATGGCGGCGGCTTCTACGATCCGAATGGCACCGGCATCGGACGTCTGCCCTATGGCTTCATCCTGCATCAGGGCAAGTACCTTTTGGGGCAGCAGGTCGATGACAAGGAAAAAGTCGACTTCGTCGGAATGACGAAGAACGGGAACCTGATCGCCGGGAACTACAATAAGAAAGAACTGCGTGACCTTGGCGCGGTCGAAGGCCTGACCTTCGGCCCGCCGCTCATCATCAATGGGCAGAAGGTCATCAAGAGCGGTGACGGCGGATGGGGGATCTCCCCGCGCTCGGCCATCGGACAGAAGAAGGATGGCACGATGCTCTTCCTTGTCATAGACGGACGACAGCCCGGCTACAGCATCGGCGCGACGCTTGTCGATTCGCAGAATATCCTCTATGAAAACGGGGCCTACATTGCGGCCAATCTGGACGGCGGATCTTCCACGACACTTTACTATAATGGCAAGGTGGTCAATAAGCCTGCCGATCTTCTGGGCGAACGTATGATACCGACTGCATTTATCGTGAAATAAGGAGAACAGCGTGAAGAAAAAAATCGCACAGCTCATGATCTGCTTCCTCCTTGGCGTAGGGGTGCAGGCAGGAGCCTACGTATATATGGACCGCGTCCTTTTTGCCCCGCTCTCCTCAGATGACTACGATATGTCTGATGTGAAGGACAAAGTCGCAGAGCAGGCGGAAAAGGAAGGCAAGAAGCTCTATGCGAAGGTCAGCGTGAAGGGGAAAGCCTACTACTCGCATAACTATAAATATATGGCAGATGTGACCGCAGAAACGGTCACCATTTACAAAGCCGAAGATCTTGGACATCCGCAGATCGTGGATCTGAAAGGACAGGGCGTTTCTTTCTTCGAATGGATGCCGGACAGAAATCTGGCGCTCATGGCGCTCTATCCGATCCACTGGAAAGGCGGACGCTGGGATGTGACACTGGCACGCTACAATCCGGAAGGCACCACGCATGAGTCCGATGCGCCGATCCGTGATCTGCCAAGAAATGCAAAGATCGTGGATGTCGCTTACTCGACCGCGACCAATGCCGTCTACATGAAGATGGAAGTCGGCAAGGGTCTCTACCGCATCTACCGCACCGATGCAAACTATGATACCCGCCGCATCTACGTCCAGACCTCGCACATCGGCAAGATGGCCGTCTACTATGATGCAGACCGCCTCTTCTATGATGACAGCCAGAAGGGCATCCTGTACACTTTCAATGGGGATGACAGCTCGTGGCGTGTCATCTCTCCGCCGGGGGCCTATCGTCTGGTCGGTCTCGGGGATGATAAGACCATCTATGCAGCCAAGATCAACAGCAAGGGCGAGGCGACCGCTTACTATACGGGTAAACTCGGCGTCGGCTTCAAAGAAGTCAAAGCGCTGGAAGCACCTGTAGAATTCAACTCGATCACCGTCCATATGATCCGCGAAGCCGCCATGCACGCGGGAAAATAAAAAGCAGCGCTTCGGCGCTGCTTTTTGTGTGCGAGTGACTGGTCACTAAGAGACGAGGAGACATCAGATTCCCGTATCGTCATTTCGAGCGCAAGCGAGAAATTTTTGTTATTCGCGGCGAGGGACTGACGCTTCCCCACATGTGCCGCGCATTTCTCCGCTTTCCTCATCTGTCTTTCATGCCGCCAGTGCCCTATCAGCCCCTGCGGGGCACCTTCCCCTAGAGGGGCAATGCTATTAAGTTAAGGAAATCGTTAGCTACGTAACGTCTTGCTTTCCCCTTCGGGGGAAGTGCCGAAGGCAATATGTGCAAGCGAACTGGATTTTTAGGAGCGAAGCGACGCTAAAATCCAGTGAGACGCCATTTCGAGCGCAACGAGATGGGGCATGCCAACGGTATAGCGTGCTATGTTGAATAGTCCAATGCTATCGATATTCAAACACTTTCATGCAATACCGCTACGTAGCCCCCTCACCCCTTCGGGGAGCTCCCCCGATGGGGAGCCAAGAACGTTCTGCCGCTTAACTTAATAGCATTACCTAGAAGGGAAGGCTGCGATACGAGAATACCATCTTCTAAAAAAAGGCGGCGAAGCCGCCACGAGAACCCTGAACCTTGAACCCTGAACCAAATGAAGGCAAAGTAAAAAGGGGCTGTGAGAAATGAGGATTCATTTCTTCACAGCTCCTTTTTGTGTGCGTGTGACTGGTCACTAAGAGACTAGGAGACGAGGAGACATCAGACTCCCGTATCGTCATTTCGAGCGTAAGCGAGAAATCGTCCTTGCAGACCGATAAACAAAGGATGTGTGTAGCACCAAGGCGTCGCTTCCCTGCAGTGCCTATGTGATACTGACCGCAGTGCAAGAAAGATCTCTCGGCTACGCTCGAGATGACGACGGCGCGAAGCGCTGTCAAAACTCCGCGGCGCTTAGTATGTAAGGAAGATGATGACGAAGCTATGTATAAAAATCCATATGAAATCTGATTCTGCGATTGAATCATCGTTTCCCTAGAGCCTTCGACTCAGTCCTCCTGTTTCAGATAAACCATTTTTTAACATACGACGTTTTTCTCCGCTCAGGATGACGAAATGCGCCGCACAACCATTCCTCATTCCTCATTTGAGCAGAGCTTTCATCCGTTCTCAAGGGGCGGCACGCCCCGTAGGCTAACCCCGAATCCCCTTAACTCTTCTATCTTTTATAATTTTCTTCCCCGATTTCCTGAATAAATGATATAATAGTTTAGATACCTATTATTCCCATGAAGGAGAGCGGAAATGGCAGAAGAAAACGAAATCTATACCGCCGACGACAGACTGATCGTCGCACTGGACGTCGACAGCTTTGACAAAATGAAAGCGCTGGTCGATGAGCTTGGCGATCTGATCTCCTACTACAAGGTCGGCATGGAGCTCTACTACAGTGCAGGCAGTGATACGATCCGCTACCTGAAGGAACACGGAAAGAAGGTTTTTCTTGATCTGAAGCTCCACGATATTCCGAATACCGTCGGTCACAGCGTGGCCTCCGTCACTCGCCTCGGCGTGAACCTCATCACCGTCCATGCAGCAGGCGGCCGTGCGATGATGCAGGCAGCGACGCGCTATGCGAAGATCACTGCGGATGAGCTGGGCGTAGAACGTCCGAAGATCCTGGCGGTCACCGTCCTCACCAGCTTTGATGACCAGGGATGGCAGGAAGTCGGCGGACACCTCCCCATTCAGGAGCATGTCCTGGAGCTGGCTTCCCTTGCGAAATCCTCAGGCGTCGATGGTGTCGTCGCTTCCCCGAAAGAAGCCGGCAGCATCCGCGAGATGGCCGGAAAGGATGATTTCCTCATCGTGACCCCGGGCATCCGCCCATCCTTTGCCCAGACCGATGATCAGAAACGTATCGCGACCCCGTCACAGGCTTTCAAGGACGGCTCTTCCATGCTCGTTATCGGACGTCCGATCACACAGGCGATCGACCCCTGTGCGGCTGCCCGTTTAATTTTAAAAGAAATAAAGGAGAACGCATAATGAACGAAAAAGAAGTCGAATCTTTGCTGAAAGAAACCAAAGCCATTCTGGAAGGTCATTTCCTTCTGACCAGCGGTCTTCACAGCCCTCTTTATGTAGAAAAATTCAATGTGCTCCAGCATCCGGAATACACGGAAAAGCTCTGCCAGGAATTTGCAAACCATTTCAAGGATATGGGCATCGAGACCGTCATTGGACCGGCGACCGGCGGCATCATTCTGTCTCAGGTCACTGCCCGTCTGCTGGGCGTTCGTTCCATTTTCACCGAAAGAGAAAATGGCAAGATGACCCTTCGCCGCGGCTTCAAGGTCGCTCCTGGTGAAAAAGTCCTCATCGTCGAAGACATCGTCACCACCGGCGGCTCCATCAAGGAAGTCGTCGATGTCGTGAATGAAGCCAAGGGCGATATCGTCGGCATCGGCCTTTTAGTAGACCGAAGCGGCGGCAAAGCAGACTTCGGCGTACCGCAGGAAAAGGTATATCCGCTGCTCCACCTCACCGTTCCGACCTACAAGCCGGAAGAATGCCCGCTCTGCAAAGAAGGCG
>CAKPUX010000046.1 GCA_934193095.1 uncultured Dialister sp. | reverse complement strand
GTCTGCAAGAAAGATCTCTCGGCTACGCTCGAGATGACGGTATGGGAAAACGCTCGCCTCACATTTGCTTTCAACCCATCACGCAGAAGATGGCAAAGGAGAATGCCGTTTCCCCTGTATCGTCATCCCGACTGAAGTGGAGGGATATTTATTGCACGACGCTTATCAGCATGCATGCGGTGATAGGGAAATGATGTCTTGCTGAGGCGGTGCTACAGATTTTCTCATATACACCTTTCCCTATCCAACCTCCGCCCCCTTCGGGGCACCTCCTTCCATAGGAAGGAGGGAGTGTCCACGCTAGCCCCTTCCCTTGGAAGGGGCTGCCGAGCGCAGCGAGGCGGGGTTGGCTTCTTTTTTTTGCGGCGAAGCTGCCACCACAACCCACAACCCTGAACCCCGCATCTTGAACCCTTTTTCCTATTGCAAAACACAGATGAACTCGCTATAATACTAATAACGCAGGGAAAGAGAAAATCTTTTTCAGATGTCTTTCAGAGACAGGGCGGCTGGTGAGAGCCTTGGCAGATGAGAAAGTTTCCACTCAGGAGCGGCCGGTGAAGAATCGGACGGCAGGCAGCCGATATCAGCCATGAGCTGGCTTATGCAAATTGGGTGGCACCGCGATGACTTCGTCCCATGGAGGGAAGAGGTCTTTTTATTTGCTTTTCGCAGGACGCCATGGCCTGTGAGCGGTCTCTTCCCGTCCGATCCGTTTCAAGCGTCAGCGAGCGGCCAGCCGATCACTATTTCTGTCAGATGAGGAAAGCCGATTTCCTATCTTATATTTCCTAAAGGGAGCGATACTATGTTAGACATGAAATTCATCAGAGAACACGCAGACGAAGTGAAGCAGAACCTCGTCAACCGTCACAATCCATTCGATCTGGACGAAGTCCTCGCACTCGATGGCAAGAGGAGAGAACTCCTGCGCGATACAGAAACGCTGAAGAGCGAAAAGAATGCAGAATCCAAAAAGATCGCGATGGCGAAGAAGAATGGCGAAGATGCAGCAGATGCTATCGCTCGCATGAGAGAAGTCGGACAGAAGATCTCTGCCATCGATAAGGAACTCGGTGAAGTCGAATCCAAGCTGAATGAACTGCTTCTCCATATCCCGAATATGTGCGACAAGTCTGTCCCGGTCGGCAAGGATGACAGCGAAAATCCGGAAGTCCGCAAATGGGGCGAGATCCCGACCTTTGATTTCCCGATCAAGGCTCACTATGAGCTCGGCGATACCCTCGGCATCCTGGATGCAGAAAGAGCGGGGAAGGTCTCCGGTGCGCGTTTCTATTTCTACCTCTCGCAGGCAGCCCGTCTCGAAAGAGCGGTATATAATTTCATGCTCGACGTACATACCCAGCAGAATGACTACACCGAAGTCATCCCGCCCTACATCATCAATGGCAAGTCCATGCAGGGCACCGGCCAGCTGCCGAAATTCGCTGATGATATGTACAAAGTCGAAGGGGAAAGCATGTATATGACGCCTACTGCGGAAGTGCCGCTGACGAATTATTTCTCCGGCGAGATCATCGACGGTGCGCTGCTGCCAGTCCATCTGACGGCGCTCACTCCGTGCTTCCGTAAAGAAGCGGGCTCCGCTGGTAAGGATACCCGCGGCCTTATCCGTCAGCACCAGTTCCATAAAGTAGAAATGGTGAAGTACTGCAAGCCGGAAGACAGCTGGGATGAGCTGGAATCTCTGACGGCAGAAGCGGAAAAGATCCTCCAGCTGCTCGAGATCCCGTACCATGTCGTCTGCCTCTGCAGCGGTGATATCGGCTTCTCCTCTGCGAAGACCTATGATATCGAAGTCTGGATGCCGGCACAGAATAAGTACAGAGAGATCTCCTCCTGCTCGAACTGCCTTGATTTCCAGGCACGCCGCGCAAATATCCGCTTCCGCAGAACGCCGGGCGCGAAACCGGAATTCGTCCATACGCTGAATGGCTCCGGCCTCGCTGTCGGCCGTACTGTCGCTGCTATCATGGAAAACTACCAGCAGGCTGACGGCACCATCCGCGTCCCGGATGTCCTCGTACCGTACATGAATGGCGTGACCGTCATCGGCAAAAGAGAAGCCTTCAAGAGCTCCAAAGGAGAATGAGTGAAACATGGGGTTGAAGGGACAGACGGTGATCCGTCACCGATCGCTTCGGATCCCTGCTATGTCTCATAAATTTCTTGTAAATCTCATGCAAATTTGCTATACTACATGTAACAACCCTGCTGTGCACGTGCGGCTTCATATTTTGAACCGATACCTTTATTAAGGGAGTTCAGAACTGCGGATGGATTCTATGCCCTTCACGGGGACAGATGAAATTCACATGAGAGCACCCACCTGCAAATACGCAGACTCAAAATCCGGCTTTAACGACATGGTGGGGATAGAGATCAGATACCGTCAAGGAAACTTGGCGGTATTTTTTTATTGAAGTGACCGAAGGGGCGGAGGTTGTCTCCCGCAGCGGGATGGAAATGAATGTGAGATCGCCCGTTCTCTCGTATCGTCATCCCGAGCGTAGTCGAGGGATCTTTACGCCCTGGCGGTGTACTGCACGTATGAGGGAAAGAGAAAAATGCCTAGGTGCTGCTCCTCATCTCACGCTCATCGCTTGACCGTTGTGCAAGGAAGATTTCTCGCTTTGCTCGAAATGACGATATGGGGGAAAGCGGTATTCTCGTATCGTAAGTCTTCTTCATGGGGAAGCGGCATTCTCCCTCCTTCCCATGGAAGGAGGTGCCCCGAAGGGGCGGAGGTTGGAATCGCTGAGGTATAAAAGGGAATATGAGGAAAGCGGTCTCTCGTATCGTCATCCCGAGCGGAGCCGAGGGATCTTTTTCGTCGTAGCGGTACTCTGTACTTATGAGGTAATGATAAAATCGCGTGGGCGCTCCGCCTCTCACGCTCTCCCTTTGACCGTTGTGCAAGGAAGATTTCTCGCTTTGCTCGAAATGACGATATGGGGGAGGAGACCTTGCGAAGGGTCAGCGTTTTTACATGACTGTTGTGTAGCCCCTTGAAGAAGGGGCGCGCCGAAGGCGGAGGATAGACTGCCCGGCAGGGGCAGCCTTCTACGTGGTCGGATGAAAAGCCATGTGAGATAGTCCGCCTCTCGCGTTTCGTCATCCCGAGCGGAGCCGAGGGATCTTTTATGTCGTAGCGGTACTCTGTACTTATGAGGTAATGATAAAATCGCCTAGGTACTTCGGCTGCTTCTCATCTGACGCTTTCCATTTGACCGTTGTGCAAGGAAGATTTCTCGCTGCGCTCGAAATGACGAGGGGCGGGAGGACAGTGATACGGGGAAGGGCATTCTCTCTTTTGGCTTTCCCCACTTTTTCTACAAAACGCTCCCATTCTCTTAGAAAAGAACGCCTTGGGAATCACCATTCCCCACCGATACTGTCTGCTCTTTCACACCGCCTCGCACTGCGCGGCAGCTCGATGGATTTCTTTAAAAATAAAAGGGTTTCCCCTCATTTTTTACAAATTTGAAGAAAAATGGTAAAATACAGGAAGTTTATGGAGGTGATAATTCATGCGTGCTATCTACAAATGGAGCTCGATCCTGGCGCTTTGGATACTTGCCATGGTTCCGGCTTCTGCAGAAACATTGCACGCAGGGATGAGCGGGGACGCTGTAACAGCCCTGCAGAATTCCCTGGTAGCGGCCGGTTATCTGGCCCGCACCGTGGATGGAGACTATGGCTCCACCACAAAGGAAGCAGTCTATTTATTTCAGAAGGATAAAGGCCTGAGTGCGACCGGCGAAGCCGATGATGCGACCAGAGATGCCATTCGACGTGCCGAAGGCGCAGGCTATCGGAACGGTGGGGGCGTCGTGTATGCAGAAGGGAATCGCGGAGATGTGATCTCCGATATGCAGCAGCGCCTGAAAGCTGCCGGCTCTCTCAAAGGCGACATCGATGGTGTCTACGGGGAAGATACCATGAAGGCGGTGAAGGATTTCCAGAGATCCCGCGGATTTCCTGTATCCGGTGCGATCGATGAGGTGACCTACAGCGCGCTTCGGGATATCAGCGCAGGGACGCCGGCGCCTGTGGTGTCTTCGGGCGGGGAGTCTTATGGCGTCGGTGACCGCGGCAGTGATGTGAAGACCATCCAGCGGAAGCTGAAACGCCTCGGCTATCTTGACGGGGAGGCAGACGGCATCTATGGCGGGCAGACCGAGGATGCGGTCACGGCTTTCCAGAAGGAGCAGGGGCTCTCCGTCACGGGCGGCGTGAACAGCGCGACCCGCACGAAGCTGAATGAAGTCTATGTGGCGCAGACTGGAGACTATATCCTCTCGGAAGGTGCCAGGGGAAAGAGAGTCATCCATCTGCAGAATCAGCTTCTTTTGCACGGTTACGATCCCGGTGTCGTTGACGGTGTCTTCGGTGCCGGTACGGCAGATGCTATCCGCAGGCTGCAGGATGAGACAGGACTTGAGACCACCGGTGTGGCAGATGAAGATGTCTGGGATGCTTTGGACAATGCGCCCTATTTCCGCGGCAAGTATACGAAGACCTATCACATGAGATCGACGGCGTACACGCCCTATGACGGGGGCGGTGAAGGGCATACCGCACTGGGCGGATTCGCCGGCAAGGGGCATGCCGCCGTAGATCCGAGTGTCATCCCTCTCGGCAGCATCGTCTTCATCGAAGGCTATGGCTACGCCATCTGCGATGATATCGGAGGTGCGATCCATGGAAATGTCATCGATGTCGGTGTCGATACCCTCGCGCAGGCTTACCAGTGGGGGACGAAGAGCCGCGTCAAAGTGTATCTCGTGAGATGAGTGACCGGTCTGGCTTTTTCGAAGCCATCTGAATGAAATGCCGTGATTCCGGGATATATGGAATCACGGCGTTTTCTATTTTGGGGGGATTTGATTTCATGCCGACAAAATCCTATCGCCCTTTTCTATCAGTTTTACTGATCATGGGCATCATCCATAATAAAAAGCTTGAGATGAAAGGTCTCAAGCTTTTTTTATGACGGGTATTTCCAGACGATAGCAGCTAGCCCGTCCTTCGTCATCCAGACGCGGTGTGATGAGAAAAGGTACGTCGGGGGAAAGGGAGAGGGCCTGCATCGTGTTTTCGATGGTTGAAAGGACGGCACTCGGAAGAGGGAACTGCGGCGAAGGAAAGATGTAGGTCAGATAGAGTGCGGCGGGGAGGGTGAGGGGATTCTCCATTTCCCGGCTTGGCGCATGGGGCGAGATCAGCAGCAGGTGGTAGGCGTATGGTTCGCACAAGGCGGAGAGCGTGTCTACGGCGGGGCTGACGGCGATTTCCAAATCTTTGTCGAAAAGGTGAGCGGCATACTCCGTGATGAGAAGGGCACTCTTTTGACAGGCATCTCGGAAAGATGTTTTGGCAGGGAAGAGGGGACTGCGCTGCATGAGGCGTACCGGCTTAGGAATCAGCATGACCTGCTCCATGGGGTGGCTGCGGCTTTCCGCCAGATGACGGATTTTCCGTTTCAGGCTTTCGATATTGCTTTGCATGGCACGGATCGCTTCTTCCTGCTCCATGACTTTATCAGACAGGAGTTCGATCAGTTTGCCGCGTGAAGGGTGCTGATTGAATACTCCCATCTCTGCGCCCGAAATGTGAAGATTTCTGAGAGATAAGAGTTCTGCAAAGGGGAGGATCTGCGCTGTTTCATAGTATCGATAGCCTTTCTCGCTGCGAAAGGCGGGAGAGAAGATCCCTTGATTGTCATAGTAGATGAGGGTCTGTTTATCGATGTGAAAGAGCCGTGCAAATTCCTGCGGCGTGTAGTGACTTTTCCCCTGCTTCATGAAACATGAGTCCTTTCTATGAAAAGCCTATACCTGCTATAGACTTTATTAAAAGACTGATTAAAGATAGCTCTATCTTAGCATAGAGAGGAGAGGGGTTCAAGGCGGGGGGAGGAGAAGTGAGGTGAGAGGAGCGTTTTTTCGTGTCGTTATCAGAAGCATCGCCCGGAGTATTCTGTTTATCGTCATCCCACGCTCGTTGTTTTACGGGTGTGCAAGGAAGATTTCTCGCTCCGCTCGAAATGACGATACGGGGGTATTCTCGTTTCGTTGTTTTTACTAGCGGAGCTTTTACATGACAGCTGAGCAGCCCCTTGAAGAAGGGGCGCGCCGAAGGCGGAGGATAGACTGCCCCGCAGGGGCAGCCTTCTACGTAGCGGAATGAAAGCGAATGTGAGATGAGCGTTATTCCGTATCGTCATCCCGAGCGGAGCCTACGGATCTTTTTCATTTGCGGTATGCTTTCTATTGTACGTACACGTTTGCATGAAACACCGTCATTCCAAGTCATGTGAAGTACGGTGTTTCCAGCTCGCCGCCTTCCTTACATTGTTCGTTTGACCACGAACAAAAAAGATTTCTCGCATTCGCTCGATATGACGATAAGGGGGAGATGGCATTTTCATTAAGAAAGATTTTTTGATTTCTATAAAAAAGTACTTGACTTTATAGAAACTATACAGATTACACTTATTTTGTTCAAGATTGGCGGTGATAAGATGCAGCAGCTGAAAAAGATCGACTTGGATGAGATCTGGCAGAAAGAACAAGGTTGGAACGCGAAGAGGAAATCAGGACGTAAATTTGATGATGAGGCAGAGCTGCGATTCTGGGAAGACCTTGCACCACATTACGCAGAGCGCTTCAACCTCTATCGGGATGTGTACAGGCTTGGAGACTGGATCCATGAGAAATTCGGAGAAAATCAGCGCATCTTAGATGTGGGCTGCGGATGCGGTAATTTCACCATTCCTATGGCGAAATACAGCAAGGATATCCTGGCGGTGGATTTCTCACCGGCTATGCTCCGCGAGCTTTCGATTTCCTTAGAGAGAGAAGGCTTCACGAATGTGAAACCGGTCCACTCGAAATGGGAAGACTTCGAGGAGCCTTACGATGCGGACTATGTCCTCTCTGTCAATTCCCTCTACCGCGTCTGCTATATGAGGGAAGCGCTCGAAAAGATCGCCCGCTACGGGAAGAAGGGCTTCGTCCTTGTCCGCACGCTTCTGAAGCCGTACCTGTATGGCCTCTATGATGAGCTGCAACTGAATTATCGCCGGAATAATGACTACATGCTGATGCCGATGATGTTCTGGAATATGGGGATTCATGCGGAAGTGTCTTTCACCCATTATGACAAGGTGCTCCGCTATGCCGACTGGGAAGCGGCGGAGAAAGAAATGGTGGAGGATCTGGGCGAAATGTCGTACTTGAATTATAATACCGAGCTTGAGCCGCTTTTCAAAGAGCGCGCTGAGCAGGATGGGAATGGCTATGTCTGGCATTCGAAACGAATCGTGGAAGTGATCTCGTACTTTCGGGAATCGTGAAATATAGGTTCTATGGGTTTAATGGGTTCAATGGGGCTAGCCCCTAATCCCTAGTCACTTATACTGCTTTCTTTTCCCCGCGCGTGGAAACTTGGATACACGGCGCTTCGGGAATGGGATAGATTTCTTTTTTAGCCTGTATCTGATAGGGCAGGCATGGTTGTTTTTTATCGAGGAGAGAATGTTATGAGAAAAGGGAAAATGTATGTCGCTCTCGCGGCAGCGGTCATGTTAACAATTTCGGGGGGGGGTAACGCTTAGAGCAGCGGATACCGTTCTGGATACGGTTTATGTCAATGCAGATCGAGATGGCGAAGTAGTAGCTGCGCCAGGTGGTCTTGTCAATGAAACCGCAAAGCTTGGGATTCTTGGAAACCAGAGCGTTATGGATATCCCGTATACCGAAATGTCTATGACCCAGAAAACGCTGGAGAAATTTGATGACCCGTCTCAGCCAATCGCGAACGTGCTGATGAACAATCCATCGATTCGTACCAGTACGACGTCTCCGATGTACACAGACTTCTCTATGCGCGGCATCAACATGAACGGGAATCATATGATGCTGAACGGCGTACCAAGTCTCTTTTATCAGTTCAATGGACCGATTTCTCACTATATCGATCGCATCGATATCACTTCTGGCCCAAATGCTGGTGTGAATGGCGTCAGCATGTCCAATAATGGTACAAATAGTGGGGCAACCCCTGCACCGGGCACGATTAACGTGGTGACCAAACGTGCAGGCAGTGAGCCGGTAACAAAATTCACGGAAACCTTCTCTGGCAGAAGCAACTTCGGTGAATTTATTGACGTGGCACGTCGCACAGGTAAGGATAACGAATGGGGCATCCGCGTGATGGGCGAATATATGGAAGGCGGTCTCGCTCTCAAAGGTGCGGAAAAGAACGAAAAGAATATTTTTGTAAACCTGGATCGTAAAGGAAAGACAAGCAATACCAATTTCTTCGTCGGCCATTTTGACCTTCGCGTCAATGAAGGCCAGCGTTGGTTTACTTATGGCGGTAAGAGCAGCGAGCTGCCTTCTGCGCCAGATTCCAACATCCCATATGATTTCAAGGGAACGACGAAATGGATGCACGGTTGGATGTATACCTTTAACCATGAAAAGGCGATCAATGATCATGTGACATGGTTTACTAACATTGGGCATTCTTCGAGAAGCGGGAATAAATATAACTCGAGCTCTGCACTGAAATTTGATGAAAAAGGAAATTTCATGTCGTCCAACGTTTCGAACGCACAAAATGAAATTGGCACGAATTCATATTTCCAGACGGGACTGAAAACCAAATTTGAGACCGGTGCAGTAAAACACCAGGCAACACTGGCTATTGACCGTTCCTGGGCAAAATATTGGAATGCTTCGCATAGTAGTGGTACAGGGACAATTGGCGGTAGTTTATATACAGGAACTGAATATACCAATAGTTTTGTGATTCCATCGCTTCTCACGGCCAAATTATCTTGGGATGAAGTGAATACGGGTGTCACGATTGCCGATTCGTTAAGCTATGGTAAGTGGGATGTTCTTTTAGCGGCTTCTCATAAGCACGAAAATTTCACCAATGCAGGTAATGGTACAAAATTCCAGAATGATGACTGGCTGCCTACCTATGGTGTTACCTATAAACCAAATGAAAATATGGCTATTTATGCCAGCCAGACGGAAAGCTTCTCCCGTGGTGCTATTGTAATGAGTAGTGGTAGTAAAGTATATGATAATGATGGGGAAACTCTCCCACCGTCCACCAGTAAGCAGCGGGAAGTAGGGATCAAGTACAAGTTCAAGAACCTTGTCACAACTCTGTCCTATTTTGATATTGAGACAGAATCTATCCTTGAAACAACACTTGGGAAAACTCCCGATGGAAAAGATTTTCTCCATCGTGCCATCGATGGCAAGGATAATTACAAAGGCTGGGAATGGACGATCAATGGTAAACCAGCAGATAAGTGGACGGTAACCGGTGGTCTGCTCTACATGAATGGCAAGAGAGAAAAAACGAAGGATGGTGCGAATGACGGATGGTACATCAATGGTGCCTCCAAGTGGAGCACAGTCGTTGGTGCGGTCTATGAACCAAACGATAAGTGGAGCGTTATCGGTCGCTTGACTTGGGTAGGTGACGCACATATCGATAACTTGAAATCTCCGACCGGATCGACCCGTATCCCTGCTTACACAGTTCTCGACCTCGGCTTTGACTATAAGACTTCGATCGCTGATGTACCGGTGACTTTCAAGGCCATGTGCTACAACGCACTGAACAAGGATTACTGGATGGGACGCGGCAGCTCTACCACATTCGGCCTTTCCATGCCAAGAACCTGGATGCTGTCTGCTTCGATGAGTTTCTAAGCTATTGCCAAGTTGATATGTACAATCAATAACAATCAATAATAGGCGGCCTTGCGGCCGCCTATTCCCCTATTGTCCAAAAGTGTTTCCAGAAGAAAAGAGGTGAATCCCTATGCGTATTTTCTTTCGCTATCTATCTCTCTTTTTCCTCCTGCTATTCCCGCTCGCTTTCGCGGGCTGCGGGGACGCGCCGAAGACGGGAGAGGAGAAAGAGATCGTGCTCGCGGCGGGGCGGGATCTTTCGCCGGGGGAGAAGGATCCCTACTACTCCACCGTGATCCTAAAGACTTGGGAGTCGCTGGTCGGGATTTCTGATGATGGGAAAGTCATGCCGATGCTCGCCGAGTCTTGGGAGTCGAATGCGGAGAAGACGGAGTGGATTTTTCATCTGAAGAAGGGGGTGAAGTTCCATGACGGGGTTTCCTTCGATGCACATGCGGCGCGAGAGAATTTCTACCGCGTGACGCACATGGGCTACAAGCCATCTTCCTTCTATGGCTATCTGGTCTCGCGCATTTACCCGGGGCTTGTCCGGTATGAGGCGGACGATGACTACACGCTTCATCTATATTTCGAGCGGCCTGTCCCCATGCTGATCTATCGCATGGCGGGCTGGGGGAGCGCGATGTTCAGTCCGGCTTCTTTTGATAGAGAAACGGGAGACTTCATGAAGATTGCCGCAGGTACCGGACCTTTCCGGATCATCGACCGCAAGGCGGATGACTATACACTGCTTGAGCGATTCGACGGATACTATGGCGAAAAAGCAAAGGCGAAGCGGATCCGTATCCGCGTGATCACTTCGGCGGAGGCGCGATATTCGGCGATGCGTTCGGGAGAGGTGCAGGGGGTCCTCGATCTGGGCGGGCTCACACCGATGATGGTGAAGGAACTGGCAGAGACGGGGAATTTCTCAGTAGACAGCGCGCATTCGACGATTTCGCATTACTTGTCTGTCAATGGCGGCCGTTTCCCTTTCTCCGATGAACGAATGCGAAGGGCGCTGGATCTTGCCATCGATAGGGAAAAGATCGTGAAATATTATTTTGCGGGATTTGGTACGCCGACGAGGAGTTTCTTAAATAGTACGAATCCTTTTTCGCGACCGGAGCCGCCGATCTATGATCCTGCTGAGGCGAAGGCACTTGCGCGAGAAGTGCTGGGGGATGCCCGGTGTGAGGTGAAATTCCTCCTGCCACAGTATGGTGCCGAGCGCTACCCTTACAAGGTCATATCAGAATTTCTGCAGGCGGAGATGAAGGATCTCGGGCTGGATGTCAAGATCGTGATGGTGGATGGTCTGACGTCACGGAAAATGATGCGGGAGGGGGACTACGACCTCGCCATCGGGACGAGGGGGCTCGGAAATCTCGATCCGACTTCGCTTTTGAGAGAATTCTTTCATAGCGATGGTGCGACGAATCTTGCCAGCCATTTCTGCTATGCCAATCCGAAAATAGATGCAGCCTTTGATGCGCTTACTCATACCTATGAGATCGAAGATCGGCAGGTGCTCTACCATGAGATCCGGGAAGAGCTTCTCCTCCATCCGGCGGTCATCCCGCTCTTGGAAGATGAGAATCTCGCTGTCTGTTCGAAAAAAATCACAGGCTACCATGCGGCGGTCTATGGCATTACGCTGGACAAGGTGGCGTGGAAGGAGTAGGAAAAAGTATCGGTGACAGATCGTCGCTTTCCTCCTATGAAATTTCTTTGTATGGCGTCTTGACGGATGTATCCGTCCTTCTGCGCTTGGTATGGTCGCGCGTGTCAGTGATTCACGAAAGGAGGCATATCTCATGAAGGCTTTTCTGATCTATGCGGTTCGGCGCATTTTTCTCCTGATCCCTTTTCTCATCGGACTCACGATCCTGGCGTTCCTTCTGGGCGTGCTTGCGCCCGGAGATCCGGCGATGGCGGTATTGATCATGGATGGTACGGCAGAACCGACGGAGTCGGAGCTTCTTGCGATGCGGGAGAGCATGGGGCTGGATCAGCCTTTTTGGATGCAGTATGGGAGCTGGCTCACACATGCGGCAGTGGGAGATCTGGGTGTATCGTATCTGACACATAGACCGGTGCTGTCCGAGCTCATGCGAAGATTTCCCGTCACCCTCCACCTGGCTCTCTGGGCGATGGGATGGGTGATCCTGCTCGGCATCCCTGCGGGCATATGGGCGGCGCGCAGGAAGGGTCATGCGGCAGAGATCGGGCTTGAGCTCGTGGCACTCTTCTTTATTTCTATGCCGTCTTTCTGGCTGGGGATCATGATGATGCTGATCTTTTCGGAAGAGTGGCAGCTCCTGCCTTCCTCCGGATATGGCGATGCGCTCCACATGATATTGCCATCCTTTGTGCTGGCAGCAGGGACAGCGTCTGCGGTGCTGCGTCTGGAGCAGACATCGGTCCTTTCGGTGATGGAGAAGTCCTTTCTTCTGACAGAGCGGGCGAAGGGGCTCTCCGCTTCGTATATAGAGATCTATCATGTCCTGCCCAATTCGCTGATGCCGGTCATTACCATGCTGGGGACGTTTTTTGCATCGATCTTGGGCGGCTCGGTCATTATCGAGAATCTTTTTTCCATACCCGGTCTTGGAAGCTATGTACTTTCGGCTATCTGGGGACGGGATTATCCGGTGATTCAGGGCTATGTGCTGGTCAGTGGGACCGTTTTCATCGTATTTAATTATCTGGTTGATCTCAGCTACTATTTGCTGAGCCCGAAAGCGAGGGAGGGCTGATGAAGAAGGAGCTTCACTGGATCTACAAAATGGCGCTTTTTCTGGCGATGGGGATCGTATTCCTCGCGCTTTTTGCCCCATGGATCGCGCCCTATGATCCCACAGCGGTATCTACGGAGGAAATCCTGGAAGGCATGTCATCTTCACACTGGCTGGGGACGGATGCGCTGGGGCGTGATATTCTTTCCCGTACCATCTATGGGGCGCGGACGTCAGTGGCTTTTGCCTTTGTGGCGGCGTTTTGTACCATGGTCCTTGGCCTTATGCTGGGGATCCTTTCCGGTTACTTTGGCGGCTGGGTGGATCGGGGGATCCAGTGTCTTGTGGCTGTATTTCAGGGACTTCCGGGGATGAGTCTTATGATCGCGGTCGCGGCGATCCTTCCGGAGAACAATTTCCGTCTCATCATCGCATTGACTCTGACCTCGTGGGCGGGTTTTTCGCGTATCGTGAGGAGTGAGGTCATACGTATTCGTGGGGAGCTCTACATGGAAAGCATCAAAAGTTTGGGGGCATCCCATAGGTACATCGTAAGGAAATATGTACTTCCGAATGTGCTTCCCGTCGTCATCGTGCTATTGACGCTCCGCATCGGGACTTCGCTGCTCTCGGCTTCGGCGCTGTCCTACTTGGGACTGGGTGTTTCTCCTCCGACGGCGGATTGGGGCGTCATGATTTCTGATGCGAGGACTTATTTCCGCTCATACCCGCTGATGATGATCGCTCCCGGTACAGGCATCACTCTCTTTTGCCTTTCTATCAATCTTCTGGGAGATGCGATGAGAGAACGAATAAGGAGATAAGAGGGGGAAGGGGATGGGCTTTGCATGTCCGCCTGTGCGGGCAAATATTCTTAAGGAAATGCCGGAGAGCTTCATCGGAGCAGAGCTTCTTTCAGGGCGCGTCCCCGATGGGAAGCTAAGACTATGCTGCCCTTTCACTGTACCACATGAGTGGGGGGCAGCCCTTCTCCACAACACTTTTAGAATCTGTAACACTTCCCTTACCTGAAAGGAGCCTTTTCTATGGATATCGAAGTCAAGCAGCTTTCTGTCACTTTCCTTTCGCCGATGGGCGCTGTCCGCGTGCTTCGTGATGTAAATCTTCTCTTTCACGGGGGGAAAATCACGGCGCTCCTTGGCGAGTCGGGGAGCGGGAAATCGATCTTGGGCACGGCCATCATGCGTCTTCTCCCGGAAAATGCGAGAATGACAGGAAGTATTTTTTATGATGGAAATGATCTTCCCCGGCTTTCTGAGAAAGAAATGAATGAGATCCGAGGTGATCGCATCGGCTGGATCGCGCAGGATCCGATCTCTGCCATGAATCCGCTGATGCGTGTCGGACGGCAGGTGACAGAAGTCTTGCGGAAGCGGCTGGGCTGGGGGAAAGAGAAGAGCAGGGAGAGTGCTCTTGGGCAGCTGGAAAAGTACGGCCTTGGAGATCCTGTCCGCGTGTGTGCGTCCTATCCGCACCAACTTTCAGGGGGGATGGCGCAGCGCGTCATGGCAGCGATGATGACCTTGCCTTCCCCGGAGTGGCTCATCGCGGATGAGCCGACGAAGGGGCTAGATCCGCTTGTAAGGAAACAGGTGGCAGATATGTTTCTTCAGATCAAGATGGCAGGAAGGGGCATGCTGCTCATCACTCACGACCTCGCACTGGCAGAATGTCTCGCTGATCGTGTAGTGGTGCTCTACGCAGGGGAAGTCCTCGAGCAGGGGAGCACAGAGGATATTTTCAAGAATCCATACCACCCTTATACGCGGGGACTTCTCGCCGCGGCGCCTTCCCGCGGTCTTCATCCCATCTCCGGAAATCCACCGGATCTTTCCCGCCTCACCGGCGGCTGCATTTTTCGGAGTCGATGTGCATTCTGCGGAAAAGGTTGTGAGAAGAGGCAGACGATGAGGAAAGTGGGAGAGGGACATTTTGTAAAATGTGGAGAAAGCATCACCGTTCATTCATCTTTTTAGAAAGGAGTGCCCATGCTCTTAGACGTACAGCATATTTCGAAATCCTTCACGACCGGATATATACGGAAAGTGAAGAAGGAGGTGCTGAAGGATATTTCCTTCACGCTTTCGAAAGGAGAGACGCTGGGGATCGCGGGGACGAGCGGTGCGGGGAAGACGACGCTCATCCGTATCCTGATGCAGCTTCTCGTGCCAGATGGAGGAGTCGTGCTCTATCACGGGGCGGAGCTTGGCGGCCTTTCCAGGAAGGAGATGCTCGCGGTACGCCGCACGATGCAGATGATATTTCAAAATCCTGCGGCTGCGCTTCATCCGCGTATGACGATCCGTCAAAGCATCGAAGAGCCCTCACGCCTATATGGGAAGATGGATCGCTTCGAGGAGCGTATGCAAGAGATGCTTTCGCGTCTCCAGCTTCGACGCGAGCTGCTCTTGCGCTATCCGGCTGAGCTTTCCGGCGGGGAGCTCCAGCGGGTGGCGCTTGCTCGTTTGCTCCTCATCTCACCGGAGGTCCTGATCTTGGATGAGCCGACTTCGATGCTGGATGTGTCAGTGCAGGCGGAGATCCTGACACTCTTGCAAGAGCTTCAGGAGGAGCGGAAGATCGCCTATCTCTTCATTTCTCATGACCTCGATGTCCTTGCCGCGATGGCAAGCCGCGTGGGCATCCTATCAGCAGGAAGGCTGGTGGAGATCGGGACGGCAGAAGATGTGCTGCATCACCCGCAGCACCCATATACGCAGGAGCTCGTCAGTTCATTTTCTGCTTTGTAAAGTGTGTACCCTGATTGCTCAGCGAGCTTCCTGGCTGTGATAAAGAATAGGAAGGGGACATAGGCTGCAGGATGTACAGGTATTTAAGGCTTTGCAAAGGGGGATGACAGCGAGACTGTATAGTCCCGGAAAAGGATGCTTTTTGTGCGTATTTGACCGGAAGTCAATTCCATGCTATAATAACACCATCTTCAAAACAGGATGACTGTTACGGAAAGGATGATAGATGATGAAAAAATGGAAATATGCACTGATGGCCGCTGCGACGGTTTTGTTGATCCCTGCTTTTGCGAGCCGTGCGGAGATGACGCTGATCGGGATGCCGAATCCTCTGGTGGAGTACAAGACGTACCATGCGCTCGCAGAAGCCACGGACAGCCGTCCTCTCTTCCTTCCGAAGGGAACGATGCTTGCCGGTCAGTGCCATCTGACGGACTATATCGCCATCGGCGGCAAGCTCTCGGATATCCGTTATCGGATGGATGATGGCAGCACGCTCTCTGTCCGCACGGCGAGGCTGGTGGGAGAAGAGGCAGGAAAAAATATCAGCGGAGTCTATACCGGTCGCTGGGAATCGCGCATGATCGGTGCGACGGAGGTCATGACAGCGAAGACGATGG
>CAKPUX010000045.1 GCA_934193095.1 uncultured Dialister sp. | reverse complement strand
ATATGTTTCTTTCATCGTAAAGCCTCCTTTAGAGAATGATTATCATGTAAGTATTATAAACGGCAGGGAAGAGAAAGACAATAGAAAGTTCGAGGTTCATGGTTCAGGGTTCAGGGTTTTGGGTTCAGGGTTCAGGGTTCGACCGTGGGGCGTATCGCCCATGGATTGCGGATGAAAACTCTTCTCTCTAGTGAGGAGTTAGGAGTTAGGAGTGCTGGTGCAGCGCATAAAAAACAGAAGCGCCGCGGAGTTTTGATAGCGCTTCGCGCCGTCGTCATCCCGAGCGTTGCCGAGGGATCTTTCTTGCACTGCGGTCAGTATCACATAAGCACCGGCAGGGAAACGACGCCTTGGTGCTACGTATTTCTGCTTTCACGCATCCTTCATTTAGCAGTCTGCAAGAAAGATTTCTCGACTTCGCTCGAAATGACGATACGAGAGAATCACCAGTCACCAGTCACTAGTCACTAGTCACTCCTAATCCCTAGCCACTAGTCCCCCGGAAACAGCTTATTCAGATAGTAGGTCAGCACCGCAAAGACCGCCATGACCACGAAGATCATGGGATATGCGATGACTGTCAGCATGATGGAAGATTCGATACTTGTCATAGTGCCTCCTTATGAAAGGACAGGAATCAGCGCGAGGACGAGGCCGCCGGCCACGACGGATGCCACCTGGCCTGCCACATTGACGCCCATCGCGTGCTGGATGATGTAATTGGTCGGGTCCTCTTTGAGCGCCATCTTCGCGATGACACGCCCGGACATCGGGAAGGCGGAAATGCCGCATGCCCCGATCATCGGATTGATCTTCTTCTTGAGGAAAAGGTTCACGACCTTTGCGAAGAGGACGCCGCCGACCGTATCAAAGACGAAAGCCACAGCCCCCAGTGCCAGGATCTTCAAAACATCCAGCGTGAGGATATTCTCAGCCGTCATGGTCGCACCGACCGTGATGCCGAGGAAAAGGGTCACGAGATTCGAGAGCTCATTCTGCGCGGTGTCAGAGAGTGAGTCGCAGACGCCGGAGACCTTCAGCATATTGCCGAACATCAGCGCACCGATGAGCGGCACGGAGATCGGTGCAAGGATCCCTGCAAAGAGGACGACCATGAATGGGAAAAGGAACTTGACTGTCCAGGATATCGGTTTCTCTTCGCGGTACGCCATATGGATCCTGCGCTCATGCTTCGTCGTCAAGAGCTTCACGATCGGAGGCTGGATGATCGGGACAAGTGACATATAGCAGAAGGCCGTCACGGTCAGGGGCGCGAGAAGGTTCGTCGCAAATTTCTGCGCGACGAAAATGGTGGTCGGGCCGTCCGCTGCCCCGATGATACCAATGGATGCCGCTTCGTTGAAAGGAAATCCGACGACAGACGCCAGCAGCGTCGCTGCGAAAATGCCAAAATGAGCCGCTGCGGCAAAGAGCATGACATACGGCGCGCGGATCAGCGCATCAAATTCACACATCGCACCGACCGCGATAAAGATCAGCACCGGGAAAAGCTCATTCGCGATGCCCGCCTGATAAAGGACTGACAGAAATCCCGGTTCCCCTCCATCTGTCGGGATGACCGCAAAATGCCCGGGGATATTCGCCAGGATGCAGCCCACCCCCATCGGGAAGAGCAGCATAGGCTCATAGTCCTTCTTCACGCCGAGCCAGATCAGGACTGCGCCGATGGCAAACATGATCCAGACCGTAGGGTCGGACATGCCCATGACGCCGGTAAATAATTCTTCTAAAACTTTTTCCCAGTTCTCCATGAATACCTCCTATATTGAAATAATGAATTGGGACTATGTGAAAAGCGATAGACGCTTGGAGTTGGTTCAAGGTTCAGGGTTAGCCCGTGGGGCGTGCCGTCCCTTGATTGTTTGCGAAAGAGGTTCGGCAGGTTCTATAGGTTCAAGAGGTTCAAAGGGGTTGGTGCGGCGCATAAAAAGCAGAAGCGCCGCGGAGTATAAATAGTGGCGATGCCCGAAGGCGGTATTTAAGTCACCAGTCACTAGTCACTCCTAATCCCTGCTTTCAAACTTCAGGGTTAGCCCCGGGAACGTGCTGCCCCTTGATTGCGTGCGAAAGAGGTTCAGCGGATTCTGTGGGTTCTACGGGTTCAAAGGGGTTGGTGCGGCGCATAAAAATATGGAAGCGCCGCAGAGTATAGATGGTAACGATGCCATGAACTGGCATTTCAGTCACTAGTCACTCGAGGCTCCTAATCCCTAGCCACTAATCCCTAGCTACTAATCATCCCTGCTTTCAAACTTCAGAGTTGTGGCAGCGGCTGCGCCGCGAATATATGGGGCGATACCCGAAGAAGTCAGATGTCTGATGTCTCCCAGCTACCAGCCGCTCGCCCCTAACAAAAACAGGACCTGACATTTTTCAATGCCAGGTCCTGTTCTTTATTTCCTGCCCCCGTGCCATCCGCAGGAAATGCTATGCAGTTTTTATACATCATACCCCAGAAGAGGGAGAATGACGAAGACGACCAGCGCCCAAATGACGCCTGCTCCGGCAAAAATACCGAAGGTGATCGCAAAGCCCTCCTTCGTGCGCGGCACGCCGAGAAGGCTGTAGTTTCCCATCACGCCGCGGCGCACCATGAAGCCATTGTCTTTTCTCTGACGGAACCACTTCATTTTGTGCTCGTAGCTGATGCTGTAGGCAGTAAGTACGGCCACGACCGAAGCGATCAGCCAGTAAATAAGAAAACGGGCTGCGTGGAAATCCTGAACATCTGATAAATCTATAAGTTGTGGCATAGATGCACCATCCTTGTACGAAGTTTTATGTTACCTATTATAAAGCACGGATGGAATTTTGGCAATGAGGGAATGACGCGGCGGCTTCGGCTCCTTTGAGGAAGGCGATGTGGTGCGGCGCATACAGCGTGAAAGGGCGCAATCCAGGAATGCTGCCTCCTAAGCAAAAGGAGCTGTGAAATAACGATCATCTCATTTTCTCGTTCCATCTGCCGCGGGGGACTTGCAGCTCTCATAGGAGTGACTGGGAAACCTTATCCCAGCTGTCTTTCATGCCATAGTCACCCTATCCGCCCCTACGGGGCACCTTCCCCTAGAGGGGAAGGCTGCGATACGAGAATACCATCTTCTAAAAAAAGGCGGCGAAGCCGCCACGAGAGCCCTGAGCCCTGAACCAAATGAAAGCAAAGTAAAAAGGAGCTGTAAAGAAATGAGGATTCATTTCTTCACAGCCCTTTTTCTCACTTCATCATATCGGTAAAATTCTTGATGATGACGATCGGTGTTTTCTGATTGTCATTGCCGAAAGGATTATCGATCAGGATCTTGGCGATCTGTTTCGGATCAAGGCCCTGGCTCTTTCCGAGGACGGCAGCGCGTTTCAGGTCATTGACATCTGCGATGACCGCGCCGTAGGCGCCGGTCGCCTTCTTGATCTTTTCACAGACATTGTCGGTATCCGCCGGACCATAGACGAGGCATTTGTCGAAAGGCGGCATGGTACCGGTAACATCATCGATCAAAGATGCCTGACGGCAGCGGGCGTAGAAGACGCCGTTCTTGCCGAAGAGCTTTGCGACAGCGCCGAGGGCGAAGGAGAAGAGCATGTTCCATTTCCCTTCTTCATCCATGGCTGCCTGCATGCCGTAGATGCTCGCCATGGAGCCGGCGGACGGGACGAAGCGGTTCATGAGACGGGCCTGCCAGCAGACATTCAGCTCTTCCGGACGGACGTAGCGGTTCTGTGTGATGGCGACGACGGACTCTGCACTGCAGACGATGTCATGGTCGGTGATCTTGTCGCCGGCGTATTCCAAAATGGCATCGACGATGTTGTCGTGATGGGTCAGGATACGGGTGTGGATCGGTATGAGTTCTAATTCTGCCATTTATCTCACCTCCGTTTTATATTCATAGAGCGCATTTCTGAGCTCTTCCTTCGAAAGAACGATGCGGGACTTCGCATAGTAGTAGTCGCTTCTCGCGACGACCTGATAAATGACATCCATTCCCATTTCCGGGAAGGTCTCCAAGTCATGGAGAATGCTGTCGCCCTTGCCCTTGATCTCCAGGGTGATGAGGAATTTCTTCGTCTTGCCCGGCTCTAAGATGAAGGCCTGCCAGTAGTCATCGGGACGCGGCGTGTCGAAATCGGTCAGGTGCGCCGTGACAACAGCTTCATCGTACTGCTCAAAGGGCAGGTACACGCGGACAAAGGCATCCATGATGGTGCCGAGCTGCTTGCCGACATTCTTGATCGGCAGCGTGCAGGAGAGCGTCACGCTCTTCATATCCATGGACTCCACATGGAAAGGCGTCCGCTTGGACTTCATCACCTTCAGCACACAGTCGCCTTTGATGATGGCGATGGCCCAGTAGGCAATGAATCCCAAGCAGATCAATAAGATGATGACTGCCAGAATTTTCGTGATCAGTAACATGTTTGTCACACTCCTAAATGATAAATCAGTTGTCGGGTTCGGGGTTCAGGGTTAGCCCCTCTGGCGTGGTGCCCTTTGATTGCGTGCGAAAGAGGGGGGAGCAGGTTCTATAGGTTCAAGAGGTTCAAAGGGGTTGGTGCGGCGCATAAAAATCAGAAGCGCCGCGGAGTATAAATAGTGGCGATGCCCGAAGGCGGTGTTCAAGTCACCAGTCACTAGTCACTTGTGACCTCTAATCCCTAATCAAGGGGGGCGACACGCCCCTTGGGCTAACCCTGAACCTTGAACCCTTTATAATTCCAAACTTCCCTTTTCCACCTTCACGTCGCCGAAGATTTTCTTCACAAGCGGCGCGGAATTTTCAAGGCCTTCGGTGAAATAGAAGACCTTCTCCTGCGGCGCATCCGCCAGCGCGTCATGGGCGCGGAGGATGTCCATGCCGGTCTCCACCGTCGGGAGCGCCGGGTCAAGGAAGCGTACCTTCGGCAGCACCTTCCTGAATACATCAGCGATCAGCGGATAATGGGTGCAGGACCAGATCGCAGTGTCTGCATCTAATGCATGATACTCCTCTGCCGCCTGTTTGACAAGGGCAGAAAGGGTATTTTCGTCCGCATTTCTTTCGATCGCCGCCGCCAGTCCGTCGCAGGGGACCTCCACGAAATCCAGCTGCGGGTATTTTTTCTGAAAATATGCCTTGTGTGCATGCGTCGCGATCGTCGCAGGCGTCGCAAAAACAGCGAAGCGCTTCGCGTCCTCGGCCGCCTCTACCTCCATGCTCATTTTGATGACAGGGATATCTTCTTCAAAAAAAGCAGGCGGCACATTGAAGGAGATCGTATTGCACGCGATCAGGATCATCTTCACCTGATGCTCCTTCAGAAAATCCTTGATGGCAAAGGAGAATCGTACAATGTCATCCCGGCTGCGTTCGCCGTAGGGATTTCTCTTCGTATCTCCGAGAAATACGATGCCTTCTTCCGGGTACGTCTCATGCAGCACGCGGGCTACCGTAAGACCTCCGATGCCCGAGTCCATGATGCCGATCGGTCTGTTATCCATTATATCCTGTCTCCTTCTGAGAGCTTCACAAGGCCTTCGATCTTTTCCTTCGGAAGACGCGCGATACGGCCTGTCTTCATATGGGTGTACGTATTGACCGTATGCCCTGTCGTCAAAAGCTCGCCCGTGGATTCGCGCACGACCTCATAATCGAAGTCCAGCCGCACGCGATCGACGCGGCGAAGGTATGTCCTGATGAGGAGCGTATCGTCATAGCAGGCAGACTTCAGGTATTTCACACTGACCTCGACGATCGGAAATACGATCCCTTCCTCCATCAGCTCATTCAGGTCGAGCCCGCCCGCACGCAGATACTCCACCCGCGCCTCCTCAAAATACTTGAGGTAGTTCGCATGATGCACCACCTTCATGCCGTCAGTCTCGTAAAATGTCACTCTTCTTTTATAGGTAAACATAGCGGTATCCTCCATTGATCAATGGAGATATTATAGCACAATCGGTGGGAGGGTTTAAGGGATTAAAGGTTCAAGGGTTCAAGGTTCAAGGTTCAGGTTTCAGGGTTCAGGGTTCAGGGTTGTTGTGGCGGCTTCGCCGCGAATATGTATGGGGTGATGTCTGAAAGTAGTATTCCAGTCACTAGTCACCAGTTACTCGGCACCACTAATCCCTAGTCACAAGTCACTAGCCACTAGTCACTTCTTCCCAAACGCAAAGAAGCTCTTCACCTTCTGCCAGAAGGAGCGGACGCGGGAGATCTTCACGGGCTGCTTGACGGCCTGCGCTTTCTGCACCTGCCGGACAAGGGTCATATTCCGATGCGCAGTTCTCGTCACGACACGGGGCGGCGCGGTGAAGGTCTTCTCGCTCTTCGGCTCGGCTCCATGCAGAGATGCCGCGCTGCTTTCCACCGCGCGGATGGTGCATTCCCGCCGGCTCGTATCCATCGGGGAGAGGCTCTCTTTCCTGCCGCTTCCCGCCTTAGGCTCTATTGCCTTCGCTGCGCCTCCAACGATCGTCCCGGTCTTTAGATCAAACTTTGCAAAGCCGGCCTTCTGGGCAAAGGGACTGTCTTCGAAGGTGTGCGCTTGAGCAGACGCCGCGGCCGTCGGCTCCGGCTTTCCCCGGCGCATCTCCTCACGCTCGATCTGCTTCATGAGGCGGTTTCTCGCCCGCGGATCAAAGACAGGCTCCCGCTCCGCCCAGAAGCCGGACTGCTGGATCTTTCTCTGGTCCAAATCATAATTGATTTTGGCACCGCAGTGATTGCATCGGATGCTCCCCTTCCTTTTCTTCACATCCAGATCGAAAAGGGTGAGCTTCTGTCCACACACGTGGCAGGTCAAAGTAAATGGCATATTTGCCTCCTGGGCGATAAAAACGAGACATGCGGGATCCGCACTCAAAGAAAAGGTCCTATCACAAAGGCTCTGAGACAGCTGCGGGAGATGCCCCCTCACCTGTCACCAACATAGTAAGTATAGGGCATGCAGCCATTTTCCACAATGGGAAGATGCGGCTCTTTACCGCCCCATGCCATTTCCCTTCCTGCTATGCCGCTTCGCAGGGAAGCCCGCACCGCCCTTTCTTCCTTTGCAAGGCTCGCAAAAAGGCGATGTGAAATAACGATCCTCTCATTTTCGCGTTCCATCTGCCGCGGGGGACTTGCAGCTCTCACAGGAGTGACCGGAGAACCTTATCCCAGCTGTCTTTCATGCCATAGTCACCCTATCCGCCCCTTTCGGGCACCTTCCCCTAGAGGGGAAGGCTGCGATACGAGAATACCATCTTCTAAAAAAAGGCGGCGAAGCCGCCACGAGAGCCCTGAACCCTGAACCTTGAACCCTGAACCAAATGAAAGCAAAGTAAAAAGGGGCTGTGAAGAAATGAATCCTCATTTCTTCACAGCCCCTTCAGATCAGCGTTTCTCGATCATTTCTGATCAGCGAGGTACGCTTTGAGCGCATCAGCGAGTCTCTTTACGCCTTCTACGGTGACATCGTCGTCATTGTAGGAGAAGTTCAGACGGAAGAAGTTCTTCTTGCCGGATTCCGGGAAGAACGCATCACCCGGTACATAAGCGACTTTTCTTTCCAGTGCGTACTTGAAGAGGTCGCGGGAATTGCAGCCTTCCGGCAGCTCGACCCACAGGAAGAGGCCGCCATGCGGATAGGTGCATTTGACATCCTTCGGGAAGTATTCTTTGATGGCATTGCACATGACATCACGGCGATGTCCATACAGCTTGCAGTTATCCTGGACGTGACCTTCGAAGTCATAGTTCTTCATGTACATAGCGACTTCACGCTGGGTAACGGATGGAGTAGCAAGGTCGGTGGAGCCTTTGACGAGATCCATCTTCGCGAGGATCTCATCATTGCAGACCATCCATGCGAGTCTCATGCCCGGAGCCAATGTCTTGGAGAAGGTGCCGGAGTACATGACGAGGTGTTTCGGATCCATGGTGATGAGCGGAGCGATTTCTTCGCCTTCGAAACGCAGATCGCCGTAGGGGTTATCTTCGAAGACCGGGACTTCAAATTTGGTGACGATTTCCATGAATTTCTTGCGGCGTTCGAGGGACATGCAGCGGCCGGTCGGGTTCTGGTAGTTCGGGATGACGTAGATGAATTTGACGTTCGGGGTGGATTCCAGATATTTTTCCAGTTCTTCCGGAATGATGCCGTCATCATCGGTCGGGACTTCGATGTATCTTGGCTGTTCGAAATCAAAGGCACCGATAGCGCCGAGGTAGGTCGGGCTTTCGCAGAGAACGACGTCGCCTTTGTTCAGGAAGACACGGCCGGTGATGTCGAGGCCCTGCTGGGAGCCGGTGACGACCATGATGTTCTTCGCTTCGACTTTTTCCATCCCCATCGGCATGTACATTTTGTTCATGCGGTCAGCGATGGCTTCACGCAGACCGAGGAAACCGAGGGACGGACCGTACTGCATAGCGCCGGCGCCATCTTCTTCACGGACTTTGATAGCGACTTCGGTGAGTTCCTTCAGCGGGAAGGTCTTCGGAGCCGGCAGGCCGCCTGCGAAGGAAATGATATCCGGCTGCGCCGTCAAAGCCAGCAGGGGACCAAGGTCGGAAGGACCCATGTGTTCGAGTACATCAGAAAAACGAATTGCCATAGCAATCTCTCCTTTCAAAATAAGAAGACGGTGTCTTCTGTATTGCCTGATGATAAAAGAATGAAATCCCAGAGATCAGGACTTCGCGATCGGAAAGGGGCGTGGTCAAACAATTCACCAAATAAAAAAACGCCCCCACTTCCTTTCGGAAGTAGGGGCGACATGCGCGGTACCACCCTACATTATACTCAATTCATCCCTAACGCGGATCTGCGCCTTTCCCTACTCCGTTCGAAAAAGGGGCTCACAGGGGATGATCATCCATCATGACCGGTACTGCTTTTCACCATCCAGCAGCTCTCTGAGACTTCCTCACGATCGATCCTGTCCTGTTCTTTGCCTTTCCTGCCTGTAACGCCGGCGGCGTCAGAGACTTATCATCCCTGAGACTCCCGAGTGAGCTGAAGCGTCTTCTGCACTGACTTTCACCATCCGTCAGCTCTCTATACCATCCGGCGCTGTTTCTCTCGTTCTCTGCCTTTCATTCTTTTATTGTATATCTGATTTTACTACTCTTAGAGGAAATGTCAATAGAAAGTTTGGAGGAAGGTTGATGGGTTCAGGTTGATGGGTTCAGGAGCCGAGGATAACGGGTTCAAAAGGTTCAGCGGGTTCAAGAGGTTCAACGGGGATGGTGCGGCGCAAAATAAAAAACGCCGCAGATTTTTTAATTGGATGCATGAGAATACGCTGTCCACACAAGATGGGAAACCCGTTGAACCTTCAGAACCCATAGAACCTGTTGAACCTCCCCCCGAACCCTGAACCCGCCAACCTGAACCCAACATAAAAGCCCGCGCCCTAAAGAGTGCGAGCTTTCTGATTCATGCTTTAGTTGCTTTCTCTGAAATACGGCTTGAAATTCGATTCATGGGCGCCCTTATTATCCTTCCCGCGGTTATCGCGGCGTCCGTTTTTGTTATTATCGAAACGGCGGCGGCGTCCATCGAAGCGGCGGCCATCACGGCCCTCTGCCCCATCGCGGCCTTCCCCGTGGAAGCGTCTTCTCGGGCGGTCTCCGCCATCGAAGCGGCGGCGCGGGCCATTGCCTCTTCTTCTGCGGAAATTCGGGAGCTCTTCGGTGATATTGACCGGGGTGACGTCCGGCTGCTTGGTGAGGAGCTTGATCGCTGCAGCGACGAGAGAGAGGGAGTCGACATCATTCAGAAGATCTTCGGCGCTTTCTCTATAGTCTTCGAGCCCCCCTGCCTGTGCGGTATCCGAGAGACTTTCGATGGCTGCCTTCTGATTTCCTTCGATGACCTGAGAGAGAGTCGGGACGGCACGTCTTTTGATGCGGCGGCGGATGACGCGCTCGATGTCACGAAGCTGACCCATTTCTCTGGAAATGACGAAGGTCGTCGCAAGTCCCGTCTGTCCCGCGCGGCCGGTACGGCCTACACGGTGGACGTAGATCTCCGGATCCTGCGGCATGTCGAAGTTGTAGACGTGGGTGACGCCGGAAATATCAAGACCACGGGCAGCGACGTCGGTCGCTACCAGGATATCGATGGTGCTTTCCTTGAACTGACGGACTACGGTGTCTCGTTTCTGCTGCGAAAGGTCTCCGTGAAGTCCTTCGGCCATATAGCCTCTCTTCTTCAGGGCTTCGGTTACTTCATCGCAGCGGCGCTTCGTGCGGACGAAGACGATAGCAAGCTCCGGATCCTGCATGTCGAGCAGACGGCAGAGCGCATCAAATTTCTGACGGTCGGGCAGTTCGATGTATTCCTGCTCGATCAGATCGATGGTGACAGTCGCTGCTTTGATCTTCACGATCTCCGGTTCCTTCAGGAAGGTTTCCGCCAGCTCGCGGATCGGTGCAGGCATGGTCGCAGAGAAGAACATGGTCTGGCGTTCTTCCGGAATGCCGGCCAGAATGGTACGGATGTCATCGATGAATCCCATATCTACCATTTCATCGCCTTCGTCGAGCACGAGGACCTGCACATGAGACAGATCGATGGTGCCGCGCTTCATGTGGTCCATCAGACGGCCCGGGGTCGCGACGATGATATTCGGGTGCTTTCTGAGCGCTTTGAACTGGCGCTCGATATCCTGTCCGCCGTAGATCGGCAGTGCATGGATCGGCAGGTACTGGGCAAGATGGTTGATCTCTTCCGCAGACTGGATGGCAAGCTCACGGGTCGGCGAGAGGACGACGGCCTGCGGTCCCTTCCCGGAAATGTCGATCCGCTCCAGGATCGGAATGCCAAAAGCAGCCGTCTTGCCGGTACCGGTCTGCGCCTGCCCGATCAGGTCCTTCCCGGTAAGTGCAGTAGGGATAGCGGCTTTCTGGATGGGAGTCGGCTCTTCAAAGCCCATATCCTCTACGGCTTTCAAAATTTCCGGCTTCACGCCGAGTTCTGTGAATGTGTCGTACATAGCTCCTCCTTGTGCGCTCATGGGTACGCCGGGCGTTCTTCGCCCTTTTGACTGTATATATTATATGTATGTATATAGCAGGCTCTGGGGAAATCCATTCCCTCATGCATTTCGCATCTTCCGGCATCTGGCCGGGCATAAAAAAAGAGAACGCTGCAAGCGTCTCTCCCATGACTGTTTCGTTCGATTGTCCGTTCTCTTGGTGCCTGCATAGCACTTCTATTATAGCATAGGCGAAAGGGGTAGGAATAGGCTGATATAAAAATTAGAAATAAAAGTAGAGCAGAGATTAGGGATGAGTGGTCAGGGATTAGAAACCTCGAGTGACTAGTGACTTGGAATTAGTGACTAGGGCATCGCCATTATTTTATACTCCGCGGCGCTTCATTATTTTATGCGCCGCACCACCATTTCTCATTTCTAATTTCTCATTCAAACGAGGCTTTCAAACATAATCAAAGGGTGCCCCGCCCCACAGGCTTGCCTTGTCTGATATCTGATATCTGATATCTGATATCTGATACCTAGTCTCCAGCCACCTCCTAGAACAGTTACAAAAAATATTCTAAATATCTCTTGCATGTTTATTCTCTTAGTTGTATAATTATCACAATTCAAATCAAAGCTATTTAAGAAGAAGGCAAGTTTTACCAATCATTTACAAGAAATTCCCACTTCTCGAAAATGAATAGAATTGTATAATGTGCATAAACCAGCTTGCTTCCATAAAGGAGAATCTCTCATGTTTGAAAAAGAAATCAAAGAACAAGTCACTAAAATTACGCCACAAGTCGTGACATGGCGCCGTCATTTCCATACCTATCCAGAACTTTCCGGACAGGAAAAAGAAACATCCCTCTACATTCAGGAAGAGCTCAAGAAGCTCGGCATCCCATTCGAGACAGGCTTCTTCGGCACCGCCGTACTTGGCACGATCAAAGGCGACCAGCCCGGCAAGACCGTCGCTCTCCGTGCAGACATGGATGCGCTGCCCGTCACCGAGCAGACGGGACTTCCCTTCGCCTCGAAGAATGAAGGCAAGATGCACGCCTGCGGTCATGACAGCCACATGGCGATCCTCCTCGGAGCGGCCGCCGTATTGAACCAGATGAAGTCCCAGCTCAAGGGGACAGTCAAGCTGGTCTTCCAGCCAGCCGAAGAAGAGGCGGCGATCGGAGGCGGCCGTCACATCGCAGCAAGCGGCAAGCTCGATGATGTCTCTGAGATCTATGGCCTTCACGTATGGCCGGAGCTCCCCGTCGGCGTCATCGGCTTGAAGCCGGGCAATCTCATGGCCGCTTCGGATCGTTTCTACGTCCATGTAAAAGGGAAATCCACCCATGCGGCACAACCGCACAACGGCACCGACGCACTGGTCGCTGCCGCGCACTTCATCATCGACGTGCAGTCCCTGATCTCCCGAGAGATGAACCCGATGGAAAACGTCGTCTGCACCATCGGCCTTATGAATGCAGGCACACGCTACAATGTAGGCGTCGAAGATGCCTACCTCGAAGGCACCGTCCGCACCTACACACCGGCGCTGCGCGACAAGATGGAAGCGCGCCTCGGTGAGATCCTGAAGGGACTCGATGTGATGTTCGGCACACACTCGGAGCTGAACTACGTCCGCGGCCACAGTGCCACCATCAATACACCGGAAAAGATCCAGTTCCTGCAGGAGATCGGAAAGACCTACGTCGGTGAAGAGCACCTGACCCAGCCGCAGTACCCGTCCATGTGCGCGGAAGACTTCTCCTCCTATCTGGAAAAATTCCCCGGCGCCTTCCTGTGGCTCGGTACCGGCAAACCGGGCACACCGGCCCTTCACAATGCAAGCTTTTCCATCGATGAATCGATCCTCCCCTTAGGCGTCACGATGGAAGCCGCAGCGGCGATCGAGGCTTTGAATAAGTAAATTACATAAACCACGCAAAATTTGAAAGCAGGGATGAGGGATTAGTAGCTAGGGATTAGGAGCCTCGAGTGACTAGTGACTGGTGACTGGTGACTAAATGCCACTTTCGGGCATTGCCACTATCTATACTCTGCGGTGCTTCCATATTTTTATGCGCCGCACCAGCACTCCTAACTCCTCACTCCTAACTGGCGAGCAAAGCTTTCATCCCCAATCAAGGGGACGGCACGCCCCACGGACTAACCCTGAACCCTGAACCCTGAACCCTGAACCCTGAACCCATTACCCCCCCATAGGAGATCCCACCATGAATCCAGTCTTACATCAATCCTTCCTCACGATGCTCGACTATACGCCCGAGCAATTCGCCTACTATCTGGACCTCGCAGCCCAGCTGAAAAAAGATAAAAAAGAAGGCAAAGAAGCCCAGACATTAAAGGGCAAAAATTTTGCCCTTATTTTCGAGAAAGACTCCACCCGCACACGCTGCGCATTCGAAGTCGCTGCCCGTGACCAGGGAGCCTACACCACCTACCTTGGCCCGACCGGAAGCCAGATCGGCAAGAAAGAATCCATCGCCGACACCGCCCGCGTGCTCGGCTCCATGTTTGATGCCATCGAATTCCGCGGATTCGACCAGAGCGCTGTCGAAGAGCTCTCCGAAAAAGCCGGTGTCCCCGTCTGGAACGGCCTCACCGACTATGACCACCCGACACAGACACTGGCGAATTTCCTCACCCTGAAGGAGCACTTCAAAAAGCCGCTGAACCAGATCTCCTATGCCTATGTCGGACACGGCCAGTCAAACATGGCACACGCCCTGATGGCAGGTGCCGCCCTTGCCGGCATGGACTTCCGCATCATCGGACCTGCCCAGTTCTTCCCGGAGGATGACTTCACCGCCAAGTGCAAGGAGATCGCGAAGAAGACAGGCGCGACCTTCACCTTCACCGACGATCCGGTAGAAGGCGTCAAGGGCCTTGATGTCATCTATACCGGTGTATGGGTCACGATGGGCGACCCCTATGAGCTTTGGGGCGAGCGCATCAAGCTCTTTATGCCATACCGCATCACTATGGACATGATCAAGAACACAGGAAATCCGGACACCGTCTTCTGCCACTGCCTGCCTGCTTTCCACAATACAGAGACCAAGGTCGGAAAAGACATCTACGAGCGCTTCGGCTTGGACGGCATCGAAGTCACCGACGACGTTTTCGAAGCCCCATTCTCACTCGCCTTTGAGGAAGCAGCGAACCGCCTGCCCACCATCAAAGCCGTCATGGTCGCTACCTTTGCTGACTATCCCATCGAAAAGTAAGAGAGGAGGAAATCATTATGACTACGCAAAAACTGCCGAAAGTATTCATTGTTGGTGAATCGGGGACCACGGGCCTGAGACTGCACGATCGTTTGATTTCCCGAAGCGACATCGAGCTTCTCTCTCTCCCCGATGAAAAAAGAAAAGATATCCCCACCATCGTGGAATATGCCAAGAATGCAGATCTCATGTTCCTTTGTCTCCCCGATGATGCCTCCCGCGAGATTGTGAAAGCCACCGAAGGCACCGGCATTCGCATCCTTGACACCTCCACGGCCCACCGCACCAAGGAAGACTGGGTCTACGGCTTCCCTGAACTCTCTTCCGAGCAGTACAAGGCCATCAACAAAGCACAGAAGGTCGCCGTCCCCGGCTGCCACGCCAGCGGCGCGATCTCTATCCTGTATCCGCTCGTCCACGCAGGCGTCCTTCCGATCAATTACCCGCTCCACATCGTATCCCTCACCGGCTACAGCGGCGGCGGCAAAAAAATGATCAAGGAATACGAAGAGGAAAAGACTCTTCCGCTCGCCTCTCCGCGCCAGTACGGCCTCTCCCAGAAGCACAAGCATCTTCCGGAAATCATGAAAGTCTGCAAGCTCTGTGAGACACCGCTCTTCTCGCCCATCGTCGCTGACTACTACGCCGGCATGGAAGTCACCGTCGGTTTCCACACCGGATTCCTCCAGCTCCCCTGCGGTCTCCCCGGAGACATCACGCTGGAAGACTTCCACTCCATTTTTGAAAAGCAATACAAGGACTCGAAATTCATCAAAGTCTCCCCGCTCTCGACGGAGGAAACCAATGCGCTCTTCCTCGCCGCCAATGAAAATGCGGGCAAAGACTCTATGACCCTCTATATCACCGGCAACGATGACCGCATCCAAGTCGTATCCTTGTTTGATAACCTCGGCAAAGGCGCCTCCGGTGCTGCCCTCGAGTGCATGAATATCATGCTGGGCCTCCCTCCGGAAACAGGGCTCGTGGTGGACTAAATGCGGGTGACTGGTGACTGGTGACTGGTGACTGGTGACTAGGGACTAGGGACTAGGGATTAGGGATTAGACATTAGACATTAGACATTAGACATTAGACATCAGACATCAGACTTCAGACTTCAGACTTTAGACTTTAGACTTTAGACTTCAGACATCTGACATCTGACATCTGACATCGGACTTCTGACATCGGACTTCTGACTTCTGTCCTCTGACAAAGGTTGCGTGCGAAGCTGCTACCACATTTCTCGTTTCTCATTTCACTCGCCCCTCCTGCTGTCCATCAGCTGGCACCGAATGTACCGGATGTCCCCAAACTCTTTAACCCTTAACCCTCCGGGCATTCGATGTCAGCTGATGAGCAGCAGGGGATTTAGTGACTGGTGACTAGGGATTAGGGATTAGGGATTAGAAGTGACTGGTGACTAGTGACTGGTGACCAACTACCACCTTCGGGCATCGCCCTAATTATACTCCGCGGCGCTTCCATATTTTTATGCGCCGCACCACCCCCGTTGAACCTCCTGAACCCATAGAACCCGCTGAACCTCTTTCGCACACAATCAAAGGACGACCCGCCCCATGAGCTAACCCCGAACCCCGAACCCCGAACCCTGAACCTATTTTCCCCTACCAAAGGAGCATTCCCATATGACTACAGACAACGCCATTCGGGCGGAGATCCTGACACAGGCCGTCCCCTACATCAAAGAATATACCGGTAAATACGTCGTCGCCAAGTACGGCGGAAATGCCATGACTGATCCCGTTCTGAAGAAGAACGTCATGCAGGACATCCTTCTTCTCCATCTCATCGGCGTGAATGTCATCCTCGTCCATGGCGGCGGTCCGGACATCAATGCCATGCTCGACGCTTTGAAGATCGAGTCGCACTTTGAGAATGGTCTTCGTGTCACCGATAAAGATACCATGGACGTCGTGCAGATGGTGCTTGCCGGCAAAGTCAATAAAGGCCTCGTCGCCTACCTTAGCGCCCTAGGCGGAAAAGCCATCGGCCTCTGCGGCATCGACGGCAATATGATCCAGGTCCATACCAAGAACGAGAAGCTCGGACTCGTGGGAGAGATCGATCATATCGACACGACGGTGATCGACAGCGCACTCTCCGCCGGATTCATCCCCGTCATCTCTTCCGTCGGCGTCGATGCCAAAGGGCAGCCGCACAACATCAATGCAGATACGGCCGCTACCAAGATCGCCGCAGCGCTGAACGCCGAATGTCTCGTCTTCATGAGCAACATCGACGGCGTCATGAAAGACCCGAAGGATAAAGACAGCCT
>CAKPUX010000044.1 GCA_934193095.1 uncultured Dialister sp. | reverse complement strand
TTTTACATACTAACCTGTTACGGCAAACCGTCGCTCATGAGATGCGCATAGTGCTGCTGGATCTTACGGGTGACAGGGCCGACTTCTCCATTGCCGATCGGCTTTCCGTCGATGGAGAGGACCGGGATGATGCCGTCCTGAGAATTCGTGAGGAAGACTTCTTCCGCATTCATCATATCTTCGAGGCGGACCGGATCTGTCGCATCATCGATGGAGGTGACACCGGCAGTCGGAGCGACGCGGGAAAGGACGAGGGAGCGGGTGATGCCGCGGGTCATGAATTCATTCGTGCCCGGGGTCCAGATGACGCCCGCCTTGACGATAAGGACATTCGAGTGGGTGGCTTCGGTCAGAAGGCCGTCTCGGATGAAGATGCCATCGTAGCACCCCTGCTTCAGTGCGTCCTGACGTGCGAGAAGGTTATCCACCTGAGAGAGGGAAAGAATGTCGCAGTGATGGCCGCGATCATCTTTCATCGTGATGCACTTCACGCCGTCCTGCACTTTGGCAATGGCATCCAGACTGATCGGTTTGGCGTAGACCAGGACATTCGGGCGCAGCTGATTTCTGGCAGGGATCAGGAAATCATGATCGCCCTGTCCGCGGGTGACGATGATCTTCACATAGCCTTCTTCGATGCCGCTTTCTTCGACGACGGTTTCCACGATCTCGGTGAATTCGTCCGGTGCTGTCACGGGACGAATGCCCAAAAGACGCATGGAGCGGTACAGACGGTCGGTGTGATAGGAAAGAGCAAACGGATGACCTTTGTAGACGCGGATCCATTCATAGCATCCGTCACCAAACTGGAGTCCTCTGTCATCTGCCGCGATGATCTGGGAGAAATCATAATAGAAATTGTGATTGTAGTATATGGTAGTTTTTCTTTCTGCCATACGTCTCACCTCCGTAACAAATTGTTATTATTATGGCTTATGAGGGATATTACCACTGGGGCGTTCTGCCTCTTGATTGCCTGCGAAAGAGGCTCAGCGGGTTCTATAGGTTCAAGAGGTTCAAAGGGGGTTGGTGCGGCGCATAAAAACATAGAAGCGCCGCAGAGTATGGATGTGGCGATGCCCGAAGGTTTCTTAAAAAGCAGGTTTCCCGTTTGAGCTTTTCTGACAGGATTCGTTTGACCGCGAACAACAAAGATTTCTCGCTTCGCTCGAAATGACGATACGAGAAAAGATTTTTCTAATCCCGTCACTAGTCACTCGAGACTCCCAGTCCCTAATTCCTGACCATTCATCCCTCACTTGCTTTTCAGTGCTTTGATCTTTTCGATGAGGAGCGGGAGGAAATCCTTCAGATCCGCTTCGACAGCGTAGTCTGCCATTTCCATGATCGGCGCCTTCGGGTCCTTATTGACTGCGATGACGATGTCCGCATTGACTGCGCACATGTGCTGCATCGCGCCCGAGATGCCGAGTGCGAAATAGATCTTCGGCGCTACGCCCTTGCCTGTCTGGCCGATCTGGTGGCTATGCGGCTCCCAGCCGAGCTCTGCGATCGGACGGCTGCAGCCGACAGCTGCCCCCAGAAGATCAGCGAGCTCATGGAGCTTCGCCCATTCTTCCTCCGTACGGATGCCGCGGCCGCCTGCGACGACGACCTTCGCATTTTCGACCGGATGGCTGTCCTTCTCACCGGCGATGATCTCCTTCAGCACCGTGCCGAGATCCTTCTCTTCAAGGGAAACGGAGAGGGAGATGACCTCGCCCGTGCGGGAAGCATCGGCTTGCGGATACTTGAAGATGCCCGGGCGGACCGTGCCGACCTGAGGACGATAGTCCGGAGACACGATGTCTGCCATGATATTCCCATCCATCGCCGGACGCGACCAGATGACGAGCCCCTTCTCGGTATCTGCCGAAAGCTCCGTCACATCTGCCGTGACGCCGCAGACGAGCTCTGCCGCCAGACGCGGGGCGAGATCGCGGCCGAATGGCGTCGCGCCAAAGATGATGGTATCCGGCTTCTTCTCCAAGAGGAACGGCGCCAGTGCTTTCTGGTACGCTTTCCCATCATAGTGGGCAAGGAGCGGATGATCGATCACATAGACCTTATCTGCGCCGAGCGGGATCAGCGAGGATGCCGGATCCTTGAGATCGGCACCGATGAGGACGACTGCGACCTCTTCCCCAAGCTGGTCAGCCAGTACGCGGGCTTCGCCGGTCAGTTCACCGGTGACCTTCTGAATCTTGCCATTCGCAAGCGCTCCGATGACATAAATACCTTTGTGTTCAGAAAAATCCATTTCGCCCCTCCTTAGATGACCTTCAGTTTCTGCATAGCCGAGAGGAAGAGATCTGCCGCTTCTTCCGTCGTCTTTCCTTCGATGCGGAGATTTTCTTTTTTCGGCGGCACGACCGGACGGACCTGACGGACCTGCGTCGGAGAGCCCTTCATGCCGATGCGCGCCGGATCGACCGGCAGATCGGCTGCCGTGAGATTTCTGATCTCCACTTCATCCTTCTTGAGGAGACCCTTGATGCTCGGGTATCTCGCATGGTTCAGCGCTTCTGTCGCAGTGACGACCGCCGGAAGAGCAAGCTCGAGCACTTCGATATTCCCACCGATCTGGCGCTTCACGGTGAGGAAGCCTTCCTTCTCATAGGAAATGCCTACGGCTGCACTCACATCCGCGATGCCGAGCGTCGCAGCGATCTCCGGGCCGATCTGCGCCGTATTGCTGTCGATGGACTCCTGCCCGCAGAGAATGAGATCGAATGTTCCCAGCTTCTCGATCGCCTTGGCCAGCGTGTAGCTCGTCGCAAGAGTATCCGCACCGCCAAATGCGCGGTCCGTCACGAGGTATACTTCATCAGCGCCCATAGCGACCGCATCCTTCAGGACAGCGGCTGCCTGCGGGGGACCCATGGTGATGACCGTCACCGTGCCGCCCACTTCATCGCGCAGCGAGAATGCCGCTTCCAGCGCATGGAGATCCAGCGGATTCATGATGCTGTTCGCATTATTTCTTTTCAGTCTTCCTGTAGTCGGATCGACTTCCATCTTCGATGTGTCGACGACCTGTTTGATACAAACCAGAAACTTCATAGTGTCTCCCTTCTGTGAGGTCGAAATCATATGCCACGCAGCACGAACGCCGCGCCACAGGGTAAACGGGGCTTATAGAGAAATAAGGCTTCGCCCACTGTCCCCATTATCCATATTTGTTTAAAGTATAGCATAAGTGAAACGTTTTTGCGTGAGAAAGTTCATAAACTTTGAGGCTTTACCGTCTGCCCGCCATCAAAAAGGCGATGTGAAATAACGATCATCTCATTTTCGCGTTCAATCTGCCGCAGGGGACTTGTAGCTCTCATAGGAGTGACTGGGAAACCTTATCCCAGCTGTCTTTCATGCCATAGTCACCCTATCCGCCCCTGCGGGGCACCTTCCCCTAGAGGGGAAGGCTGCGATACGAGAATAACATCTTCTAAAAAAGGCGGCGAAGCCGCCACCTGAACCCTGAACCCTGAACCAAATGAAAGCAAAGCAAAAAGGAGCTGTGAAGAAATGAGGATTCATTTCTTCACAGCCCCTTTTTTGATGCTGCTCTCTCTGCATGCGACTAATTTTTTCTCCCCTCGACCGCCGCATTGCCGAGGAGTCCTTTCAGCGCTTCTTCGGCTTCTTCGGAAAAGTCGACATAGAATTTTGGCACCATGCGGATCTCCTGCCTTGAGGATATGAGGTGGAGGATGACGGGTGTGCCGCCATGGTATTTCGCAAGGACTCTGGCAAGGGCGGCACTGACCTTGTCTGTCTCATGGCGGGGATCGACGTAGAGGTGGACTTCATCGACCGGCATGCGGACGGTCTTTTGGAACTGGGCCATCGGTATGATGCTGTCGGCTAAGATCTTGACTTCTCGCTCGTTCGACTGGACGCGGCCGCGGATACAGATGGGCGCGTCTTCGGTGAGGAAGGGACGCGCGGCTTCCCAGACGGAGGGGAAGAGGACGGATTCGATCTCACTTTCATAGTCTTCGATGGTGACGTAACCCATGGGCGCGCCCTTCTTGGTGACCATGCCCTTCACACGGGTGACAGTGCCGCCCAAGGTGACGGTCTTCCCATCGTAGCGGCTGCCTTCGGTCTCGAGCTGGTAGATGGGCGTGCAGGCGGCCATCTGCTTCTTGTACTTTTCGAGCGGATGACCGCTGACGTAGAAGCCCAAGAGCTTCCTTTCCCAGTCGATCTTTTCATCCGCATCCATATCTTCGAGATCCGGATAGACGACGGAGCTTTTCATCTCGTCCCCGCCGAAGAGAGACATCTGTCCGCTCTCCCGATCGCTCTTCGCAGCGGCGACATCACTCATGACCTGCGGGAGTGCGGCGAGGAGCTGAGAGCGGTTGTAGCCGAAGCCGTCCATCGCACCGCAGCGGATGAGGCTTTCACACGCGCGGCTATTGAGACCTTTTCCTTCGACCCGCTCCAAGAAATCCGACATGGACGTGAAGGGGCCGCCTTTCTGTCGTGCCCGGATGATGGCTTCGACGGCATTCTCTCCGACGTTCTGGATGGCATCGAGTCCGAAGAGAATCTTATTTCCGCTGACGGAAAAATAAGCTTCCGAAAGATTGACATCCGGTGCGGCGATCTCCACACCGGCTCTTCTGGTATCTGAAATATAGCGGCTGACCTTGTTCTTGTCGCCATTGTAGCAGGTCATCATGGCAGCCATGAATTCAGCGCGGTAGTGCGCCTTGAGGTAGGCGGTCTGCCAGGCGATCCATCCGTAGCAGACGCTGTGAGATTTATTGAAGCCGTAACCGGCAAAGTGGACCATGAGGTCGAAGACGTAATTCGCCGTCTTTTCATCGACGCCGTTCTTCACGGCGCCTGTGACAAAGGTATCGCGGTTCTTCTGCAGGATCTCCGGCTCCTTGTGTCCCATGGCGCGGCGGAGCATGTCGGACTGGCCGAGGGAAAAACCGCCCATGACAGAGGCGATCTGCATGACCTGTTCCTGATAGAGGATGACGCCGTAGGTTTCCTTCAGGATGGGAGCCAGAGATGGATGCGGGTACTCGATGGGGATCTCTCCATGTTTTCTCTTGATGAAATCTTCCGCCATGCCGCTGCCCAAAGGTCCCGGACGGTAGAGGGCGACCATCGGGATGAGGTCTTCGAAGCGGTCCGGGTGGAGCTTCATCAGAAGATTCGTAAAACCGGAGGACTCGGACTGGAAAACGCCTGTGGTATCGCCTGCGCAGAGCATCTCGCACGTCTTCTCGTCGACAGAAGGAATGCGGTCGATGTCGATGGTGACACCGCGGTTCGCACGGATCATCTCGACCGCATCATGGATGACGGTGAGGTTTCTAAGCCCCAAGAGATCCATCTTGAGAAGGCCGAGCTGCTCGACCTGATCTTTTTCGTACTGCGTCTGGATGAAATCGTCCGCAGTGAGCTGGATCGGCACATACTCATCGACGGGCTTCGAGCAGATGACGACGCCGGCGGCATGCGTGCCGGAATTTCTGGAAAGCCCTTCAAGGTCGAGGCAGTGGTCGATCAGGGTGTGTACCGTCGCATTCGACTCGTAGAGGTCTTTGAATTCCTTCGAGCCGTCCAGCGTCTTCTTCAGCGTGACGCCCGGGCCGCTCGGCACCATCTTTGCGATCTTGTCCACTTCGCGAAGGGGCAGATTCATGACACGGCCGACATCACGGATGACGGCACGCGCCGCGAGCGTACCGAAGGTGATGATCTGCGCCACCTGCTCGGCGCCGTACTTCTCTGCGAGATAGGCGATGACCTGCCCGCGTCCGCGATAGCAGAGGTCCGTATCGATATCCGGCATGGAGACGCGCTCCGGATTCAGGAAGCGTTCAAAGAGAAGGTCGAAACGCAGTGGATCGATTTCCGTGATGTGCAGGAGGTAGGCGACGATGCTTCCTGCCGCGCTCCCACGCCCCGGCCCGATCGGGATACCATGTGTCTTCGCATAGCGGATGAAGTCCATGACGATCAGGAAGTAATCCGAGAATCCCATCTGATTGATGACACCGAGCTCATAATCCAGACGCTCCTGCTCTTTTCCCGTGGACTCCGGATAGCGCTCCGGGATCGCCGCCTCGCAGAGCTTTCGCAGGTAAGACTTGGACGTCTCGCCTTCCGGCACATCGAAGGACGGGAGCTTGTGGTCGCCAAAGGTGAAGGTCACATGACAGCGCTCTGCGATCTTTGCCGTATTCTCGATGGCGCCCGGATACTCGCCTAAGATCGCCTGCATCTCCTCCCCGCTCTTGCAGTAGAATTCGTCATTCGGAAAATGGAAATGATAGGGATCATCCAGTATTTTTCCCGTGGAGATGCAGAGCTTGATCTCCTGGCTCTTCGCATCCTCTTTTTTCGTATAGTGGAAATCATTCGTCGCGACCAGCCCCAGCCCATACTCTTTTGCCAAAGACGCCAGCACCGGACGCACATCCGCTTCTTCCGGGATGCCATGATTCTGCAGCTCGAGGAAATAGTTCTCCTTCCCGAACGTATCGATGTAGTAGCGGATCACCTTTCTGGCTTCATCCATGTCGCGGTTTAAGATCGCCTGCGGAAGCTCGCCGGCAACACAGGCCGACAACGCAATGAGCCCTTTGTGATACTTGGACAGAAGCTCATGATCCACCCGCGGCTTATGAAAATAGCCCTCCGTCCACCCCTTCGAGCAGATCTTGATGAGATTCTGATAGCCCTCATTCGTTTCTGCCAAAAGGATCAGATGCCCCAGCTTCTCCTTCTCGCCCTTCGCCCGCTCGAAGCGGCTCTTCCTCGTGACGTAGACCTCGCATCCGATGATCGGCTTGATGCCCTGCGCGATACACTCTTTATATAAATAGACCGCACCGTACATGACACCATGGTCCGTGATCGCGACCGCCGTCTGCCCGAGCGACTTGACATAAGAGACAAGCTCCTTGATGCGGCATGTGCCGTCGAAAAGACTGTACTCGGTGTGGACGTGGAGATGAACAAATGGATCCAAGCGGAAACGCCTCCTTCACTCCTTTTTCTTTCGAATACTAAGATAGCGCTGATCCGATCGCAGGATCAGTGCTGCCTTAGAAATAACTTTTTCTTATTGTATCATATTTCGTGATCGGTCATTCATCCGGTCCTATCTCATTCGAACCGAGCTTTCCTTCGCGATCAAGGCCGGCACGCCCCGCGGGCTGACCCTGCGTAATGCGAACGACAAAAAACTGGTGACTCATCACTGAGAGAACCTCCCGGTGATGAGTCACCAGTCACGAATCACGACTCTTAAAATTCACATTTCCAAAGGCCATGCAGATTGCAATATTCATACACCACGCCATGCGGCACATCAGCAAAGACGGCTTTCGGTTCTTCTCCCGGTTTCAGATAGCGCACTTGGAATCCCTCTTCGGTCACCAAGGCGATCCACTGGATGTAATGGTTTTCCAACATAGGATGCAGCACTTCCCCCACTTGTACGTGAAGGAGATCCCCCTCGTGAGTCACCACCGGTACATGTTTTTCCCTGGCTCCATCACTGGTGCCTGCTGTCAGCGGCTGCAATGCTTCGCCACAGCAAGAAACAGCCATGGCTTCGCCGGTTTTGAACAAGAAAGAATCACAAGATGGGCAATAATAGATATGAAGTGTCATGATATTCTCCTTTCTCTGCAGATGGCAGAAAAAAATAGGTGACCATTGACCTGGGATCAGGTGTTAGGGGTTAGGTACTGCACTCTCCTAATCGTAATTCTTGTCCGCTTGCCATGTTCATGGCGATGCAGACGCCAGTCGAGCCCCTCTTGTATCCTCCCTTAGCGGGAAAGATACGCCCGAAAAATGATGATCTTACCAGTCTCCGGTCACTTTATTGATGTTTTTCTATATCTATATATTACCATATGGTTCGACATTTATCAATCTAAAAAATGCAATGGTTAAGGAAACCCGAGTAACCTTTTCTCCCCTATTTTCCCTCCTCGGCCAAAAGACTCTCCACAGCCCATTCCACTTCCTCATGGGGAATCCGTTCTTGTTCCAATCGCCAACCGTTATCGTGAATCAATTTCCATGCCATTTTCTCACTGACGGTCAAATAGTCCGGGATGGTGGTGGTATTTCCTGTATCTTTCACTTTGGGATCCACATAGGCCAGAAGCGTTTCTTTGTCCATCAGAAAGGAGTGAATCTTCATTTCTGGCAATACTTTTCGAAGATTGCTCAGGATATTGAATCCATCGTGGTCCAAATCGCCCCAATAGTATATTTCCTTATCGGCTAACCAAGGTGCGGATTCTGCCATTTCCAAGACGCCATAGCCCATGCCGAAGAGAATGAGGCTGTCTTCGGCATCGGGGAAGGTATAGCCATTCACCTTGTTCTCCGTGATGAAGATACGGCGGTGCGGTGGCTGGAAATCAGCGATATCATCCTGCGAAAGGAAGAATTTTCTGACGCCGGCAAAGCGCAGGTGCTCATCGAGGCTTCGGACGCAGATGGAGGGCGTCGGGACTTTCTGTACGAAGAGTTTCTCCCAGAGTTCGTCACTGCTCTCAGCGGTATTTTCCGGGAAGAGGGCATTCCAGAGAGTCCGCACCAGGAAATTGTGATTCTCCAGAAATTTCGTATCGACGCCGGGGATCGCCATCTCACGAAGGTATCCTTCCCGCTGCTCCTGCTCCAGCATGAAGCGGGCAATGGATAGCGCCACGGGGAAGAAATCTTCCACGGAAATCCGGCCAAAATACGTGAGGTACCAGTCACGGAGAGAGGGCATCTGGCTTTCTACAGCTGAAAGGCCGGCCAGAAATTCTTTTTTCTTCTTCGTGAGTCCGAGGAGCGCCATGGCGTCCTCCGGGGTATCGATGAAGGCGCGGACAGGCATCAGCTGTTTCCCAAAGGAGGCTGTCTGCTTTCGTTTTTCTTCGACGTGCCAGAGGGGATGACCGTCTGATGCTCTCGGCGCTTTGCGCCAGAAGTCCTGCCAGGCGAGAAGCTCGTCCCAGCTGGTTTCTATATCCTGCGGCCGCTTGAGCGGCATGCTCAGATAGGGGACTTCGCTCCCTTCTGCGAGCGCCACGTAGAGTTTGCCATTGGCTTCCAAGCGCGAGAGTTTTTTTCTGAGCGGCTCGTCAAACTTTCTTCTCATGGGCTTTGAGCTCCTTCCGGTACTCACCGATGGAGAGGTTTCGGATCTGCGACTGGCGCTTCTCATTCTGCGAGACGAAGCCTAGATGGGAAATGTACGGCTCGATGGTCGGGATCTTGGCGAGCGGCGTCACGACAAGAAGCTGCAGTCCCATTTTGCGGAAAAGTTCGAGGCCGAAGCGAGCGGACTCGTCCGAGCTCTTCAGGAAGGCTTCGTCGATCGCCGTAAAGCGGAAGGTCGGAAGCGCACGGCTGCCGATGATGCCAAAGCTGTATACGAAGCTGGCCGCCAGGATCGTGTAGGCGAGTTTTTCTTTCTGCCCGCCGGACTTGCCGGAGGAGTCGGTGTAGTGCTCGTACTCTTCGCCGCATCTGCCATCCTCCATACGGATGCGTTCCGAGACAGCAAAGGTATACCAGTTCCTGACATCGGTCACCATCTCTGTCCACTTTCTGTCTTCCTCTGCGCGTCCGGGACGGCTCTTCGAGAAGCGGGAGAGGATCTTTTCGATTTCCAGGAATTTTTCTTCATTATAATTGTCATCGCTGCCCGTGATGGCGCTGTCAGTGCATGCCTTCAGCTGCTGGCGGAAATGCTTGATCTCATTATTCAGCGACTCGACGCATTCGATCTCGATGTAGTGCCCTGCATTGTAATCGATGTCATAGAGCGAGCGGTTGATTTCCTCGATGCGGTCCCGAATGACATCACGGTTCGAAAGGAGCTTCGACTGGAAAATCGCCATATCCTGGATCGTATTCTCACGAAGTCGCTTCTTGAATTTCGGCAGCAGTTTCGGCAGATCATCTTCGCCAATGCGGCGGTAGAGCTCCTTGTACTCGCTCCTGTTTGCGCGGTTCAGCTCGTTCGTCAGATTCGGATCGCTTTCATTGTGGAGCGAGAGGTACTGCAGGTACTTTGACATGCCTGACGTCATGACCGCGCCGCTCTCTTCTTTCTTCTTTCCCCACGTCTCCTTTTCTTCGCGGAACCATTTATTATATTCGCGGAGCTTATCCCCCATGGATTTCAGCGTGAATACACCCTTTCGGATGATATCTTCCCGGTGCCTGTCCAGAAGGTCAAATCCCTGATGGCGGATCATTTCCGGTGTCCCTGCGAGGATTTTCTCATCGCCCGCCTTTTTATCCTCGTACTCTCTGATCTCGCGCTCAATGCTGCCGCATTCGCCCAGGCAGCGACGAATGGCCTCCTCCAGCTCTTTTTTCTCTTTCTCGAGCTCTTTGACCTCGCGGTCCAGGCGGGCAAGAATATTCGAATGCCCTTTGAGGCTTCGGATGACCGCTTTTTGCTTGTTGACACGATCTTCATAATAGAGACAGTCAATGTCTTTGAAATTGTCCACCACGAGAAGATTTTTCGCCGCGCCGCGTTTATGGATGACAGTCTCTCTGTCAGAAATCAGCTGCTCGACGACTGTATGCTGCGCCCTGCGGTCTTTATCAAGACGTTCCAGTTCTTTTTGAATGAGCGCAATTTTTTCCTTATTCGAAAACCCGAGCACGTAGTACCGGCGATCATGAATCGAATGCCGGTCATCCTTCTGGTGACGGCGGCCCTGTGTCTTGATCTGGCCTTCCATCGTAAGAGCGAAGCGTGCTTTCTTAAATTCCTCCACAGTTTCAGCACACACGTGGTCAAACCGGTGCACGAGCTCGGCGTTGAGCCATCCCGCATAGGGCGAGTCGCGCTTGATATGGAGTTTCCTCGCTGCGGCATTATCCGGAAGGTCGCTCATGGAAACAGGCGGCGTGTATTCATCGACGCGGTAGTAGACCATGCGGCGTCCCAGAAAATGCCCCTCCATCCAGTCGATGACTTTGCCATAGAGAGCCTCGGGGACGAGCAGGGATACGCCAAATTCTCCGAGAAGCCGCTCAAGGGCGCCTTCCCATTTCCGCGAAGACTCCTTCACCTCCATAATCTCTCCGGCAAAAGGCATGTCTCTCTCTGAAACTTTCAGGTCGCGGCAGAGATCCTTACGGATGGCGATGAATGGCGCAGGGATATTGCTGTCGCGCTTCTGCAGGGACGCAAGCTCTGCTTTATCAGAGGAAATCTGCGCTACGATGTCTCTTTCCCTGCTGTCAGCTTCCGATTTCCGTTCATCGAGCATTTCATACTCTTTGGTCAGAGAAATGACCAGCTTTTCCAGCGCGTCTCTCTGCTGCAGGAAATCCGAAAGTACCGTCGGCACGGGAAGCCCCAGCGCATCCGCATAGACGCGGTACGCCGCTGCCTGCTTCGTCACAAGAGCCAGATCCTTTTCACAGGTTTTGAGCTCTCGCTCGGCATTGTCGAGGCGGCTCCCGCCGTTCTCCCATATTTCCTTCTTCTTGGCGTCGATGTCCTCAGCCACATGACCGGCTTCTTCCTGAAAAGAGAGAAGCTTCTGCTCCACATTGTCCTTCGCCCGGCCCGCCTCCGTGAGTGCGGCTTCGAGCAGTTTGATTTCCTCCCGCGCCAGATAGGGCTGCACGCCCTCTTCCATGAGCGATAGCTCCGCTTCCCTGGCAAGGCACGCGTCATACGTATCAGACGCTTTGACAATGGGCGAGAGCAGGTCCAGCTTTTCCCGGTCGCGCACGATGGCATCGTGAATGCTCTTCAGGTCGTGGAACCGCGTCAGGAGATGCTGGATATTTTCTTCCATCTCCGCCTGGTCTACATCGCCCAACATATTTTTGCGGACGAAATCCGTGATCCCCTCCACTTTCTTCATGGAGACCGTCTGCTGAAAAAGCTCCAGGGCATTGTCTGACGTAATGCCGAAGAGGGACTTGAACTTCACGGCATAGGATGTGTAGTCATTAAACACATCCACATAGAGCGATTTCTTCAGGCGCTTCTTGAGGTCGCTGATGTTATTCCCAAAGCCGCCGAAATCTTTCTTGATGGAGAGACTGCGCTCTGCCACAACGAAGAAGCGGGCCGGACGCTCGCTCCCGGGCTGGAAGAAAAAGACCTGCGCAAGTGTCACGTAGCTGTCCTTCTCTACATCCGAAAAGACGGCGAGGATGACGGAGTACTTATTCTTATCACGGAGCGCGACCGGCTCTTCTTCACCGGATGCATTACTCCTCTTCGCATAGTAACCGCGCACGTAGGACGTGAGCGAACGCTCACGGCTCCCCGAGTCAGCGGCCTTGTTGTAATTGATTTTCGGCTGCGGGATGAGAAGCGTCAAGATGGCATCGACCAGGGTCGACTTGCCCGAGCCGATCTCCCCGGTGAGGAGCGACGTATTGCCGCCCAGCTCGAAAGGCCAGACCGCGCCGTCGAAGGTGCCCCAGTTGTACACTTCGAGCCGCCGCATGCGGTAGCCCGGGCCCACATCTTCCATGCGGCCGTCTGTGTCAAAGAGATTCATGGGTGTCCTCCTTTTCTTCCACCTTGTCCTCTGAGGAAATGCCATTCTCTTCCATGTACTTGTCGAGCGCCCGGTTGAATTCCGAGAGCCAGGCCGCATCCACGAAGCGGCGCAGGATCGGCTGCACCTCATAGGCAAATTCATTATCCTTCACCGGCGAGAGGATCTTCATGGAAACCGCCTTCTTGAAGCAGGCACGGATGGAATCAGCAAATTTCACTTCATCCGACATATTTGGGAAATACGGCTTCATGCGAGCGACCATTTTCTCATCCTTCACGACAAGCATGCTGTCCCCATTCACCCCGTCGAATTCATTGATCTCATTGCGAAGAAGCGTAAGGAAAAGACTCATCTTGAATGTCAGCGGCTGCTTCTTCACGAGATGCGGCAGCTCATCCATCTCCTTCTGCTTTAGGAAAGCGTAGCCGCCCTCCTCGTCAATGACAAGCAAAAGCCCGATCTTTTCCATATATTCATTGATGCGATACTGCTGAGAAAGGATGGTATTCCAGCTCTCCGGGGCCGCTTCCTTCACCACGATCCCTGAGAGAAGTTGGATCAGTACGGTAGAAAATGTGATGTCTTCTTTTTCCATCATGACTCCTTCTTTTCAAAAACAATACGTTCCATCGTGACATAGCGGTTCCTACCATCGATCCCCTGGAAAAAGATCCGTTCTTTGGCGGGCATGAAATGGCACGCCTCGCTCTTGGCAATTTCCATGTATGCCAAGAGCTCGAAAAGCCCCTTCTCAAGCGGATAGGCGTCAATGACTTCCTTCAGCGTCACCTTCGGCCGCGTCTCGAGCATGTCCTCGATGCGAGTGCGAAGCACCGCCTTATCCACATAGACCTGGTTGAAAATCGCCTCCAGACTTCCCTCGTGCTCACCCACCGTGAGCGCATCCGCGGCAAGCTCCATCTGCGCGGGCGGCATGCGGAGAGGCCGCTCCATCGGAAGAGAAATCGTCGGCGCGGCTTCATCAAGCCACATAAATTCCTTCTCCCGTTTCGGCTCTCTCCCCTTCATCGCGAGCGCTTTCTTTTCGATTTCCTTCACCTGGAAATAGATATTTTTCTTCTCCTGCAGATTGTTCTCATTGACATACCAGCGGATCTGCTCCGATAGCTTGCCGATCGTCTGCTGCACGTCTTCTGCGCCGTCCACCCACGCACGGCGCACGTGGAGCGGATTGTAGCGGTTCGTCTCACCGGCAAGTGCCTTCAAGCGGAGAATCTTTCGCATTGTCGTATCGAAATCCTCCTGCTGAGAGGACGCCATCAGGTAGTCGAAGAAGGCGGAAAAGCTTTTGCCCTGCTCCGACTCTTCGATGATTTCCCTGTCCGCGATGAACTGCGAGAGCAGCGCCCCCTTGCCCTGCTCCCACTCGTTCACTTCATTGCGAAAATCATTGTAGATGCCCTGAAATTTATCTTTGACCTCACGGAAATCAGAAAGAATCCCTGCCGCGATGTCCATGGCTTCCATGAAGCGCTCCTTGATCTGCACTTCATCTAAGACTTCGACTTCCCCGCCTTCGCGGAGCCGACGGATCTTCTCATCGATCTCCGCCCGCTGCTTTCTAAGGTAGTCCAAGCGCGCCTTCTTATCCGGATTCGCCTTATGCTCGATCTCGTGCAAGATATTGAAGAACGTGTGGAGGCGCGACTCCGTCCCGATGAAGCTCCGACTGCGCAGATTTTCCAGCCACTCTACGGCCTTCTGCCCTGAAGTCGTGAGGTCATAGTATGTCATGTGGTTTCGATAGAAACGGCGAAGCCAGCGGTGCTCCTCATCCGACCACCGGCGCAGGTACAGCTTCGCTTCCCCCTCGAGCGCTTCCTCCTCCGGCTGCGGCTCCTTCGCTAGGGCATGCTTCTCTTTCAGAAATGGACGCATGTCCATCAAAAGACGTGCTTCCGGCAGATTTCTCACATTGCCCGCCAAAAATTCCTGATAAAAAAAGGCACAGCAGAAAGCTGCATCATCAGAAGCGAGAAGCTTCCATGAAGCATTGCTGTGTCTCATCAAGGCAAGCGCATCCAAAGCCATAAACCGATCCTGTGCCATAGAAGTCACCTTTATGTTGATCTTACAATACATATGAACTGGCGCTGCACCTTCCATTCTCGCTCATAGTGAAAATGAAAGGTGTAGCGTACAAAAGCAAAAGCGTCACGGAGTATAAATCTTGGCAGTGCCCACTTGAGACTTGGAGTCTTGGAGACTTTAGACTACAGATATCTGACATCTGATGTCTAACGTCTTCCAGTCTCCAGTCACAGACCACCGACCACTACTTTCCCCATTCCAATTCCAGCAGGCGGAAACGGTGATCCGCGCTGTGCTTCTGCAGAAGATAGATATCCTTTCCCTGCGCTTCATTCTGACGAAGCGCTTCCTCCGCTTCATAGCGGATGTCATTCAGCTGCTCGTCATAGCAGGACGCCTCGATATTCATCATCCGTTCCTGCAGGTCGGTGATCAAAAACTGCTGATAAATGACCATGCCGAGCAGCATGGCCATGATAAGGTAGAGATATTTACGTTCTCTCCACTGTATTTTCCTTTTCCACTGTTCCATGGAAATCCTATTTCCTCATCATATCATCGATCTTACGCGGGTCATTCAAAAGCGTCAGATGGTCTTTGGTGAATTCGATCCAGAGGCGGGCAGCGCGGGAGAGATAGCGGCCCTTCTTCCAGATGGCATAGAGGTGATGTGTCATGCGCGGCTCTGTCATCACACGAGTGACGACCTTGCTTTCCTCGCTGTTTGCCGGACACAGGCGCGACGGCAGGATCGCGACGCCAAGGCCGCTCGCGACCGTCTGCAGCATCAGCTCACGCTGGCTCGTCTCGAATACGATCTTCGGCGTGAAGCCGATCTTTTTGCAGTTCGACATGATGTCATCATGCATATTGAAATCATCGCGGTACAGCACGAGCGGATAGTCTGCGAGCAGCTTCATCGGGACGACAGGGTGCTCTTCGAGCGGATAGCCCTTCGGCATGACGACGCACATCTCATCCTCCGAAAGGAAGAAGGACTCGAATTCGTTATTCGGAATGGTGCAGATGATGCCGACGTCGATGACCCCCTCCTGGACAGAGGTCTCGATGACCTTCGAACCGTGCTCATAGAGCTTGATGGCGATCTGCGGATAGTTCTTCTTGAATTCGCCCAGAAGCTTTGCAAAGACATGCGCATCGGTGATCGGCGGCAGCCCGATCTCGATGGTATCCTGCTTCAGGTTGAATTCATTTTCAAAATCCGACTTCAGGTGTTCAAAAATAAAAAGACACCGCTTCGCATAGTTCAGGAAAATGGTCCCCGGCGCTGTGATCTCTACCGTCTTTGCGTTGCGGATGAAAAGCACGACCCCCAGCTCATCCTCCAACGACTTGATCATGCGGCTGATGGCGGACTGGGAAATATGAAGATTGCGCGCTGCTTTCGAGAAGCTCTTCTGTTCAGCGACTTCCATGAAATATTTCAGATGACGATAATCCATTGTGATCCTCCATGAAAGAGTAAAAAGAAAGATAAGAGGGTGCATCTTCAGGATGACTCCGTGGGGCGGGCTGCTTTAGGGAAACACTGATTCAATCGTTGTCAGATTTCATTCTTGGATTTTTATACAGAGCGAGGAATCATCTGACGCGAATAGCAAGCTATTTAAGGAAGATGATGACGAAGCCATGTATAAAAATCCATGTGAAATCCGACTCTGCGATTTAATCAGCGTTTCCCTAGATCCCATGCCGGAGAAGCTCCGCCGGTTCCATGAGGAAAAGCTCCGCATAAAAAGCAGTACGCTTATCAGCTGCTCTTGATCTCTTTCTCCTTCTCATTTTCTTGTGAAATCCATATCTTTATTCTATAATAGAAATGTATCTATTCGGATGCCCTGGAAATGTCCATGGTCTATGACTTAGTATAGAATAAAGTGAATCCATCTATGCAAAATTATCATAAAACCATTGTACCTAATTTTCAGGTATCTTGCAAGGGAAGAGTAAAGGCAAAGGTATAAAAGCCAGGTAACTGATGAGCAGGGATCCGTGGCCGGAAAGGCGCCGCCTTCCTCATCCTTCATCTCCTCTGCTCCCCTTGAACAGATTTCCCATACAAAGGAGTGTTGATCTGTGAGAAATGTAAAAACAATGGATGGCAACACAGCTGCTGCGTATATTTCCTACGCATTCA
>CAKPUX010000043.1 GCA_934193095.1 uncultured Dialister sp. | reverse complement strand
TTTTTAGATGCCGTCAAATAGAAGGAAGCGAGTGTGGGGGCGCAAATTCCCGCTTGACAAAAGTCACTTCATAACAGGAATTAGGAGTTAGGAGTGCTGGTGCGGCGCATAAAAATATAGAAGCACCGCAAGGTACAGATAGTGGCGATGCCCGAAGTTAGTATTTAGTCACCAGTCACTAGTCACCAGTCACTCGAGGCTCCTAATCCCCAGCCACTAATCCCTAGCTACCAGTCACCGCTTCTCTATTACCCCATATGCGGTCGACTGACCGCGCTTCATCCGGACATCGGTGAAGATGGGATCTCTGAAAATGCCCGCGAAGGGCCTCTCCTTCACGATGACCTTCCTCCGGCAGACGCGGAGAGCTTCTCGCAAGATCTCCGCCGTCAGGCTGTCATACGCCGCTGCCGCGCGGAAGCCTTCCATATCATTTTCTCTGCGCTTCACAGGATGGCGGAACATGGGGTCGAAATAGATGACATCGTAGGCGTCATCCCTGCAGCCTGCCAGATACTCTCTATAGTCGGCATGGATCAGGTGGATCCGCCGGACGGCATCGGTGAGACTCTCGTCTTTATCCTCGTAGCCTGCGATGCCGGCGCGCCCCACCTCATAGAGGATGGGGCTTTTTTCCAGCGCGGTCACACGCCCTCTGCCCGTCAAAAACCATGACATCGTACTCGAGTCCCCTGCCTGCCCGAAGGTGCAGTCGAGCACATCACAGGGGCCGTCCGCAGGGAGAAGAGCGCAGAGACGGTCAGGATTTCCTTTTCGAAGCTGCGTGGTCCTTAGCACCGCCGTCCCCATATGGAAGCGGTACTCCTCGCCGCGAGACCAGTAAAGCGGGAGCTGTTTTCCGTAAATGAGGAAGCCGGAAAGCCCCGTCTCCTCCGTCATCTCTTCCAGTGTATCGCCGCGCGGGATGTAGGGAAATCCCAGCGCTTCTCCGCGCCGCTTCGCCTCTTTGATGATGGAGGAGTCCGCATGGCGGATGGTCGTGACGCCCGTCCTCATGGGCGTTTGAAGAGCCTTCCCAGCTCTTCAGGGGTGAATTTCACGATGGTCGGGCGGCCATGCGGGCAGACGAAGGGGCGGCTCGTGTGGAAGAGGTCGACGATGAGTTCTTTCATCTGCCGGATGTTCAAGGGATCTCCGCGCTTGATCGCACCGCGGCATGCGGCATACGCCATCATGCGATGACGCATCGTCTCCGGTGAAGGCACATCCTTCTCATGGAAAGCGCGCGTGATGTCCTTCATCACACGATCCATGTCCGCTTCCGAGAGATCCTCCGGACTCCCCGTGATGCGAATGACGTCCGGGCCTGCCTGCTCGAAGGTGATGCCAAGACGCGCCAGATCCGCCTCATGCTCTTCCAAGAGCGCGAGATCCTCAGGGTCGGCATGGAGGAGATAAGGCACCAGAATCTCCTGCACCGGGATGCCCTCTGCACGCGCCGCAAGGCGGTCATAGCGGACGCGCTCATGCGCCGCGTGCTGGTCGATGATGAAGAGATCCATCCCCCGCTGGCAGAGGATGAAGCACTTGGCGACCTGCCCCAAAGGGATGATCGGCTCTTCGGCCTTTGGCGCATCGAAAAGCACCTCGGGCGTGAGCGCTTCTTTTTCTTCATGCGTTACGCCAGGGAAGACGGACTCCTTCGAGAAAAGTTTCTCTTTGGAGATCGATGGCTCGAAGGGGATCTCCCGCCTTTCTCCTGCCGGCTTTCCCTGCGGATGCCAGACGGGCATCGGACGCCGTTCTTCTGCTGCATAGGCTGCGCCCGGCTCTCCCCAGCGCGCGGGATCCTTTTCTTTTTCCGTGAGTCCGATGTCAGGCCCCACGGAGCGCGCTTCTTCGACCTTGACAGACGTCAGGTCAAAGTCGCTCTCCTTTGCCACCTGATGCCCCGGGTCTTTGATCATTTCGCGTGCGATCTCATCCGGCGTATCCTTGGTCGTCAGCGACTGAAGGACGCTGTGATAGACAAGGCGGAAGATGCTCTGCTCATCAGAGAATTTGATTTCCCGCTTTTGCGGATGCACATTCACATCGATCGACTCGGGAGCGACAGTGAAGGCGAGGACAAGGATCGGGTATCCATTCTTAGGGAGCAGCGAATGATAGGCATTGTCGACAGCTTTCGACACCGCACTGCTCTCGACGACGCGCCGGTTGATGACGATCGTCTGGTATTGGCGGCTGCTCTTCAAAAGCGAAGGCTTGGAAATGAGCCCCGAAAGGATGCCTCTTTCGTTTTCGCCCGAGACTTCGAGCATCTCGCCAGCGGTCTTCGTGCCGTAGAGCGCGGACACGACATCAAGGAGCCGGCCGTTCCCCGGTGTCTCGATGACGGTGCGTCCGTTATTGATGAGGCGGAAGGAAATATCCGGATTCGCGAGTGCGAGCTTCCCCATCATCGTATTGATGCGGCTGGCCTCGGTCCGTTCGGATTTCAGGAATTTCTTCCGAGCCGGGACATTATAGAAGAGATCGCGCACTTCGATCGTCGTGCCGCCCGGCGCGCCGGTCGGCTTCACTTCGCTGACTGTCCCGCCCTCGACTTCGACGATCGTGCCCTCCACGTCTTCTTGGCACCGGGTCGTGATGGCCGTGCGGGAGACGGCAGAAATGCTCGCCAGCGCCTCTCCGCGGAAGCCCAGCGAGGCGATGTGATAGATGTTATCCACCGTTGATATCTTGCTCGTCGCATGACGCACGATAGAGAGCTTCGCATCCTCTGCCGACATGCCGCTGCCATTGTCCGTGACGCGGATGTAGGTGAGTCCGCCGTCCGCGATCTCCACCTCTATATCGCTCGCGCCGGCATCCACGGCATTTTCTACCATTTCCTTGACGGCGTTCACCGGACGCTCCACCACTTCACCGGCGGCGATCTGATTCGCCGTCACTTCATCGAGTACATGGATCAATGCCATCAGCGTCCCTCCTTCGCTTCGCGGCTCAGCCGGAATAAGATCTCCATTGCTTCGATCGGTGTCTTGCTCATGACATCCAGTTGCGCCAGCTCGTCAATGATGGGCGAGCTGAAAAGATCCATCGCGCCGGCGGCTGCCTGCGGCTTCTCCGGAGCGGGACGGCTCTTCCCATCCTCCTTCTCAAGCCCCAGAAGGATCTCATCGGCTCTGGCGAGAAGAGACTCAGGAAGCCCCGCGAGGCGTGCGACGTGGATCCCATAGCTCCGATCCGCCGAGCCCGGCACGATACGGCGCAGGAAGGTAATATCCTTACCCCGTTCCTTGACGGATACCGTGTAATTTTTGATCCGCGGGCTCGTCTCTGCCATATCGGAAAGCTCATGATAGTGTGTCGCAAAGAGCGTATAGCCGTGGATCTTCTGATCGATATACTCCACGACCGCCTTCGCGATGCTCATGCCATCATAGGTACTCGTGCCGCGTCCGATCTCGTCCAGAATGATAAGACTGTTCTTCGTCGCATGCCTAAGGATGTAGGATACCTCCTGCATTTCCACCATGAAGGTACTCTGCCCCGTAGAAATGTCATCCGTCGCGCCGACGCGCGTGAAAATGCGATCGACCGGCGCGAAGACCGCGCTCCTTGCAGGAATGAAAGAGCCCACCTGCGCCATGATGGTGAGGACAGCGACCTGACGCATGTAGGTCGACTTACCGGCCATATTCGGCCCCGTGATGACCAGGATCTCCTGATTTCGATGATTCAGCTCCGTATCATTCGGGACGAACATGTCTCTCTTCAAGGCATGCTCGACCATCGGATGACGGCCGTCTTTGATGGAAATATACCCATCCTTCGGGCTAATGATCGACGGACGGATGTAGCGGTCCTTGATCGCTGCCCGCGCTAAGCTTGCAAGGCAGTCCACCGCTGCGAGCGCGCGCGCCGTCTTCTGCATATCCGGGATTTCCGGACGGATTTCCGCCTTCACCGCCTGATAGATCTTGAGCTCCAGCTGCTCGGTCTTTTCTCTCGCAGACAGCGCCTTCGTCTCGAATTCCTTCAGTTCCGGCGTGATATAGCGCTCCGCATTCACGAGCGTCTGCTTTCTCACATAGTACGCAGGAACAGGGAGCTTATTCGCATTGGAGATCTCAAAATAGTATCCGAAGACATTATTGAAGCCGATCTTGAGCTTGATGCCCGTCTTTTCCTTTTCCTTCTCTTCCAGCTCTTGGATGTACTTCTGGCTGTTCTCCGACAGCGAGCGCACTTCATCCAGCTCGGCGGAGAAGCCTTCGCGGATGTACTTGCCGTCCTTGATGTTGCCCGTCCCGTTCTCATTCATCGCACGGTCCAGAAGGTCAAAGACAGGGCCATGCGTCGAGAGCTGGCTGTTCAGCTTCTTCAAAAGCACCGAGCCGGCGCCGGAGAGGAGCTGCTTCACCTGCGGCACCACGCGAAGCGTCGCTTTGAGAGAGAGAAGGTCTTTAGGCGAAGTCGAATTCGCCTCGATGCGGGAAAGAATACGCTCGAAGTCAAAGACGCCGGAAAGCATCTCTTCCAGACGTGAAAGCTCCGTCATGTGCTGTGTCAGCTCCTCGATCGCCGACTGGCGCAGTATGATGCGGTTCACATCCGTCAGCGGCCGCTCCAGAGAACGCTTCAAGAGGCGCGCCCCCATCGCGGTATGCGTATAGTCGAGAAGCTCTAAGAGCGTGCCGCGCCGCCCGCCGTCACGCATATTCCGCGTGATCTCCAGATTTCTAAGGCACTCCTCGGTAAGCGTCAGCGTATGATCCTCACGGATCGGCCGCGGATCATGGAAATCCGCCGCCTCCGAGCGCATGACCTCCTTGAGGTATCCGGAAAGAAGGGCGAAGGCCTTCTGCACATGGCGATTCTCTATAGACGCTGCCGCCGGTGGGATCGCACTCTCGTCCTCATCATCCCTTCGCGTCAGGAGACAGGCCCCGAGGCGTGCCGCGGCGAAGCGGGAGAGCTTCTCATAGAAATCATCCGACACGAGACACACCGCTTCTGCGGGACTATATACCGAGAGAAGATCGAAGAAGGCATCCTGCTCCTTCTTCTTATCCCAGGTCCCCCACCAGCACTCGCCCGTCGAGACATCGGCGAGCACCGCGGCGATCTCCTTGTCCGCCTCTAAGAGGTAAATGAGATAATTGTTCGACTTATCTGCGATGGAATTTTCAAAAAGGATCGTCCCCGGCGTGATGACACGGATGACATCCCGCTTGACCAGCCCCTTCGCCTTCTTCGGGTCTTCCAGCTGCTCGCAGATCGCTACCTTGTACCCCTTCTTGATCAGCCGATAAATATAGAGCTCTGCCGCATGGAAAGGCACCCCGCACATCGGTACGCGGCCATCCTGCCCTGCCGACTTCCCCGTCAGCGTCAGCTCCAGCTCATGCGATGCCGTCAGCGCATCGTCATTGAAAAGCTCATAGAAATCGCCCAGACGGTAAAAAAGCAGACAGTCCTGGTATTTCTCTTTGACTTCCTTATACTGTGCCATCAAGGGCGTTTTGGCCATGGTCTTGTTCCTTCTTTCTGGTCATTCTAATTTAGGCAAAAGGCATATATCTCCAAGTTAGGAGTGAGGAATGAGGAGTGAGGCGTGAAGGTGCGGCGCAAAACAATAATAAAGCGCCGCCAAGTTTTATACTACGCAACGCGCACAATAATAAAAAAGGGGGATTGGGGCGCTATATGAACTGTGCGGCCCTTCCGCCACTCCTCACTTCTCACTCCTAACTCCTCACTATGTAGATAGGCGTTCAAAGAAAACTCGAAACTACACCAATTTCCCCTTCAGCACCCACGTCTGGCCGACCTCGACTTTTGCTTCCAGCGTATCACCGACCTTGACGCCTTCCTGATACGGGAAAAGAATCATCTTATTGCCCGATGTACGTCCATACCAGACATTCTCCTGCTTCGACGGGCCTTCGACGATGATGGGATAGGTCTTACCCTCCATCGCCTGATTCAGAGAAAGGCTCACCTCATTCTCCACATCCATCAGCTCCTGCAGGCGGCGGTGCTTCGTCTCCTCATCGATCTGATCCGTCATGCGCGCTGCCGGCGTGCCATTTCTCGGCGAATAAATGAATGTATACGCCGAGTCGAAACGCACCTCTTTCAAAAGCGCGAGCGTCTCCTGATGCATCTCTTCCGTTTCTCCAGGGAACCCGGTGATGAGATCCGTCGTCAGCACGATGTCCGGCATCTTTTTGCGGACGTAGGAGACCAGCTCCTTGAAATGCTCGATCGTATATCCGCGATTCATCTTCTTCAGCATTTCATTCGAGCCATGCTGCACAGGCAGATGCATATGACGCGCCACCTTCGGAGAATCCGCCATCGCATCCACCATATCGAATGTCATATCTCTCGGATGCGACGTCATATAGCGCACGCGCTCGATGCCATCCACCTTGTCGATCGCGCGGATCAGCGTCCCGAAGTCCGTCCCATTTCTGAAATCAAGACCATACGAATTCACATTCTGCCCAAGGAGCGTCACTTCCTTATAGCCTTCCTTCGCGAGGCCCTCTATTTCGCGCGAGATGTCCTCCACGCTGCGCGACAGCTCACGGCCGCGTACATACGGCACGATGCAGTACGTGCAGAACTTGTTGCACCCCTGCATGATCGGGATCCATGCAAAGACATGAGACTTACGCACCGCACGAAGCTCGCTGTAGTCACTCACACTGTGCGGATTCCTCTCCGTCTTCACCACATGGCCTCCGCGCACATCTTCCTTCGAAACGATCTCCTTCAGGTCATGGATATGGTATGGCCCGATGACGAAATCAATGATCGGCATGCGCTCGATGAGCTTGCCCTTATTCTCCTGCGCCATGCATCCGGCGATCCCCAGAAGCAGATGCGGATTCTTATCCTTCAGCTTCTTGATCTCCCCGATCTTGCCATAGACCTTCTCTTCCGCATTCTGGCGGATGCTGCAGGTATTCATGATGATGATATCCGCCTCTTCCATCGTCTCCGCTGGCGCATATCCCAGCTCCTCCAGCTGCCCGTTGATGCGCTCCGTGTCCGATTCATTCATTTGGCAGCCATAGGTCAGGGTGAAGTACTTCTTTTCCATAATATATATCCTTTATATAACAACTCACACGTATCCAAAATATCACTTTATTATAGCATACGCAGAGTGAAAAATAAAAAATCCCGATGACCGGAAATGGTATACAGTCATCGGGATCAGGTTCGTCCACGGGGCATGCCAAAGAGGTTCAGCAGGTTCTATGGGTTCAAGAGGTTCAAAGGGGTTGGTGCGGCGCATCAAGTCAGAAGCGCCGCGCAGTTTTCTATGGAAACACTGATTAAATCGTTGTCAGATTGAATCAGCGTTTCCCTAATATGCGATATTCACGAAAGATGAGGCGTTTGAAAGCAGGGATGAGGAGAAGAGTGACTTGTGACTAGCGACTCTCTCGTGTCGTCATTTCGAGCGTCAATGAGAGATCTTTGTCATCCGCAGCCACGCGGTCGATGTTTGGAGATCCGAAGCAGAAAACCTGCTATGCAGGAAACCTTCGGGCATCGCCCTATGGATAAGGCGGCGAAGCCGCCGCCTTCATGCCTCATTTTGAGATAAGTCCGCACGCAGCATCATGAGGCACCCCGGCTTCCGCCTCTCTACTTCGCCGTCAGATCCGCCGTCTTCGCACCGATGAGGGAGATCAGATCATCCGGCGAGAGCACCACCTGACGGCCGCGCTGGCCCGCACTGATGCTGATCGCCGCATGGTGATGGCAGCTCTCATCGATGAAGGTCGGGAAGGCCTTCTTCATCCCGATCGGCGAGCAGCCGCCGCGCAGATACCCCGTGAGACCGGGCAGCTCCTTCACATGGATCATCTCTACGCTCTTGTTCCCGCTCACACGCGCCGCCGCTTTGAGATCGATCTCCTTCTCCGAAGGCAGACAGAAGACCACAGGACCTGTCTTGTCACCATGCGTGACAATAGTCTTGAAAACCATGTCCGGATCATAGCCGAGCTCTGCCGCCGCATGCACGCCCGAGAGATCGTCCTCATCGTAGTCATAGGACTTCGTCTCGTAGGAGATCTTCTCTTTATCCAGAATGCGCATGACATTCGTTTTCTTTTCTTTCTTTGCCATAGTTTGCCTCGATTCATTGGGCAGCCCGGGACGCAGCGCCATCAGCTTCCCGATGCCTGACCGCTTCCCACCGCACACCCATTTTCAAACAACAAAAAGCCGGAGCATCACGCTCCGGCTCATCATTCAAATTGGTGCCGAGGACCGGAATCGAACCGGTACGAATCTCACGATCCGAGGGATTTTAAGTCCCTTGCGTCTGCCAGTTCCGCCACCCCGGCAGGTCTATATGAATGTAATAGATTGTAATATGGAGGCGGCACCCAGAATCGAACTGGGGATAAAGGTTTTGCAGACCTCTGCCTTACCGCTTGGCTATGCCGCCATATGGAGCGGAAAACGGGACTCGAACCCGCGACCCCAACCTTGGCAAGGTTGTGCTCTACCACTGAGCTACTTCCGCGCTGGCGACCCGGATCAGATTTGAACTGACGATCTCCGCCGTGACAGGGCGGCATGTTAGACCACTACACCACCGGGCCGCACGTAAGTTACGCATATTAGTATATCCATCCATGGTACTTTTGTCAAGCACTTTTTGAAAAATGGTTGCCCTTGGGCGATAAGGGTGGCGGGGGACTGCGAACCCTCTCGCCGTCATTTCGAGCGCAAGCGAGAAATCTTTGTCATTCGCGGTCAAAATGGTCAATGTTTGGAAGCCGCAAACGGGAAACCGGCTCTTCAAGAAACCTTCGGGCATCGCCATGATCGATACTCCGCGGCACTTCTGATTTTTATGCGCCGCCCCCTGAACCTCTTGAACCCGCTGAACCTTGGTCATGCGCAATCAAAGGGCGAAACGCCTTTCTCCTATTTTTCTACAGATGATACAATTCCGGTCTTCTGTCACGAAATACATTGATGCTCTCTCGGATGCCCTGCAGCACATCCGTATCGATCTCCGCCGTGGCCACCTGCTCCTTTTCACCCAGATGGAGCAATTCTTCCCCCAAAGGCGAGAGCAGCATCGAGTTTCCACCGTACTGCGTGCTGCCGGCACGGCCGCATTCATTCACGGCACAGAAAAACATCTGATTCTCGATCGCTCTGGCTTTAGAAAGTGTGATCCAGTGCTCCTTTCTTACGAGCGGCCAGGCAGCAGGAAGGAAAAACAGATCCACCCCCTGCAACGCTTCTGTCCGGATCAGCTCACAAAAGCGTACGTCATAGCAGATCGCCATCGAGCAGGCGATCCCGTCCAGCGTAAAGTGGACAGTGGAAGAGCCGCCGGTATACGACTTCGTTTCTCCCATCGGGCTGAAGCCGTGGATCTTATCATAAGAGGCAACGACCTCGCCCTTGCGATCAAAGATATAGCTTCGATTGAAAACGCATCCATTTTCCAAAACGCTGACCGAGCCCGCCACGATATTGACGCCATGCTCCTTGGCAAAGGCTCCGAATACCTTTTTCGTCTGCACGCCATCTGCATCAGAAGCGGCATAGAGTGCGCTGTCCGGCGACGGAAAGAAGCCGGTGTTTAACGTTTCCGGCAGGACAAGAATGTCCGGCTTGTCTTCCAGCGCAAGCTCCATCAGCTGCACGGCTTTTTCATAATTTCTTTCCACCTGTCCCAGCGCTACATCCATTTGAATCAGACTGATCTTTTCCTTCATAAAGCCTCCACCCATCCTGTCACTCAAACGAACCATCGAATTTCATTCAATGTACCGCCTTCGGCTTTTTCTGTCAAGAAAAATGACTCCCTCTTTCTTCCATCAAAAAAGCCGGAGGCAAAAGCCCCCGGCTCTTTTCTTATGCAGGACAGGTATGAGATTATAGTCCCCATCCCTTATGATTTTCTCAATCAGGCAGATCATTCCGAAGGACACGATGCGCCATGCCCACCGTGACCTCATTGAAATGAAGCACACCCACGCCGACGAAGATCGCGACGCAGAGATGCTCATTCCAGCGGGCGATACCGATCTTGCCGCCGACATTCATGCCGATCGCCATCGGCTTCACCTGCTCGATGGCAGACTCCATGGCTCCGACCACAGAGCCATCTCCCACATGAGTATCAGAGATGACCTTCTGCCTTTGGGCAGCCACGATGGCCGACTCGAAGATCTTCGGCAGGATATCCAGAAATTTCCCGCCAAAGTTCACAGCGACAGCGCGGATGCCATCCTTCGCCAGCCTTTCCTTCAGCGCATTCTCATCTGCCCGCGTCTCGGTCAAAGACATGCGGAGCGCGGCCCGTGCGATATCAGCACTCTGGTATTCTTTGTAAGCCATCTCAGTTTTCCCGTTCTTTGATCTCGCGGATCAGGTTTGCGACAAACATCGGGAGAGACTGGGACCCCAGATCGCCATTCTTTCTGCTTCTGACGGAAATGGTGTGACCCTTCATTTCCTGATCGCCCACGATGATCATGTACGGTACCTTCTCCATCTGCGCCTTGCGGATCTTGTAGCCCAGTGTTTCATTGGCCTCTTCCACTTCGACACGGATATCAGACTCGGACATAGCCGCTGCGACAGACTTCGCATATTCCAGATTCTTGTCCGTGACAGGGATGATCTTCGCCTGTACCGGAGCGATCCAAGTCGGGAAAGCCCCTGCATAGTGTTCGATCAGGATGCCGATGAAACGTTCCAGAGAGCCGTAGCCTGCGCGGTGCAGCATGACTGCTCTGTGCTTTTCTCCATCTTCACCGATATAGTTCACATCGAAGCGTTCCGGCAACTGCATATCCATCTGGATGGTGCCGCACTGCCAGGTACGTCCGAGAGAGTCCTGTACATGGAAATCGAGCTTCGGTCCATAGAAAGCACCGTCGCCTTCATTGATCTGGTACGGTACACCCGCCGTCTCGATCGCTTCGCGGAGCGCATTCGTGGAGATCTCCCACAGCTCATCGCTGCCCATGGAGTTTTCCGGACGGGTAGAGAGTTCGACATGGTATTCCAGACCGAAGACACCATACATCTTCTGGTACATCGCCATACACTTGATGACTTCATCCTTCATCTGTTCCTGCGTCATGAAAATGTGCGCATCATCCTGCGTGAAGCAGCGAACGCGGAAGAGGCCGTGCAGCGCGCCCTTCAGCTCATGACGATGAACAAGGCCGAATTCGCCGACACGCATCGGCAAATCTCTGTAAGAACGCTGCTGCGTCTTGAAGAAAAGGATTCCGCCGGGGCAGTTCATCGGTTTGATCGCATAGTCTTCGTCATCGATCTGGGTGAAGTACATATTTTCCTTGTAATGATCCCAGTGACCAGACTGCAGCCACAGCTTCTTCGACAGGATGACCGGCGTCATGATCTCCACATAGCCGAATTCCTTGAAGAGCTCACGTTCATAGTCCATCAGTTTATTTCTGAGGATCATGCCCTTCGGATGGAAGAACGGGAAGCCCGGGCCCTCTTCATGGAAGGAGAACAGATCGAGCTGCTTGCCGAGCTTTCTGTGGTCGCGCTTCTCTGCTTCCGCACGGACGAAGAGATAGTGATCCAGATCCTCCTTGCTGAATAATGCCGTCGCATAGATACGCTGCAGCATCTTATTCTTGGAGTCGCCGCGCCAGTAAGCACCAGCGACCGTCATCAGCTTGAACGTCTTCACCTTGCCGGTGGACTTCAGATGCGGGCCCGCGCAGAGATCCGTGAAATCACCCTGTTCATAGAGAGAAATCGTTTCCTCTTCCGGCAGGTCTTCGATCAGCATGACCTTGTAGTCCTGCCCCTTGTCCTTGAAATACTGAAGCGCTTCATCGCGCGGCAGCACCTTCTTCACCAGCGGGATATTTTCCTTCGCGATCTTCGACATTTCCTTCTCGATCGCTGCGAAATCCTCCTGGCTGAAAACATGATCAGAGTCCAGATCATAGTAGAAACCATCATCGATCGCCGGTCCGATAGCAAACTTCACGCCAGGGAACAAGTGCTGGATCGCCTGCGCCATCACATGGGACGCGGTATGACGCAGCGTGAAAAGACCCTCCGGATCTTCCTTCGTGAAGAATTCCACTTCCGCACCATCCACGATCGGATCGCGCAGATCCGTCAGCTCGCCATTCACCTTCGCCACCAGCGCATTCTTGCCAAGGCTGTTGGAAATCGCCTTCGCTGCATCCGCCAGAGATACCGCGCTCTCGAACTGCTTCTCTTTTCCGTCTTTCAGACGAATCGTAATCATAGTATCTTCCTTTCTAAAAACAGACATTCACTGCTTGGGGACAGTGGCTTCCATTTTTGCTGCTTTCTGCTTGGCTCTGCCATTTCAGCCGCTTCGCAGAAAGCAACATGAAAGCAATAAAAAAACTTCCGTCCCTAAGGGACGAAAGTTGTATTCCGTGGTTCCACCCAAATCAGAGCTAAAGCTCCACTTGTCGGCCCGGTAACGAGGCCACCCGGGAAGATTTCGATCCTCCTGCTCCAGAGCGGTAATCAATCCCCCCACCATCTGCTCCCACCAGCCGCAGACTCTCTTTGCGTGTACCAAGGATCCATCATGTCTCTATCCTCACATGTATGGTCATACTATAGACTTCTTTTTTGCGTTTGTCAAGAGGAGGGCTGTTAGTTGTCAGTTGTTTGAATGCTGAATCAAACAACTAACAACAATTCACCGGAATATCTTCGCCAGCTCATCATCCGTCATATTCCCTATCCAGCTTTCTCCGACGGAGACGGTCATATCGGCAAGGGATCTTTTCTTTTGGATGATCTCATTGATCTTTTCTTCAAAGGTGTTCTTGGTGATGAAGCGGTGGACGAGGACGTTGTTCTTCTGTCCGATGCGGTAGGCACGGTCTGTCGCCTGAGACTCTACGGCGGGATTCCACCAGAGGTCGTAGTGGATGACATGGGAGGCGGCGGTGAGGTTGAGACCGGTGCCGGCGGCTTTCAGGGAGAGGATGAAGAATCTCGCCTTCAGGTCTGTCTGGAAGCGGTCCACCATGTCTTTTCTCTCCCGGAGGGAGCAGCCGCCGTGGAGAAACATCGGACGTTCTCCCAAGCTGCTCTCGAGGAAATCAGCGAGCTTGTCGCCCATGGTCTTGAACTGGGTGAAGATCAGGGCCTTTTCACGGCTGGCCTGGATGCTTTCTGCGAGGTCGAGAAGACGCTCGGCTTTGCCGGAGAGTGCGGGGTCCCAGTTGTCTTCTTTGGTGAAGAGGGCGGGATGGTTGCAGATCTCCTTCAGGGCGAGGATCATCTGCAGGACGAGGCCCTGGCGCTTGAAGAGGGAGGCTTTGTCTCCCTCCTTCTGCTCGCTGATGACGCGGAGACTCTCTTCGACGGTCTGGTGATACAGAGCGGCCTGCGCGGGGTTAAGGAGGGTGTACTCATCCTGCTCGAGCTTATCCGGAAGGTCGCTGATGATGGTCTTGTCTGTCTTGAGGCGGCGCAGGAGCATGGGCGCGGTGATGCTTTTGAAGCGTTCGGCTGCTTTTCTGTCCTGCTCGTACTGGATGGGATTCGCATAGCGTGTCTGGAAGGTCTTCGCACTGCCGAGGTAGCCTTTGTTGGTAAATTCCATGATGGACCAGAATTCTTTGAGGCTGTTCTCGACGGGAGTGCCGGAGATGGCGATGCGGATGGGTGCTTTCATGCTGCGGACGACGCGGCTCTGGGCGGTGTCGGGGTTCTTGATGTTCTGCGCTTCGTCGATGATGAAGACTTCCCATTTCTTCTTTTTGAGAAGCTCCTGGTCGCTTCGAAGGAGTCCATAGGTGGTAAGAAGGATGTCCCCATGGAAATCAGCGAGGTCGCGCCTGGTGCCATAGTAGAGGAAAACGGTGAGGAGAGGTGCGAAGCGGGCGATCTCTTCCTGCCAGTTGTAGAGAAGGCTCGTCGGCACGACGATGAGTGCTTTCTTCTTGGCAAGGCGTCCCTCTTCGCGGAGCTTTTCGAGGAAGGTGATGACCTGAAGGGTCTTCCCAAGGCCCATATCATCGGCGAGGATGCTGCCGAAGCCGAGGCGGCTGTTGTTGTAAAGCCACGCATAGCCGCGCTTCTGGTAGGGGCGAAGTGTCGCACATACATTTTCCGGCAGCGCGACGGGCTCGCCCTCTTTCATGGAGGAGAGCAGTCGCTTCACCTCGCTCGTCATGGTGATCTCCGCGCCTTCATAGCTGCCCTCGAGGGCGATGCGGAGGAGTTCTTCCCCTTTGAGGGAGGCGGGACGCTGCCACATTTTTCGAGCTTTTTCAGATCTGCTTCGGTCACGTAGAGGTATTGTCCCTTGAATGCGATGAGAGAGCCTGCTTTGACGGATAGTTTTTCGAAATCTTCCGGGGAAATCCGCTCGTCTCCAAGGGCGATCTGCCAGTCGAAGTCGAGCATGTCTTCCAAAGAGAGGAGGGACGGTGCATGCGATGCTCCCTCTTCTTTCTTTTTGAGGCGAAGTGTCTTCTTCGGTCGGATGAGGTGCTGCAAGGACTTCGGCAGGATGACGCGCGCGCCCAAAAGACGCATGGCCGGGATGGCTTCCAAAAGGAAAGGGGCAAAGGTTTCCGCCGTGAAGGAAATCGGTGTCCTTCCTTCGCTGTCCATGTAGTCTTCCATGCCGGTCACGAGAGAAGAAAGCAGGTCCATATCCTTTAAGATCTGGTAGCGGCAGGCATCATAATCTTTCTTTGTAAAAACATCCGCGAGCGGCACCGCGTCCCCTTCTCTGTCCTCACTGTCTACGACGGAGAGGTCCAGATGGAAGGCTTTTGTTTTCGGATCATCTGACACGAGAAGCACGGGCTGCCAGCGGGCGGCGCTCAGGTGGAAATAGGATAGCCAGGATGCGATGCCGTCAGCCTCGGGATGCGGCCTTCCTTCTCGCGCCATCAGGGGCTCCCCCATGAAGAAAAGATCATAGATGGGATCGTCTGCGAAATTTTTCTTCGCCATGTTTTGCATCAAGTGCGTGAGAAAAAGTGAAAGTGCCGCCTCGGCAGGCTCTCTGGCAAAGCATCTCTTCTCTCTGTATCGCGCGATCTCTACCATGGAAGGGATCACCCATTTCGAGAGGATCCCCATGGCTTCCGCCGTGCCTGCGTCCTGCTCGGTCGGCATCCAGCGGATGGAGAGCGCATTCTCATCTACACGCACCAGCTCGGGGATGGCATTCCCTGTACGGAGAAGGTGTATAGCGAGCAGCACCACCTCGCGGAAGGCACGCACGGTGTAAGAGCTGTCCTGCGCTTCCTCTTCCGTCATATCAAGAAGAGCAGCGAGGAAACGGCTCATCGGCCACCAGTCGCCGCGATCTGTGTAGAGCTTCCCCTCGGAAAGCCCTTCGATCACGAGATGCACGGAAGAAACGGAGGCAAGCTCCAGGCTGTCTTTCCCTCCGCCCACGACGTAAACGGCTGACGAATCAAAGAGCGCTTTCTCTGCGATCTTTCTGACGCCCGTCATGGTCTTTTCATAGACGCGGCCGAAGCTGCCGCGCCCATAGAAGGCGGGCGAAGCGGGAAGCACACGCATCCATAGGGAAAAGAGGCTTTTGATCTTTGTGAAATCTGGAATTTCCGCCGTTTCCTCTGCCATGGGAAGTGCCATATCCTTGACCAGTTCCCCTTTCACAAGGTCATCCCAGCGCGGGATCTTGGCAGACATCTCATTTGTGATCGTCACATGCCGCTTCTTTAGCTCGCTCACAAGCGACACGCCATGCAGGGAAAAGACTTGGAAGGGATCATTGTCGATGGCACGGCTCACCTCATAGATGACGGCCGCGATGTGCTTGCAGAGGTGCGCCCAGTCGGGACAGCTGCAATGCATCTCGATGTCATTCATCGAAGAAGGGAATAGAGAAAGACCTGCCTTTTCCGCAAGCTCCATGACAGCAGGTGACAACTCTCGATGCAGGAGCTTCGTCACGATCGAAGGATGGCGCGATACATCATCCAGAAAGGCCTGGACTTTGTTTTCCGGAAAAGGAGGGAGCGTCAGCGTGACATGGTAGGGCGTGCGCCGCGTCCCCTGCACCCTTGCGGTCAGCGTCTCCCCCTCCCGGTGCATGGAAATGACCGCACCGCCTCGGGCATACACCCGCCCGCGCGGCAGACGGTTCGCATGGTCTGCCTCCTCGAGCGCTTTCAGCCACTCGCTCCCCCACCAGGTATTGCCATATTGCAGTTTCATCGTCTTTTCCTCACTTCTGTACGTTTTTCTTTATTATATGAAATCGTCACGAGACAGGCAATCGGTCATGACGGATTCCGCAGGAAAGGAGAGATGGTACGGCACATCAAATAAGAAACGCTTAGAGAATGTAAACAGGGATAAGCGGCTAGTGACTGGTGACTAGGAGACTAAGAGACTAAGAGACTAGGAGACATCAGACTCCTGCATCGTCATTTCGAGCAAAGTGAGAAATCTTTGTCATTCGCGGTCAGAAACTCACGCTTTCCACACATGTGCCGCGCATCTCTCCGTTTTCCTCATCTGTCTTTCATACCGCCAGTGCCCTATCCGCCCCTTCGGGGCACCTTCCCCTTGAGGGAAAGGCTTTGTATCGGGGACAGCGGCACTCTCGCAAATGGCGTGCTTCCATTCTGTGCAAATAAAAACCGCTCTGCGAGGACGGGCTTTGCAGAGCGGTTCTGGTTCTATTATTCTACGGTCACGGATTTTGCGAGATTTCTCGGCTTATCCACATCATTTCCTCTCTTGATAGAGGTGTA
>CAKPUX010000042.1 GCA_934193095.1 uncultured Dialister sp. | reverse complement strand
AAAGCCGGAATCGGTCCATACGGAAACGAGAGCTCTCATAAAGCCGTCCATGTTGTTTCCTCCTAGATGGATAGTTGTTTGGGTAGTTGGTATTTGTTTGGTGTCATTGCGATTTCATACCTCTGTCTATCATGAGAAATTAGGAATGAGGAATTAGGAATGATGGTGCGGCGCGTAAAAGTCATGAAGCGCCGCGGAGTAGAAAGAAGAGCGATGCCCCCATTTTCTAATCCCTAATCCCTGACTACTAATCCCTATTTACAGAATGAAGAGAGAAGTATGCATCATTTCAAAAACGATATTTTCTTATTTCTTCTTGCCTTTGGTCGGATCCACGATGTGAATCAGCTGGATGACGCAAGCCAGGAAAATCAGCACGCCGAACACGATAACCATGTTCGTGAGGCAGATCGAAAGCGGGCCCGGAGTTTCCATAGAGTAAAATCCACCTTTCTTTGAGTAAGAAGGATGATCCTTCAGCGTTTTCTGCGTGAGACCGTCACGCACGGTGTTTCAAAACTTCAGAAACGCAAATAGATTTCCCGCCACCCCCACTTTGCGCGGGAGCGGCGAAAAATTCCATTTTTGTAAGTGATCTCTCAGCTTACATGCCGAATGGCCATACGATCGGGATGACGATGAGGCAGACGATGAGAGAAATGACGCACATCGGTACACCGACTTTAGCATAGTCGTTGAAGGAGAAGTTGCCAGGTCCAAGAACGAGGGTGTTTGGCGGAGTAGCCATCGGGGTAGCGAATGCGCAGGATGCGGCAATACCAAGTGCCATCAGTACCGGTTTCGGGTCAGCGCCGATGGACTGTGCGATAGAAATACCAATGGGGGCAAGCAGTGCTGCGGATGCAGTGTTCGACATGAACTGGGTGAGGACGTTGGAGATGAGGAACAGTACGCCGGTCAGGACGTATGGGTTCGGGTTCGCGCCCATCATGCTTACGACGGTGTCAGCGATCATTTTGCCTGCGCCGGTCTTTTCCATAGCAGATGCCACGGAAAGCATACCAGCGAAGAGGAAAATGGTGACCCAGTCGATGCCAGCGTAAGCTTCTTTTTCCTTCAGGCAGCCGGTGATCACGCAGAGGATAGCGCCGGTGACTGCTGCGGTGTGCAGCGGAACAGTCTTCAGGTTGAGAGCCATGCAGAGAACAACGCCGATCAGGATAAGACCGGAAATCCACATTTTTGTTTTGCTCTTCGGAGCATCTCCGCCGCCGCCAGCTTCTTCTTTAGCAGCCTTCAGAGCTTCTTCGTCCATGGCGCCGGCAGATTTTGCAGCGATCATGTGACGGCCGATGAAGAGGGTGTAGACAGTGATGACAAGGGAGAGCGGGATACCGATAGCCGCGAATTCGAAGAATCCGAAGGTCGGAAGACCAGCGGTGGTCAGAGCGCCGGTAACGATAACGTTTGGCGGGGTACCGATCATGGTGATGGTACCGCCGACGTTAGCGGCGATAGCCAGTGGCATCAGTTCCTTGGAAGCAGGGATCTTTGCTGCCTGGCAGATACCGATGATGACCGGCATCAGGCATGCGACTGTACCTGTGTTGGAGGATACAGAGGACAGCACGATGGTAACGATCATGATAGCTGCCATCAGCGGAATTTCATTGGTGCCTGCTTTTTTAACTACGGCAATGCCGATGGCTTCAGCAAGGCCGGTTTTAAACATAGCAGCGCCGATGACGAACATGCCGCCGAAGAGAACGACGGTGGAGTTGGAAAGACCTGCATATACTGCTTTAGACGGGAGTACGCCGAGAATCCCAAGCATGGTACATGCTGCCATAGCGGTAACAGCCAGCGGAATCAGTTCAGTGATGAAGAGAAATGCTGCTACAGCCAGGACGCACAGCGTGATAATAGCTGGATCCATAATTTTCACCTTCCTATGTTTTGTTTTGTAAAAAACTCTGGTGGTGCGGTTAGAATTCTTCACAGGATATTCGGAGATGAATATGAATTCACTATGCAGTTATAAAAAGAAATGATTAGTGCTGTTTTCAGCGAATTCGTTCATTTCCGAAACGAGTTTCCCAAACCAACCGCTATCCTCCTTTGTAACAGCCCCTGGGGCGGGCTCACATTTGAGAGATCATGCTCTCAAGCACCTGTCATTATTGTAGCCCTCATCCTTCTATTTTTCAAAAATACATAGCGTATATGGGTGTTTTTAGGTATATATACTATGTTTCTCTATCGTTTCTATGCTTTTCTCTTTCTTTCTTCTCCTCTTTCGATAGATACCTATCATGTATTTTTGAAACGCAAAAAATTCGCATCCCCGATATTATCGAGCTTCTTGCTCTTCTATTGCATCATTTATTTATATGAAATAAATAAAATCGCTTCCTCTTTTTTTCGGAATATACGCACCTTTTCTTTCATTGCCTGCTATATAGTTCGAGAAAATCTGGTTTTTTCGGCTTCTTTTATTGTGTGGTATAAATAAATTTGATAGAGAAAGGAAGGGTGTCGGGTTCACGGTTAGCTCCTGGGGCGTACTGCCCTTTGATTCCGTTTGAAAGCTTCGCTTGAATGAGAAATTAGAAATGAGAAATGCGAAATGGTGGTGCGGCGCATAAAATAATGAAGCGCCGCGGAATTTTGATAGTGCTTCGCGCTGTCGTCATCCCGAGCGTAGCCGAGGGATCTTTCTTGCACTGCGGTCAGTATCACATAAGCACCGGAAGGGAAACGACGCCTTGGTGCTACGTATTTCTGCTTTCACACATCCTTCGTTTAGCGGTCTGCAAGAAAGATTTCTCGCTTCGCTCGAAATGACGATACGAGAGTCTGATGTCTCCTAGTCACTAGTCACTCCTAATCCCCAATCCCTAATCCCTAGCCACTCACCCCTGCTTTCAAACTTAGCCCATTTCCCAACAAAAAACACCCCCGTCATCACGGGGGTGCTCGTTTTCGATTTTATTTCTTTTCCATGCGGCGTTTCGCGGCTTCGATGGTATCTGTACGTGTGCCGTTTTTCATTTCCACCTTTTCTCCGTGGAAATCTTCGCCGGTCAGCTCGTCGTCACGGCCGCCCATTTCCGTGCCCTTCTGACGGAGCTGCTTGATGCCTTCTTCGAAGTCCATCTCCGGATGGTCTTTGAAGTAGCCCTGCTCGCGCAGTTTCTTTTCGATAGACTTATAGGTGAGTGCCACGACTTCTTCCTGCGGGATGCGGATCTGGCCCGGCATGCGCTTTTCGAATTCTTTCCAGAAGTCTTCGGAGGCTTTCATGAGGACGCGCCCGACCTTCTGAGTGCTGCCGATGTCGTAGAGAAGCGACCAGATGGGGCGGTTATCCATCTTCGCGTACTCATGATAAGTGTAGCGATAGGTCACCGGCTTCATGAGCTGGTTCTTGAAATGATGCACGCCGAAGATGTCATCATAGGCGATGGAGAGCTCCTGCTTCGTCCAAAGCCCCGTTTTCAGCATGTAGAGCCGGTCCTTTTCGAGCCGGTAGACGGTCTTCGTGCGGACGGTATCCAGAAGCCACCAGAGGATCGCGAGCTGCATGCCGATATCGATCACGGGCACGCGCCCTTTCATGATGCCCCAGTAGCCCGTCCAGCAGACATAGGCAGCCCATAGGATGAAACCGATGGCTGCGGCGATGGAGTATGGTTTGTAGAAATAGGAATGATCGACGAAATCTTTGGTCGATGCTGCGTCTGTCTTTGCCATGAAATGTGAAGCCTCCAGCAAAAGCAATGAATGAAAATGGTGAATCCATTATATCATGAATGAGAGAACAGGTTCAACGGGTTCTATGGGTTCTATAGGTTCAACGGGTTCCTCATTTGAGGGAAATAACGTATTTCTCACTAAGGAAACACCCGAATAAAGTTAGGAGTTAGGAGTTAGGAATGAGGAGTTAGGAGTGAAGGTGCGGCGCAACAAATTTGGAAGCGCCGCGAAGTTTTATAATAAAAAAGGGGTATCGGGGCGCTCTATGAATTGTGCGCCCCTTCCTCCACTCCTCACTCCTAATTCCTCACTTATCATTTACCCGTTGTACGTCCACGAGAGCGGCGGAATGCCGAGATGCCACAGCCCCATGCCCACGGCGTAGACGAAGATGCCGATGACGAAGAAGCGGAAGCCGACCTTCAGCACTTCTTTGGCGATGGAGAAGAAACCGTGCATCGTGGGATCCATGAAGGTGTATGGGTACAGATGGCTCGTCCCATGCGTCACGATGGTGAGCCACGCCCGCAGATAGACGAAGGGCACGTAAAGCGCGGGATAGATCATCCATGTGAACATGGTGTACCAGTGCATGTCCCTCTTGTCCACGAAGAAAATATAGTCGACGGTCATGAGGATCGGGATGAAGTAGTGGAAAATATAATTGTAAAATGAGAAGTGCTCGTAGCTGATATCATTCAGCCGGTGCGTCCGGATCGCGCCCGGACGAACGATCAGATGATACATGAGCGAGAGGGTCGCAAGGCTTGCTGCCACGCCGAAGCGGCAGTCCGCCGAGTACAGGAAGGGGATGTCCACCTGAAAGAGCGTCGCTCCCAGCCAGAAGACGAAGAGGGTGAAGGTGGAAAAGGTGTAGTACTGGATCCTCGACCAGAACACAAAGGGCGTTAGCACCTTGTGCTTCATGAGAAGGATCAGTCCCACGATCAAAAGGACGAAGATCGCCCAGCGATACATCAGTGCAATCGGCATACGCACCTCGCATGGAAAAAGCGCCATAGGCGCTTGAATAGAGTCGTTATTGTTGTCGGTTCAAGGTTAGCCCCTTGGGCGGGCTTCCCCTTGATTGTGGATGAAAGCTTTGCTCGCCAGTTAGAAGTGAGGAGTGAGGAGTGAGGAGTGAGGAGTGAGGAGTGTTGGTGCGGCGCATAAAAAACAGAAGCGCCGCGGAGTATAAATAGTGGCGATGCCCGAAGGTGGTATTTAAGTCACCAGTCACTAGCTACCAGTCACTTGCGGCTCCTAATCCCTAGCCACTAATCCCTAGCTACCAGTCACAAGTCACAAGTCACTAGCTACTCATCCCTGCTTTCAAACGGAATCCCCGAGCGCTGACGCGCTCTTTATTTCTTCTTTCTCCCCTTGCGGCTCTGGCGATGACGGGCTTCGGCACGCATGCGGCGGATTTCTTCCTTTTCACGCAGTGCATTCTCGGCCGCCTCTCTCTCTTTCTGCTTCTGGTGGTAGTTGTAAATATTCATCGCAAGGCACACCAGGATCATGAGCAGAATCGCCCCGCTCTGGACGTTCAAGCCCTGATTGAAAATATTCCATACGCCGAATACGAGGGCGATCGCAAATAAAATCCCACGAAGTCTCATTCTTGCATCTCCTTACAAAAGCCTTGAGAAGCAGAGCCGATGTCCGGCGCTGCTTTCGCACATACAATATCAGTATATATATTAAAGGATTTATGCCACAGACGCAATAGTGAATGCGAAAAAAGGAAATCGAAACGTAGTTCGATTTCCTTTCGTTTAGGTTCAAAAGGTTCTGTAGGTTCAACGGGTTCAAAAGGTTCCTCATTCACGGGAATACCAGATTCCAATGAAAACTCTGCGGCGCTTTCCTACTATTTCGCGCCGCACCGCCCCCGTTGAACCTGCTGAACCTATAGAACCCGTTGAACCCATCAACCTATATTAGTCCTCTCACAAAAATCCCAAAGATGAGGATCGGCAGCACGTACTTGAAGTACGGCTTCACCCAGCGGGGCATCTTCACGCCGGTTCCCATATTGACCTCCGCCATGTACTTGTCGAAGCCCCAGCCATAGCGGGTGGTGCAGAAGAGAACGAAGAGGAGAGAGCCGCCGGGAAGGACAAGGCTCGAGACGAAGAAGTCTTCCGTGTCGAGGATGCCGCGTGCGCCCAAGAGGTGGACGTCCTGCCAGACATTGAAGCCTAAGACGCAGGGAATGGAGCCGAAGAAGACGAGCGGGAGCAGGATGAGGACACTTTTTTTGCGGCTCCATCCGAAGTTGTCCATGCAGTTGCCGATAAGGCTTTCAAAGACCGCTGTGACGGTCGAGAAACTCGCAAAGGTCATAAAGAGGAAGAAGAGCCCGCCCCAGAGCTGTCCCATTGGCATGTTGATGAAAATATTCGGCAGCGCCACGAAAATAAGGGACGGTCCTTCCGCCGGAGCGACGCCGAAGGCAAAGCAAGCGGGGAAAATGATGAGGCCTGCCATGATGGCGACAAAGGTATCGAGGATCGTGATGCGTACCGCTTCGCCGGTGAGGGTATTTTCTTTGCTCATGTAGCTGGCAAAGATTTCCATAGAGCCCTGTCCGACAGAGAGCGTGAAGAAGGCTTGGAACATGGCCGCAGATGCCACATTGCCAAGGCCGGCGGCTGCCGCGCGGTCCCAGTCCGGGAGCAGGTAGAAACGAAGTCCTTCTTCCGCACCGGGAAGGAGCAGGCTGTTTCCTGCCAGAATGACAATGAGGAAGAGGAGCCCGAGCATCATCACTTTCGTCACCTTTTCAAGGCTCTTAGCGACGCCGCCCGCGCAGACCGCAAAGCCGATGAGGACATTGAGCCCCATGAAGCCTAAGAGCTCTGTGGGATTTGCCAGCATGCTGCCGAAGACATCCGCGACCTCTTTCGTCGAAAGCCCCTGAAAAGAGCCGTCCAGGAAACGAACGAAGTAGTCCACCATCCAGCCGGAGATCGTGGTGTAGTAGATCATGAGCACGAAGCTCCCTGCCAGTGCGATCCAGCCGTGAAGGTGCCACCATGTCCCCGGCGGCTCGAGCTTCATGAAGCCTTCCTTCACGCTCTTCTGGCTCGCGCGGCCCACAGCGAGCTCCATGGTGACGACGGGGATCCCGAGGATCACCAGAAAGAGCAGGTAAAATAAAACAAAGACGGCCCCGCCGTACTCGCCCGTCACATACGGGAAACGCCAGACATTCCCGATGCCGATGGCGCAGCCGGCGCTGACCAGAATAAATCCCAGACGGGACTTGAAACTATCTCTTGCTTCCATTCTTCTTTCCTCCATTGGGTGACTTGTGACTTGTGACTAGGGACTAGGGATTAGGGATTAGGGATTAGGGATTAGGGATTAGGAGTGGCTAGTGGCTAGTGACTTGTGACTGGTGACTGGTAGCTAGGGATTAGTAGCTAGGGATCAGGTTGCGATACGAGAACACCGCTAGTTTCAAACCTCCGCGGCGCTTCCAAATTTTGTGCGCCGCACCACAACTCCTCACTCCTAACTCCTCACTCCTAACTAGAGAGCTTGAACCCATTTCCCTTATACCAAGCCTCGAATCAAAATGACGAGTATCAGCACAGGCAGTACATACTGAAAATACGGCTTGATCCAGAGCGGCATCTTGAGACCGCGGCCTGTATTCACTTCCGCGATGTACTTGTCAAAGCCCCAGCCCCACCGGGTCGTGCAGAAGAGCAGGTAGATCATGGCACCGGCCGGAAGCAGGATATTGCTCACAAGGAAGTCTTCGCTGTCCAGGACATCGCGGTTCCCCAGGAAGTGCACGCCGGCGAGCACATTGTAGCCGAGGACGCAGGGGATAGAGAAGAAGAAAACGATGGCCAGATTCAGCAAGACCGATTTCCTGCGGCTCCATCCGAAATTATCCATACCGCTTGCGATGAGATTTTCAAAAACCGCCGTGACGGTCGAGAAGCTCGCGAATGTCATGAAGACGAAGAAGAGCGCGCCCCAGAGCTGGCCCATGGACATGTGAATGAAAATTTTCGGCAGCGTAATGAAGATGAGTGACGGCCCCTGATCCGGCTGTACGTCATAGGCAAAGCAGGCGGGGAAAATGATGAGGCCTGCCATGATGGCGACGAAGGTATCAAGCATCGCAATGCGCACGGATTCTCCTGCCAGCGTGAAATCATCCGACATGTAGCTGCCGAAGATTTCTATCGACGCGATACCGAGAGACAGCGTGAAGAAGGCCTGATTCATCGCGGCCGACGCCACATTGCCGATGCCGGCTTCTGCCGCACGCTCCCAGTCCGGAAGCAGGTAGAAGGAAAGTCCCGGTCCGCCGCCTTCGAGGAAGGCGCTGTGCACCGCCAGCACCACAATGAGCACCAGAAGGCAGATCATCATGAACTTGGTCACGCGCTCCACGCCGCTCTGCAGTCCCAGTCCGCAGACGAGGAATCCGACGACGACGGTGATCGCCATGAAGAGCCCCATTTCCCAGGGACTGGCGAGCATCGCACCGAAGACCGCCCCCACCCCTTCCGCTTTCGCAGAGGCGAAGGTGCCATTGACGAATTTCCAGAAATACGCAAGCATCCAGCCGGATACCGTCGTGTAGTACATCATGAGCAGGTAGCACCCCAGAACGCAGAACCACCCATGGATGTGCCACTTCGAGCCCGGCTTCTCCAGCGCCACATAGGCCTTGACTGCGCTTTTCCTGCTCGCGCGGCCCACAGCCAGCTCCATCGTCATGACAGGGATGCCCATCAGCACCAGAAAGAGCAGGTAAAAGAGGACGAATACCGCACCGCCGTATTCGCCTGTCACATAGGGGAATTTCCATACATTCCCGATCCCGATCGCGCACCCTGCACTGACCAGCAGGAAACCCAGTCGGGACTTGAAGCTATCACGTTCATTCATTGAAATGCCCTCCATTGCATAAAATCCCTTCTATTTTACACGGATTTCCGAGAAGGTTCAAGAGAGGAAGGGGGTTGGGGTTAGCCCATGGGGCGTATCGTCCATTGATTGTGTATGAAGCTCTGCTCGAATTAGGAATTAGGAATTAGGAATGAGGAATGAGGAATGAAGGTGGCGGCTTCGCCGCGAATATATATGGGGCGATGCCCGAAGGTAGTATTCAAGTCACCAGTCACCAGTCACTAGTCACTCCTAATCCCTAATCCCTAGCCACTTATCCCTGCTTTCAAACTTCAGGGTTAGCCCGTGGGACGTGCCGTTCCTTGATTGCGTGCGAAAGAGGTTCGGAGGGTTCTACGGGTTCTACGGGTTTAACGGGGAAGGTGCGGCGCATAAAATCAGAAGCGCCGCGAAGTTTTAAAATATGCGGCGAAGCCGCCACCGCCATTTCTCATTTCTCATTTCTCATTTCTCATTTCTCATTCAAAAAGCACCCTCGCGGGTGCTTTTCTTATTCTCCGATGATCGGCTTTTTTTCTGCGATGCCTACTTTTCTGGGGTAGGTCTTGGGACAGGGCGCGGTCTTTCTGATATAGAGGATCACGCGCTGATCGCCGGCGGGGAGGGTGAGCTCCTTCTTTTCTTCGAGCGTGCCATGGAGCTCGCGCAGGATACGGCCTGCCTGCTTGAGCTCCTCTTCCGCGCCGGGCCCTTTCATGGCGCAGAAGACGCCGCCGACCTTGACGAAGGGCATCGCCCACTCTGAGATCACGGGCATCGCCTTCACGGCCCTGGCGGTGACGACGTCGAAGGACTCACGGGTCTTTCTGCGGCGGCCGCCTTCTTCTGCACGGATGTGGACGCACTTCACATTCCGGATGCCCAGCTCGCGGCAAGCATCCTCGATGAAGGTGAGCTTCTTCTGGATGGAGTCCACGAGCACCACGTACATGTCGGGACGCAGGATCGCGAGCGGCACGCCGGGAAACCCGGCGCCTGTCCCAAGGTCAAGTACGCGGCCATTCTGCGGAAAATATGCCGGGTCATAGACGGTCATGGAGTCATAAATGTTCTTGATGAGACTCTCTTCTCCGTCTTTGATGCCGGTGAGATTCACTTTCTTATTCATGGCCATCAGCATGGCATTGTACTCTGTCATTTTTCTCGCCGCGTCCTCATTCGCTGCGAGACCCAGAGTTTCCATCATTTCTGCAACTGTCATTTTGATTTCCCTTTCAAAAATGAGTGAAATGGTTTTAGGTGGCAAGATTAGCCCGTGGGGTGTGCCGCCCCTTGATTGCGTATGAAAGAGGTTTAGCGGGTTCTATGGGTTCAAAAGGTTCAACGGGGTTGGTGCGGCGCATAAGAATATAGAAGCGCCGCGGAGGTTTGAAACTAGCGGTGTTCTCGTATCGCAAACCTAATCCCTAGCCACTAATCCCTAGCTACCAGTCACCAGTCCCTAGCCACTAGTCCCTAGCCACCAGTTACTGATTTCCCTTCATTCGCTTCACATAGACCATCAGGACCGACATATCCGCCGGAGAGACGCCGGAGATGCGGGAGGCCTGCCCCAGAGAGAGCGGGCGGATCTGATCGAGCTTCTGGCGGGCTTCGATGGAGATGCCGTCCAGATGGAGATAGTCGATATCTTCAGGCATCTTTTCCTTTTCCATGCGCGCTGCCTTTTGGACGGCGGCTTCCTGACGGGCGATATAGCCCTCGTACTTCACCGTGATCTCCATCTCCTCGACGGCCTCCGGATCGAAGACGGGGCAGCCAAGGACATCGACCATGGTCTGGTAGGTCATCTCGGGACGCTTTAAGATCTTATCCGCACCGATGCCTGTCGTGAGCGGAGCAGAGCCGACGCTTGCAAGCGCCGCATTGACAGCCGCCTTGGGCGTGAAGCGCTTTGCATGGATATAGGCCATCGCTTCCTCATAGGCCTTTTTGCGGGAAAGGAAATGCGCGTAGCGCTCTTCTGTCACAAGGCCTATGTCATGGCCCTTCTCGGTGAGGCGAAGATCCGCATTGTCCTGACGGAGGATCAGGCGGTACTCGCTGCGGCTGGTCATCATGCGGTACGGTTCATTCGTCCCCTTCGTGACGAGGTCATCGATGAGCGCACCGATGTAGGCTTCGTGGCGGGCGAGGATGAAGGGCTCTTTTCCCTTGATCTTGAGCGCCGCATTGATGCCGGCCATGAGCCCCTGTGCCGCGGCTTCCTCATAGCCGCTCGTGCCGTTTGCCTGCCCTGCGGAGTAGAGGCCCGGGAGCTTCTTCACCTCGAGCGTCGGATAGAGCTGGAGCGGGTCTAAGAGGTCATACTCGATCGCATAGGCCGGACGCATGAGCTTCACATCCTCGAGCCCCGGGATGGTGCGCAGGAAGGCGTACTGCACGTCGATCGGCATGGACGTCGACATGCCCTGGACGTACATTTCATTTGTGTCAAGACCTTCCGGCTCGATAAAGAGCTGGTGGCGCTTTTTATCCGCAAAGCGGACGACCTTGTCTTCGATGGACGGGCAATAGCGCGCACCGACGCCGTGGATCTTGCCCGCATACTTCGGGGCGCGCATCAGGTTATCACGGATGATCTGGTGCGTTTCCTCATTGGTATAGGTGAGCCAGCAGTTTCGCTGATTCCTGTCCTCCCGTTCATTCATGAAGGAGAAGGCATGGTTCATCGGATCGCCCTTTTCGAGCGCCATATGATCCAGATGCAGGCTTCTGATATCGACACGGCTCGGCGTACCGGTCTTGAAGCGGAGAATCTTTAGCCCGTGCTTCTTCAGATTCTCTGACAGACCGACCGAGGGACGCATGCCATTCGGACCGCCGGAGTACATCGTCTCCCCGATGATGATCTCGCTGTCGAGGTACGTCCCCGTCGCCAGGATGACCGCCTTCGCGCGGTACTCTTCATGGAGCTCGGTCGTGATGCCGACGCATACCCCGTCTTCCACGAGGATGTCCATCACCTGCACCTGCTTCAGGTCGAGATTCTCTGTATTCTCCACCACCTTCTTCATATAGGTGTGGTACTTGTTCTTGTCCGACTGCGCGCGGAGCGCGTACACCGCCGGCCCCTTGCCGAGATTCAGCATGCGCATCTGGATGGCTGTCGCATCGGCTGCGATGCCCATCTCGCCGCCCAGTGCATCGATCTCCTTTACAAGATGGCTCTTCCCCGGTCCGCCGATCGCCGGATTGCATGGCATCATGGCGACATTTTCCAGAGAGATCGTGGTGAGCAGCGTCTTCATCCCCATGCGCGCTGCCGCAAGTGCCGCCTCGCAGCCCGCATGGCCTGCGCCGACGACGATCACATCATACGTATCAATGAGATACATGGTATCCTTCTTTCTTTGCTTCGCAGAAATTGGTTTTCTGCGCCTGATTATATTCCAAAGTCTTATTATATAAAATTTTGCCGTGTATTTCAAAGAAAGAATGGAGGAAGGGTTCAGGGTTCGGGGTTCGGGTTGGAGGGTTCAACAGGTTCTAAGGGTTCGGAAGGTTCAACAGGGTTGGTGCGGCGCATAAAAATCAGAAGCGCCGCGGAGTATAAATAGGGCGATGCCCCAAAGTGGCATTTAAGTCACCAGTCACTAGTCACTCGAGACTCCTAATCCCTAGCCACTAATCCCTAATCCCTGCTTTCAAACTTCAGGGTTCGGGGTGAACACAATGAGAAATGAGAAATGAGAAATGAGAAATGGTGGTAGCGGCTTTGCCGCAAATATATAATGGGCGATGCCCGCTGGCTGTGAGATTAGCGGCACTCTCGTATCGTCATTTCGAGCGTAGTCGAGAAATCTTTCTTGCATAACGGTTATCGAAGATTGTGCCCTGGTAGCATCCTCAATACCTCTCGTTTCCCGTCACCAAACATACGTCGATTTCCTGCCTGCCATAGAGATCCCTCCACTTCGGTCGGGATGACGTTGTGCGGTGTCCCCTTCGCGCAACCTGAACCCCGAACCCTGAACCAGACAACCTTTATTTCCCCACGCAGAATCTTTCGAAGATGGAATTGATGAGCTCCTGATCCACCGTGTCTCCGGTGATCTCCCCCAGCGTATGCCACGCCTCGGTGACATCAATGACGATGCAGTCCGCAGGCATGCCAGAGCGGATGGACTCTTCGGCGCGGCGGACGGCCGCGAGAGCTTTCTTCACCAGATCCACATGCCGCAGGTTCGTCAAGAAGAGCTCACGGCCCGCGGAGACATCCTGATGCTGCGTGATATGATGGAGCTCCTCCTCCAGCTCGGCCATGCCGCTGCCGTAGCGAGCGGAGATCGGCACGACCGGAATATCCCCGGCGAGTGCTTTCACATCTCTCGTCTCGATTTCCTGCGGCAGGTCATACTTATTCAGGATGACAAGCGCCTTTCTTCCGCGAAGAGAGGTGAGCAGCGCGCGGTCCTCTTCCGAGAGCGGGCGAGAGCCGTCGATGACTGCCATGATGAGGTCGGCCTTTGCCATGGAGTCCTTCGCACGCTCGATGCCGATGCGCTCGATCTTGTTATCCGTCTCGCGGATACCGGCTGTGTCCATCAGGACGAGCGGCACGCCGCCGATCTTGATGGACTCTTCGATGGTGTCGCGCGTCGTCCCCGGAATGTCCGTCACGATGGCACGCTCCTCCTGCAAAAGCGCGTTCAAGAGGCTCGATTTCCCCGCATTCGGACGGCCTACGATCGCCGTGCGCAGACCATCGCGGATGATGCGCCCCTCTTCGGAGCGGGAGAGCAGCGTCCGAAGCGATTGCGCGATGGAAGAAAGTCCCTCTTCGATCTCTTCATTCGTGAGATCTTCCAAGTCTTCCTCCGGGTAGTCGATGGTGACTTCGAGCTTAGCGATCAGATCCTTCAGTTGGTCGCGCGAAGCACGCACGAAGGAGGAAAGCGCGCCCGAGAGATGGCTTTCTGCCTGCGAGAGCGCCGCCGCCCCCTTCGCCTCGATGATATCCATCACGGCTTCCGCCTGCGACAGGTCAAGGCGGCCATTCAGGAAGGCCCGCTTCGTGAATTCACCGCGATGCGCGGGGACGGCCCCCTTTTCCAGAACGAGCGAGAGCGTCTGGCGAAGCGCCTCCATCGAGCCGTGGATCTGGATCTCCACGACATCCTCGCCCGTGTAGGAATGCGGCGATCTCATGTAGACGGCGAGCCCCTCGTCCACCTGCCGATCCCCTTCCATGACACGGCCGAAATACATGCGGTACGGCTCCGCTTCATGAAAGCTCTTGATCTTCTTCGTATGAAATACGCGGTCTGCGACATCCGCCGCCTGCATGCCGGAAATGCGGATGATGCCGATCCCGCCCTCGCCCGGGCTGGTCGCGATCGCCGCGATGGTAGTCTCTTCGTACATAGGTTGGTACTCCTTCGGAATGGTAATCTCACAAATCATGAGAGAGATTAGAAAGCAGGGACCGGCGACCGGTCCCCGGCTGCTTTTATTCTTTTTCTATTATAACGAACACAGAGGGAAGTGGCTAGGAAATTTGGGGTCAGCCCCTGGGGCGTATCTCTCTTTGACCGCCAATGAAGGCTCTTCTTTCGAGTGAGAAGTGAGGAATATGGGTGCGGCGCATAAAAACCAGAAGCGCCACAAAGTTTTGAAATATGCGGTATTCTCGAAAGGTGAGAAACCCGTGAGCCTTTCGAACCTTCAGCCCCTTTTAGCCTATGAGGACAAACATAAAGCGCAGATCTTATTTTCTGCATTCAACCTTTCGGAAGCATAAACGTATGCACCCAAAAAGAGCACCCGCTATGCGGATGCTCTTTTTTACAGCGTCACCATGAAATGCCCGATCAGCATCTCAAGCGCCCGTTTCACTGTCTTTTGGAAGCGCTCCTCTGCAAGCGCATACACCTCTGGCGGTGCGATGGATTCACTCTCCGTCCGTTTCGCCACGACACCGCAGACGGAGCCGGCGCGAAGACCCATGACGCTCGCCAGCGTGAAGAGCGTCGCATTTTCCATCTCAAAATTCGTACATCCCATTGCCTGAAAATCAGAGAGAAGTCCCTGATACGAGGTCCTGACATAGCCAGAGAAGCTGTCATAGCGCTCCTGCCCCGGCCAGAAGGAATCCGTCGAGACGGAGATGCCGACCTGATACGGCACCCTGAGGCTTTCCGCCGCTTTCATGAGCGCCAGTGTCACCGTCATATCCGCTGCAGCCGGATACTCCGCGGGTGCATAGGCCTTCGACGCGCCGTCGCGGCGCACCGAAGCCCGATTGATCACCAGATCGCCGAGCTCAAGTCCCTCCTGAATGGAGCCCGTCGTCCCCACGCGGAGAAAGGTCGTGACCCCGAGACGTGCCAGCTCTTCCACGGCAAAGCTCATGCACGGCCCGCCCATCCCCGTCGACATGACAAGCACCGGCTCGCCCGAGACGCGGACAAGCCAGCTCGTATAGTCGCGATGCGCAGTGAGAAAAACGGCAGACGGATCCAGCGCCTTCGCCAGCCCCGGCACCCGCCCCGGATCTCCGGGCACAACAGCGTAGCGCGCGCCCGCCAGCTGTTCCTTCGTAAGACCCGTGTGATACATGACCTCGCCTGCCTTGGCATAGTGATAGTTTCTCATAGTGGACCTCCTTTTGGGTGACTGGGGACTGGTGACTAGTGACTGGGGATTAGTAGCTAGGGATTAGGGATTAGGAACCGCGAGTGACTGGTGACTTGAATACGACTTTCGGGCATCGCCCCTTTATACTCCGCGGCGCATTTCGTCATCCTGAGCGGAGTGAAATGTCGGATGTTCGATCACGTAAAGGCGGAACAGTAAGAACTGAGTCGAAGGATCTGGCGCCGCACCACCATTTCGCATTTCTAATTTCTCATTCAACCAAAGTCTTCATCCCCGAAAGGGCGCCCCGCCCACGGGCTAACCCTCCCCCTAAACCACAAAAGGAGACTTGTCCCCATCCAAGTCCCCTTTGCCTTTACTTTTTATTTTTCTTCTTTTTCTTATCCTTCTTGCCTTTTTTGTGCTTCTTGCACTTCTTGATCTTGGCGGAGATGAGCCTCTCCTCCTCCGGAAGCGTCAGCTCCTCGCCGGCCGGATACATCTCCTCTTCGGAGAGCTCCCAGTCGCCGTCGATATTATCTTCGCCATCAGGCCGTCCCAGCGTATGGGTCTTGTACTCGATATTGATATCGCTCCCATCCGTATCCAGAGAGACAGCCGCTTCGCCACCCTTCTCGATCAGGTCGGTCAGGATCTCCTCCATCTCATCGGCAAGAGCGATGATATCCTTCAGACGCTCTTCCTCCGCCGGACGGTTATCCAGGCTCGGATCCAGCATGTAGCTCTGCAGGAATGCGCGGTCTTCATCGATCCGCCGGCTCATGGCCGCGAGAGTTTCCTTCCAGTTCTTTGTCTCCATGTTTTACTCCTTTGCGGAAGCCGTGCCTTCCGTCACCAATACCTTGTCGATGCGCCTGTTGTCGCAGTCTACGATCTCGAAGGTAAAACGCCCATATGTGACCTTCTCCGTTTCCTTCGGGATGTAGCCCAGAAGGTAAGTGAGGAAACCGCCGAGCGTCTTGTAGTAGGCCTCTTTCTCTCCGGGCAGTTCTCCCTCGATATGGAAATGCTCGCGGAAATCATCGATGGAGCACAGCCCCTCCACCAGCCAGGCATGTTCGCCGCGGCGGATGAATTTATTCTGCTCCTCCAGGATATCCTCCTTGTCTCCGGGCATATCCCCTACGATCTCCTCCAGCACATCATGCAGCGTCACAAGGCCGGACAGCGTCCCGTACTCATCAATGACGATCGCCTCATGCACCCCGCGCGTGCGGAAGAGCTGTAGGAGCTTCGTCAGGATGAGCGTCTCCGGGATGAAAAGCGGCTGATGGATCGTATCCATGATCGATGCCTTCAAAGGCTTGCCCGGATGCTTGTGCTGATCGATCAGGATCTCCGACACATCCGCAAGACCCTTGAAGTCATCCAGCGAACCCTTGCCGACCGGCAGACGGAAATGGGATGACTCCATCATATCCGCCCAGATCTTCTTCTCTTCATCCTCCAGATCCAGCCAGTCAAGCTGCGGACGCGCCGTCATGCAGTCCGACGCCGTACGGTCATTCAGCTCAAAAACATTATCAATGATCTCAGGCTCTTCCTTATCGAAGGTACCGAGGCGCGCGCCCTGCTGAAGAAGGACCTTGATCTCCTCCTCCGACACCGGCTGCTCGCCACCCATCTTCACACCGAGGAAGCCCACCACGATCTTCGTCGACCATGTGGAGAACCACACCAGCGGCCGGCATGCCGTCGACATGATGATCATCGGACGCGCGATGACGCACGCCGCCTTCTCCGGCACCGCGATGGCGATCCACTTCGGTACCAGCTCGCCGATGATGAGCGAGAAATAAGTGACGAGCACCATCACCGTCACCATGCTGATCTCGCGCGCATACGGAGCGAGCAGGGAGATCTTCTCCATCTCACTCGCCAAAGGCCCCGCCAGCGACGCGCCTGAAAACATACCCGTGATGATGCTGATGGTGGTGATGCCCACCTGAATGGTCGCAAAAAGCTCTTCCTTCTCCTCTGCAAGGCGCAGCGCATACACCGCGCTCTTATTGCCCTCGTCGATGAGCTCCTGCAGCTTCGTCTTCCGCGCTCCGACGATGGCGATCTCCGCCAGAGAACATACCGCATTGCCTAAAACAAGCAGGATAATAATGATCAGTTCAAGCCATATGTGGCCGTCGTCCATCTTCTTTTCTACCTCCTGGGAAAACACTATTGAACGATGTGTCTCTATTATAGCATGAAATAAATGCCGCGAGGGAAAAAGATGG
>CAKPUX010000041.1 GCA_934193095.1 uncultured Dialister sp. | reverse complement strand
AGAAATGAGAAATGCGAAATGGTGGTGCGGCGCATAAAAATATGGAAGCGCCGCGGAGTATAAAATAATGGCGATGCCCGTAGGTGGTATTTAGTCCCTAGTCCCTAGTCACTTGAGACTCCTAATCCCTAGCCACTAGTCCCTGGCTACTCATCCCTGCTTTCAAACTTAGCCCGTGGGGCATGCCGTCCTTTGATTACGTTTGAGAGCCTTGCGTTCTCTAGTTAGGAGTGACTCGTAACGGCTGACTAGTCACTGGAATACGGCTGCCCCTGTCACTAATGACAGGGGCAGCCGTATTTTTTTGTGATAAAATGATAGGAATTACAGGTGTGCTTCTTTACGAAAATGATTGCATTTTGTATAATTTTATAGAAATTTTATCGTTATTTGCGGCTTATGATGTGCAAGGGGGGAGAGATTTCATGCATCAGGCGTACAAAAGAGCGGCCGTTTTGGCGATCGCTACTTTGCTGGGGTGGGGCGGGATACATTCCTACTATCGCTATACCCAGGACATGATTTATCAGGAAAGTACGGACAGTTTGCGTGCGACCTATACCCAGGTGGGGACGTCTTTTCGCTTGTTCACCCAGCGCAACTGGAATATCCTCTCGGTGTATGAAAAGAATATCCAGCTATTGCCGGCGGAATATCGGACGGATGATCGATGGAAGGTGCTTCTCGGGGAGAGAAATCTGTGGATGTACAGAGATTTCTATCTCTTCGAGAAGTCGGGCCATTTTGTGACGGATAGCGGACGCAAAGGGCAGGCGGACAGCTTCAAAACGGTCGTCGAAGCGGTAGAAAAGGAAGGGAAGCCGATCCTTTCGAGCTATGTGTCGACGGATGGCACGCGGCGTGTCGTCTTTGCCGTGCCTTTCAAAGAACCTTTGATGATCGATGGGATCGATTATATGGGGATTGCTGCATCGTATGACAATGATGTGGTGGAGCGTCTCATCACGGGCAATATTTATGATGGAGAAAGTGACTGCTATGTCGTCGATGAGGCGGGGAATGTCGTGCTGTCTCTGACGCCGAAGAGCGAGATCCCGGAGCATGTGGATAATATTCTTTCCTATTTCAAGGTGCATGGTGCAGAAGAAGAAAAGGGGAGCCTTGACTGGCTGGCGCGCGGTATTCGCGAGAAGCAGGGGGGCAGCCTTCTGATTTCTCTGCAGGGAAGAAAGTACTATACGGTCTATCGTCCGCTCGGGATCAGTCATCTGTCACTGGTGGGGCTCGTCCGTGACCGCGTGGTGGATGAAGGGCTTGTGCGTGTGCGGAATGCGACGGTCTTCGCCCTGGCGGCGGTCTTCTCACTGCTGGCTTTTTTCATGATCGGTGTGACCATCAAGGAGGCTCGGCAGAGACTTTATGAGAAGGAGCAGGAGAAGAAGGTGCTCGCGAGCCAGAAAGAGATGATGCGGGAGCTTTTCGGCGGGATGGGGCGCGTGGCGGATCGTTTCGTCGTGGCTCATCTGAAGACGGACGTGTATCACTATAAGGAGAATCTGCTGAAGAAATCGCTGTATCCGGAGACGGGCTCTTTCTCGCTCCTCGTGGAGGAACTCTCTCGCACCTTTGTCGCGACGGGGGATGCGGAGCATATGAAGATCAGCCAGCTGCTCTCCAAAGAGTACCTCGTCAGCGTTTTGAAATCGAAGGACGACCTCATGCGCTTTGAGTATTGCGGCCGCCAGAAGCAGGTCTTCAAACTGATGACGGTGGTGCCGATTTCCTGGGATAAAAAGGGCATGCTGGAAAAAGTGATGTGCATCAGTCAGGATATCGGGGAAAAGCATGATCTGGAAACATTGGCGAATACCGATGGACTGACCGGACTTTTCAATGAGCGCTATTTCACGATGATGCTGCAGAGTAAAGAGAAAAAGAAGCTGCCATTCGTTCTGGTGTATCTGGATCTGGATCGGTTCAAGCCGATCAATGATACCTATGGGCATATGATGGGAGATAAGCTCTTGCAGGAAACGGCGAAGCGTCTCTTGCAGTGCATTCGTAAAAATGACTATGTATTTCGCATCGGCGGCGATGAATTTACCATCCTTTTCAGCATGGATTTCGATGAGCATATGGCATCAGAGATCAGGACGCGGCTGAAAACGATGCTGGAGAAGCCTTTTGAAATCGATGGACATACCCTGCGAGTAGGCTGCAGCATGGGGATCGCCGCCTATCCGAAGGAGTCGGGAGATGCTGCCTATATCCGCATTCTGGCTGACCGGCGCATGTATGAGGAGAAGGAGAAAAATCATAAGGGGAGATAGTGGGGAGAGCCAGTGGGGCGTGCCGTCCCTAGATTGGGGATGAAAGCCTCGCTTGAATGAGAAATTAGAAATGAGAAATGCGAAATGAAGGTGGTGGCTTCGCCGCGAGTATATATTTTGCAGCGAAGCTGCCACCACAACCCTGAACCCATCAACCTGAAGTTTGAAAGCAGGGATGAGTAGCTAGGGATTAGGAGTGACTGGTGACTTAAATGCCATCTTTGGGCATCGCCCTATTTATATTCCACGGCGCTTCCTTATTTTTATGCGCCGCACCACCCCCGCTGAACCCTCTGAACCTGTAGAACCCGCTGAACCTCTTTCGCAAACAATCAAGGGGCGGCATGCCCCGTGGGCCAACCTTGAACTCAAGTCAATTATTAGAAAGTGATAAGAATAAAAATTTCCTCTTGCAAAATGAAAGCAAGGGACTTATAATGCAAACATCAAATTCATATTGGTGGATGAAACATGTGGGAGAAAGCCGTAAGGCTTACCGAAGGAGTAACACTCTCAGGTATCTCGAAAGAGGTAGTACCGTATGTGGACACACTCTGGAGAGTCTCATAATAAGAGCGCCGAAGGTGTAAGGATCCGATGATCCCAATCTCTCAGGCAAAAGGACAGAGAAAAAAAACGTCACACTTCCTGTGATCGTTAAGGTAGACAATGCCGGCTTCCAGAGTTATTTTTTATTGGAAAAGCCGGCTTTTTTATTTATCTTACTTTCCTGGAGGGAGACAAAGAAATGGATTTGAATCTTGAATTGCTGAATGCGATCGATAGTTTTGTATGGGGACCGCCGCTCTTGGTGCTGCTGGTAGGGACGGGCATCCTCCTGACGCTTCGTCTGAAGTTCTTGCAGATCTTCCGGCTGCCGAAGGCACTGGGACTGATCTTCAAAGCACAGAATAAGGGCAGCGGGGATATCGACTCTTTCAAAGCTCTCTGCACAGCACTTTCTGCTACGGTAGGCACAGGGAATATCGTAGGTGTCGCGACAGCGATCGTTGCCGGCGGCCCGGGCGCTATTTTCTGGATGTGGATGGCTGCTTTCTTCGGAATGGCCACCAAGTATGCTGAAGGTCTTCTGGCGGTGAAATATCGTGAGGTGGACTCCAAAGGCGAGATCGCCGGCGGCCCGATGTTCTACATCAAAAATGGTATGGGTCCCAAGTTCAAATGGCTGGGCTCGCTCTTCGCCATCTTTGGCGTACTGGTCGCTTACTTCGGTATCGGTACTTTCGCTCAGGTGAATTCCATCGTCGATATCACCAAAATGACGATCGGCCTCGATCCTATGTGGACCGCTCTCATCCTGACCATCCTGGTCGCAGCGATCACCTTGGGCGGGCTGCAGTCTATCGCATCGGCCGCTGCGAAAATCGTTCCGGCTATGGCAGTGATTTACTTTATTTCTACGATCGGTGTACTTGTGTATTTCGCAGACAAAGTGCCTGCAGCCATTCAGACCATCGTGTACAGCGCCTTCTCCGGAAGTGCAGCAGCCGGCGGTTTCCTGGGTGCGACAGTGATGCTCGCGATGAGAAATGGTATCGCCAGAGGTGTATTCTCCAATGAATCCGGCCTCGGCTCTGCTCCTATCGTAGCTGCTGCTGCTAAAACCAAATGGCCTGCAGAACAGGGTCTGATTTCTATGACTGGTACCTTCATCGATACCATCATCATCTGCACACTGACCGGTCTTTCCATCGTCGTTTCCGGCGAATGGATGAATGGTCTGAACGGTGCAGCTCTCACGAATGCAGCTTTCAAAGATGCATTTCCTGCTTTCGGCGGCTACATGCTGATGATCGGGCTGGTCCTCTTCGCTTTCACCACCATCCTTGGATGGAACTACTATGGGGAACGCTGCATGATTTATCTCTGCGGCACGAAGGGCGTACTTCCCTATCGCGTCATCTTCATCATCCTCGTCGCAAGCGGCGCATTCCTGAAACTTGAAGCCATCTGGGTCCTGGCGGATATCGTCAATGGTCTCATGGCTATTCCAAACCTGATTGCCCTTCTGGCTCTCTCCGGCGTCGTCGTAAGAGAGACAGCTAAATATTTCGATCATCTCAAAACTGGTAAAGACTACGAAGAATACGAAGATTTAGATCCCAGCAAGGTCAAAATGTCCAAGGCTCAAGAAAGTCTCGAGGACTAGCATCAGGTCCTGATATAACATATTATTTCCTCCCTGAAGGTTTTCCCATTTTCCTTCCCGGCGGCATAATATGACACCCCATCCGGCAAAGGGCACTCCTTCGGATAAGCCCTCCTAAACTGATCCAAGGAGTCTGCCGGGCGGCGGGGAGGATCCCCAGAAAGTCTTCCCCGCCGTGGAGGCCCTACCTCTTTACAAATGGTGAAATGCATATCTTGAGCAAGGAAGCCCGCTAAGGAAATCTGATTTCCTGCGGGCGTTTTTTAATTAGGAATGAGGAATTAGGAGTGGCTAGTGACTGGTGACTGGTAGCTAGGGATTAGTAGCTAGGGACTAGGTGGCGATACGAGAACACCGCTAGTTTCAAACCTCCGCGGCGCTTCCATATTTTTATGCGCCACACCTTCCCGCTGAACCCGTAGAACCTACAGAACCCGCTGAACCTCTTTCGCACGCAATCAAAGGGCGACCCGCCCCAGGAGCTAACCCTGAACCCTAATCCCTAATCCCTAGTCACTCACATCGTATAGTCGGAGGCTCATGACCTTTGAATATAGGCCGACATGCCCGGCAGATTTTCCAGTAGAGGGAATTCAGAAGCTTGTTTCTCGAAAGAAAACCAGAAGTGCATGAAAAGTTCATAGTGCGTGGATGAAGTACACTGAAAAAGGCGACCCCGGGCGGTGATTTCTTCTTATAAGAGATCAGAACCTGAAAGAAGTCATAGACTTCCAGCCTGCCGAAGGAGTAACACTATCAGGCGTTCATTAGAATACGAAACTGTGTACGGACACAACTCTGGAGAGTCCCGCGAAAAGGATGCGGGCGCCGAAGGTGTAAAGGGATCTCACCCGTGGATCCCGAATCTCTCAGGCAAAAGGACAGGGCTGGCAATGGGGTAACACCCTTATGCGTGGATGCATACATACATTTTTCGACCGCCAGCCCGTAGATCTCTTACCTGGGCTCGGCGGTTTTGTTTTTAAAAGGAAACGGGCAAATCGATTAAAGGGGGATATTTATTATGGACATGGCTGCAATCAATTCAGTCGTCAATGAAATTGACAGCCTCGTATGGGGCCCTATCATGCTTACCCTGCTGGTCGGTACCGGTGTGTACCTCACCTGCTTATTGAAATTTAGAACCTGGCGGAACCTGCCGTATGCGATCGGCAGCGTCCTTTCCAAAGAAGCCCGCACCAAGAAACGCGGCACGGGCGATGTATCGCCATTCTCCGCACTGATGACCGCACTCGCTGCGACCATCGGCACCGGCAATATCGTCGGCGTAGCGACGGCTATGTTCGCCGGCGGCCCTGGCGCTCTCGTGTGGATGTGGATCTCCGCCTGCTTCGGCCTCACTTCGAAATTCTCTGAATGTATGCTGGCGATCAAGTACCGCGAAGTCAATGCAAAGGGCGAAATGAAAGGCGGCCCGATGTTCACCATGAAGAACGGCTTCAAGAATAAAACGCTTGGCTCCGTCATGGGCTTCCTCTTCGCACTCTTCGCTGTCATCGCTTCCTTCGGCATCGGCAACATGACCCAGGCAAACTCTATCTCCGGTGCCGTACATACCACCTTCGGCATGTCTCCTGAAGTCTGCGGCGTCATCCTGACCATTCTTTCTCTCATCATCATCGTCGGCGGTATCAAGACCATTTCCAAGGTCTCCTCGGTTGTCGTTCCTGCTATGGCTTTCTTCTATGTCATCGCCGGTCTCCTCTGCATCATCCTCAATATCCAGAATGTTCCTCATGGTCTTTACCTGATCTTCATGATGGCCTTCGATCCACAGGCAGTCGGCGGCGGCGTCCTTGGCGGCATCACCGCTTCTGTCATGAATGCAGTCCGTTTCGGTGTCGCTCGCGGCTGCTTCTCCAATGAAGCCGGCATGGGCTCTGCCGCTATCACCGCAGCAGCAGCTACCACGGATGATCCGGTCCGTCAGGGCTACATCAATATGACCGGTACCTTCTGGGATACCATCGTGGTCTGCTCCATCACCGGCATCACCATCGCAGCCTCCGGCGTTCTCGGCATGACCGGCGCTGACGGCAAGCCTCTGAAAGGCGTAGAACTCACCATGGCTGCCTTCTCCACCAATATCGGTGAGATCGGAGCTCTGATCGTCGCTATCGGCATCATCCTCTTCGCCTTCTCCACCATCCTCGGCTGGGAATACCACGGCGAAAAGGCTTGGGAATACCTCTTTGGTACTCATAAATACAACATGATCTACCGCATTGTCTTCTCCCTGGTCGTTTATGTAGGCGCTACCCAGACCCTCGATCTGGTGTGGAACCTCTCCGATATCGCCAATGCTCTCATGGCGATCCCGAACCTGATCTCCCTGCTCATCCTCTCGCCTGTCATCAAGGAAGAAGTAGAACGCTTCCAGATCGTCCTTGAAAAAGAAAAGGCAGAAAAGAAAGCCGGCGTCACCGCTGGTGAACATGCGAAGATCTGATCGCTGATCACAGGTGACCGGTGCTTGGTCAACGGTCACCGTATCGAAGGAGTGCGAAAGCATCTCCCGTATCCATATCGTTGTCCCCCCCTCACTTCCCTAGGAAGTGGGACATCCCCCCTATCCTGTTCCTCTGAATTCCAACAGGATAGGGGATTTTTATTGGCAGAAATAAGGCAGGTCAAGGGATGCAGGAGCTGTGCATAGGAGAAATGAGACATGGCACGCCAGCTTCACTGCCATTCTGAACTGGGGCGCTTTGCACCTTTTCACGCAGCCTTCGGGGCATTTTCTGATGGGGAAGGCTTGCGATACATAGGAATCGACATTTAGGGAAACGCTGATTCAATCGCAGAGTCAGCTTCTACAAGAAATTTTATGCATAGCTTCGTCATAGCCTTCCTTAAATAGCTCGCTATTCGCGTCAGGTTATTCCTTGCTATGCATAAAATTTCAAGAGTAAAATCTGACAACGATTGAATCAGTGTTTCCCTAACATTTGCTGTGAATTGGCTGCCGTCATCCCGCGCCCAGACCCTGATCTTGCTGTCATGAGCATTCATTTATCATTTACAAGACCCATCACGATACCAAAATTGATATACTTTTCCTATTGAAATTTAATGAAATTAAAGTAGCTACAAAAAAGATATAAATCATATCTGTATCGTAAGTATGCAGAAAATATTCGTCAAAAGCACAAGAAAGAAACTTTAGTATAGCAAAAGGTTTACAATATAAAAAATGAGCAAAATTCGCATGTTGCATTTTGATTTTCATCGTGTATAATCTAGGTAAATCACTTGAGGCTTCGGAATTCAGAAATCTGGAAAGTCCAAGCGAAAAATGTATGTTGCCGCATACCATATAGGTGGATGATGTACACTGAAAAATGAAGGTCTTTATGATCTTCTGCCGAAGGAGTAACACTATCAGGCGTTCAGTAAGAACACGAAACTGTGTACGGACACGACTCTGGAGAAGCTCGCTGAAAAGATGCGAGGGCCGAAGGTGTTAAAGGATTTCACCCGTAGAAATCCTGAATCTCTCAGGCAAAAGGACAGGGCTGGCACTTGGGTAACTCCCTTGTTTTCATGAACCATGAAATCGCCAGCTTCAGTCTTCTTCGAACATAAGACTGAGTGCGGCGATTTTTTGTTTCTTATCATAATAAGAACAGTTACGGGAACAAGGGGGATTTTACAATGGATATGGTGCAAATCAATCAACTTGTCGGTGAGCTTGACAGCTTCGTATGGGGGCCTGTCATGCTGTGTCTTCTGGTCGGTACGGGTGTCTACATGACACTGAAGCTGCGTTTCCTGACTTGGAGAAATCTGCCATACGCATTAAAAACGATCTTTTCAAAGAAGTCCCGCACGACCCAGGTCGGGAGCGGTGACGTCTCTCCTTTCTCTGCGCTGATGACGGCGCTTGCTGCGACCATCGGTACAGGTAATATCGTCGGTGTCGCGACGGCGATGTTTGCCGGCGGCCCGGGCGCTCTGGTCTGGATGTGGATCTCCGCATGCTTCGGCCTTACGACCAAGTTCTCTGAATGTATGCTCGGCTTCAAGTTCCGTGAAGTGAATGCCAAGGGTGAAATGAAGGGCGGCCCGATGTTCACCATGAAGAACGGCTTCAAAAACAAAAAAGCCGGCCTCTTCCTGGGTACTGCTTTCGCTCTCTTCGCTGTCCTTGCTTCCTTCGGTATCGGCAACATGACGCAGGCGAATTCGATCTCCACCGCGATCAACACCACCTTCGGCGTATCGAATGAGATCGTGGGTGCAGTCCTGACTGTCATGACCCTCGCTGTCATCGTCGGCGGTATCTCTTCGATCTCCAAGGTTTCTTCCGTCGTTGTTCCCGGCATGGCTGTCTTCTACATCGTGGCTGGTCTTGCCTGCATCGTTCTGAACATCGAAAACGTTCCGCACGGTCTTTACCTCATCCTGATGATGGCTTTCGATCCTACGGCTGTCGAAGGCGGCGTCGTCGGTACCATCACCGTTTCTGTGATGAATGCGATGCGCTATGGCGTAGCGCGTGGCTGCTTCTCCAATGAAGCTGGCCTTGGCTCGGCAGCGATTTCCGCCGCAGCGTCCACCACGGATCATCCTGCAAGACAGGGCTACATCTCCATGACCGGTACCTTCATCGATACCATCGTAGTCTGCACCATCACCGGCCTTACCATCGCCTCCTCCGGCGTGCTCGGCATGGTCGGCGCGGATGGCAAGCCGCTCACCGGCGTAGCACTCACCATGGCAGCATTCTCTTCCAATATCGGCGTCATTGGTTCTTACATCGTTTCCATCGGTATCATCCTCTTTGCTTACTCCACCATCCTCGGTTGGGAATACAATGGTGAAAAGGCTTGGGAATATCTCTTCGGTACCCATAAGTACAACATCATTTACCGCGTTGTCTTCTCTCTGGTAGTTTATGTCGGTGCGACCCAGACCCTCGATCTGGTTTGGAACCTCTCCGATATCGCGAATGCCCTCATGGCGATCCCGAACCTGATCTCCATCCTCGTCCTGGCTCCGGTCATCAAGGAAGAAGTCTTCTCCTTCCAGGCTGTGATCGAAAAGGAAAAGGCAGCGGCTCGCAAGGAAGCTCTTGCGGAAGCAGAAGAAGCACAGAAGATCTGATGCCTATATATAAGGTATAAAATAAATATAGTGAAATCCCTTAGGAATGAGCGAGCAGCTGTTGTGAGGCGGCTGCTCGTTTTTGTGTGGGAAGGCGCAAAGGGTAATGCTATTAAGTTAAGGAAACGCTGACTAGAGTGAGGAGTTAGGAGTGAGGAGTTAGGAGTGAGGAGTGAAGGTGCGGCGCATAAAATCAGGAAGCGCCGCGGAGTTTTATATAAATGACGAATAAGCTGTTTTATATCATAAGGGGTATTGGGGCACTATATGAATTGCGTGCCCCTTCCAGTACTTCTCACTTCTAACCAAGTCCATAAGATAACAAACCGCGATACTCGTCACCACCCACTCCCCATCCCCCAGCTGCGATAAGCGTACACATTAACTCTCGCGAGTATACACATCAATAAACAAATATTTATAAAAAAGAAAAAATATAGGAAAAGCGGAAAATTTATATAATTTACAACATAAGATAGTGAAATCATATGATTTATTAACCATAAGATTTCAAGTTATATGAAAATGTATGGATGATTCAACAAATCTATTGGTTATTCAGCATGGGTGCGCCTATAATGAAGTCATTCAATTTAGAAGTCAGGGCAATGGCGTCCATAGGGCTGCCGCTCTGGTGCAGGAGGGAAGAAATGAATCTGTCTATTCAAATTTTCCTGTCATTGGTTTTATCTGTAGTGATAGGGCTGATGCTGGGAGAGGGTGCGGCGGCTCCGGTCAAGATGTGGATCGCGCCGATCGGCACCATGTTTATCAATCTCATCAAAATGATGATCGTTCCTGTGGTCTTCTGTTCTCTCATCGTGGGCATGACATCCATGGGGGATATGAAGAAGCTGGGGCGCATCGGAGTGAAGACACTCGTCATTTACATGGTGACGACAGCGATCGCGATCGTGATCGGCTTTGCCGTCGCTATGGCGATCGAGCCGGGCATCGGCATGGCTCTGCCGACGGCAGAAGCACCGAAGGTGAAGGAAGCGCCGTCGATTATGCAGGTCTTTGTCGCAATGATCCCGTCGAACCCGATCGCTTCCATGGCGAAGGCGGACATCCTTCCGATCATTATCTTTGCGCTCTTCACCGGGGCCGGTATCATTTCCGTCGGCGGAAAGCGTGCGGAGATCCTGATCTCCTTCTTCGATGCGATGGCTGAGGTATGCTACAAGATCATCGCCATGATCATGCGTCTTGCACCGATCGGCGTCTTCTGCCTGCTGCTTCCGGTCGTCGTCATGAATGGCCCGAAGGTGCTGCTTCCGCTCTTATCAGTCATCCTCTGTATGGCGATCGGCTGCTGCATCCATGCCATCGGCGTATACTCGACGCTTGCCGGTGTCTCTGCACACATGAGCCCGCTCACATTCTTCCGCGGCATGTCGGAAGCTATGGCGATCGGCTTCACCACCTGCTCTTCTGCCGGTACGCTTCCTGTCAATATGAAAAATATCCAGACGAAGCTGGGGGTCAAGAGAGATATCGCTTCTTTCGTCCTTCCGCTGGGCGCGACCATCAATATGGACGGGACGGCTCTTTACATGGGCGTTTGTTCCCTTTTCATCGCGAATGTCTTCGGTATCCCGCTGACCTTTGATCAGATGTTGATGATTGTCTTGACCGGGACACTGGCTTCCATCGGTACCGCAGGCGTACCGGGCGCCGGCCTCATCATGCTGGCGATGGTCCTGCAGTCTGTCGGTCTGCCGCTCGAAGGGCTGGCACTGGTAGCCGGCATCGATCGTGTGCTCGACATGTTCCGTACCTGCCTCAATATCACTGGCGACGCAGCGGTCGCTGTGGCTGTCAATGCGACAGAAAAAGATGCGGAAATGGAATAAGAGGATTTAGAGCTATCCCGTAGGGTGTGCCACCTTTGGTTCCGTTTGAAAGCCTTTCTTGAATTAGAAATGAGAAATTAGAAATGAGAACCAGTCACTAGTCACTAGTCACTAGTCACCCAAACACACACAACAACTCTATACTGACTTGGATGATCCATGGGGAAAAAGACCGAGGGCGATGCCCGAGGCTGCCGAAGGAGTAACACTATCAGGCGTTCAGTGAACACGAAACTCCATGGGGACAGATCTCTGGAGATCTCTTCAATGAGAGCCGAAGGGGCATAGGCGGAAACGCTGTAATCTCTCAGGCCAAAGGACAGAGCCGATTTCATGAGGAAAGCTCATGATGCCGGTTCTGTCTTTTTATTTGATACAGAACCGGCTTTTTTGGTTCATAGGTGACTTTTAGGCGGATCACTCATCGTTTGCAGCGGTGGGTTCAGATGATGCAGTATACCAGTCATCAGTCACATCAATTATTTTGTAGAAAAGTAAAATGGGAGGAAATATTATGACTGAATTATTGAACCAGATCGACGGGCTCGTGTGGGGCCCGTGGCTCCTGGTGCTTCTTGTCGGCACCGGGGTGCTCCTGACGTGCAGGCTTTCGCTCCTGCAGGTACTGAAACTGCCGCGCGCGCTGAAGCTGATTTTCTTCGCGCGAAACAAAGGCGATGGCGACATCGACAGCTTCAAAGCGCTCTGCACAGCGCTCGCTGCGACGGTCGGCACGGGAAATATCGTCGGCGTTGCGACGGCGATCAAGCTCGGCGGCCCGGGCGCGCTTTTCTGGATGTGGCTTGCCGCTTTCTTTGGCATGGCGACCAAGTATGCGGAAGGGTGCCTCGCGGTCAAGTATAGAGGCGTGGATGACCAGGGCAATATTTCTGGCGGCCCGATGTACTACATCGAAATGGGGCTTGGCAAGAAATGGAAACCTCTCGCTGTCGCTTTCTCTATCTTCGGCATCATGACAGCCATGCTCGGCAGTGGTACTACCACGCAGATGAATGCGATCACGGCTTCCGTGCAGGCAGGGTTCGGGATTTCTACCTACATCACCTGCGCCGTCATCACGGTCCTTGTCGCGATCATCACCTTTGGCGGCTTGAAATCGATCTCCAAGACAGCCTCCAAGATCGTCCCTGCGATGGCAGTCGTTTATTTCATCATCACTGTAATTTTCCTCGCCTGCAATGCGGGTGAACTGCCGCATGCGATCGCTCTTGTCATCGATGGGGCTTTCAATGGCACCGCAGCGGCCGGCGGCTTCGCTGGCGCCGGCGTCATGCTCGTCCTTCGAAGCGGTATCGCCCGCGGCCTGTACTCGAATGAATCCGGTCTCGGCTCTGCGCCGATCGTAGCGGCTGCCGCAAAGACCAAGTGGCCAGCCGAGCAGGGGCTGATTTCCATGACGGGCACCTTCATCGATACCATCATCATCTGCACCATGACCGGTCTCACCATCATCGTGTCCGGCCAGTGGCTGGGGGAACTCAATGGTGCGGAACTCACGCAGGCAGCTTTTGCGACCACCTACGGCGCTTTTGCTCCCTTCCTTCTGACGATCTCCTTAACGCTCTTTGCTTTCACCACCATCATCGGATGGAACTACTATGGGGAACGCTGCTGGGAATACCTCTTCGGCACGAAGACCATCCCTGTGTACCGCGTGTGCTACATCGCCGTGCTGGCTTCCGCAGTCTTCCTGAAACTGGAAGCCATCTGGGCGCTGGCTGATATCGTAAACGGCCTCATGGCCATTCCAAACCTCATCGCCCTTCTCGGGCTTTCGGGCGTCATCGTTTCTGAGACGAAGAAATACTTCGGACATCTCGAGATCCGCGATGCCAGACTCGCGGCGTATAAGGAACGCCGCATCGGGAAAAAGGCAGAAGTATAATGGGGGAAAGATCCCGTCGGAGTCACTCCGGCGGGATTTTGTATTGAGGGGAAGGGTTCAGGGTTCAGGGCTAGCCTGTGGGGCGTGCTGCCCCCTTGACTGGGAATGAAAGCTTTGCTTGAATGAGAAATTAGAAATGAGAAATGCGAAATGGCGGTGCGGCGCATCAGAATATAGAAGCGCCGCAGAGTATAAATAATGGCGATGCCCGAAGGTCTGCGGATAAGCAGATTTCTCGTTTTGGATTCCCTGATATCGACCGCCTGACTGCGAATGACAAAGATTTCTCGCCTCGCTCGGAATGACGATGCTAGGATACCGCATCACCCACCATCTTAGGGCATTGCCCTATTTATACTTGCGGCGAAGCCGCCACCACAACCCTGAACCCCGAACCCTCCCTCCTTGACCGCCGCCCAAAACTACGCTACAATAAGTAGTCATGGAAATTCGTAGAAGCTCTTAGAAAAGGCGGCTTTCTATGATATAATAAATAGGATTATAAATAGAACAAGGGGGCGGTCAGTCTTGGAAAAAAAGGTCATCATCAATGTCACTTCTCTGCAGCGGAATGAGGCGGGAAAGGATGAGAAAATCACCCTGGAAACGCCGGGCATCTATGGCGAGAAGGACGGCATGAAGTACGTTTCCTATGAGGAGACCAAGCTGGCCGGTATGGAAGGGACGACGACCACGCTGGAGATCCACAAAGACCACGTGCGCCTCATCCGAGACGGCAGCTTCCTGCAGGAGCAGGTCTACCGCATCGGAGAGAAGAACCACTCCCTGTACGAGACCCCGATGGGCACGATGGATATCTACGTCGTGACGCGCGAGATCGAAGACTCGATCGAGGCGGGGAAGGGACGTATGCGCCTTTCTTATGATGTGGAGCTGAAAGGCCTGTTTAACCATTTGAATGAAATTATTGTAGAAGTTCGGGAGGATCCGGAGGATTCATGGAAGTCAGAGAAGAACTGAAAGAAATCATTGAGAAAGCGAAAGAGGCAGCCATCGCTGCCGGTGAACTGCCGGAGGGCGATTACGCGGCTGTACAGCGTCTGGAAGTGCCGAAATCCAAGGAATTTGGTGATTATTCCACCAATGCGGCTATGCAGTGGGCGAGAACAGCGCACAAAGCACCGCGCATGATCGCAGAATCCATCGTGAAGCATCTGGACACACCGCTGGTCACTCGGACGGAGATCGCGGGTGCCGGCTTCATCAATTTCTACCTTGCCGCAGATACGGTGTACAGCGAGCTGAAGCAGATCCTGAAGGCTGGCCCTTCCTACGGGGATCTGCCGAAAAATAAAAAAGACCGCATCCTTGTCGAGTATGTCTCGGCAAATCCGACCGGCCTTCTCCACATCGGACACGCCAGAGGCGCTGCCTATGGCTCAGCGATGGTAAATCTGCTGCGCGCGGCCGGCTATGATGTACTGTCGGAATACTATGTGAATGATGCCGGCAACCAGATCGATCATCTGGCGGAATCCATCAATGCACGCTATCTCCAGCTCTGCGGTCTGGATGCTGAGATCCCGGAAGACGGCTACCATGGACAGGATATCATCGATACAGCGAAGAATATCCTTGCCAAGGATGGCAAGAAGTACCTCGATATGGATGAGAAAGAACGTCTGGAGATCTTCAAAGAGCTCGGCCTTCAGGAAAAGCTCGCAGACCTCAAGAAGGATCTGCAGGAATTCCACGTCGACTTCGACAACTGGTTCTCCGAAAGATCTCTCTATCCGGATCAGGTGAATGAAGCGCTCAAAGTCCTGAAGGACGAAGACAATATGTACGAGAAGGACGGCGCTCTTTGGCTCCGCACCACAAAGAACGGCGATGACAAGGACCGCGTGGTCATCCGCACGAATGGCGTGCCGACCTATTTCTGCTCCGATATCGCCTATGTAGGGAATAAGATCCGCCGCGGCTACAACAAGCTCATTGATATCTGGGGAGCGGATCACCATGGCTACATCATCCGTCTGAAGACAGCCATGAAATTTTTGGGCTACAACCCGGATGATTTCGAGATCATGCTGCTCCAGATGGTGACACTTCTCCGCGATGGACAGCCGGTCAAAATGTCCAAGCGTACCGGACAGGCCGTATCGCTGCGCGAGCTGATGGAAGAAGTCGGCACCGATGCAGCACGCTATTTCTTCTGCGCCCGCACACTGGACTCCCAGATGGACTTCGATATCGACCTGGCCAAGAAACAGTCCAGCGATAACCCGGTCTATTACATCCAGTATGCGAATGCCCGCATTCACAGCCTCTTCCGTCAGGCGAAGGAAGCCAAGGTCACCTGGGATCCCCAGTTCACCGGCGTCGATTTCACCTGCCTCAAAGAAGAATGTGAAATGGATCTGATCAAAAAGATGGAAAACTATCATCAGCTCATTGATGGAGCCGCGAAAGAAAGAGCTCCGCAGCGTATCGCCAAATATGCGTACGAGCTGGCAGCCCTCTTCCATCATTTCTATAGAGAATGCCGTATCCTTGGTGTAGACAGCGAAGTCACGCAGGCGCGCCTCGGGCTCATCACCGCTGTCCAGTACGTCCTGGTCCACGCCCTCACCATCTTAGGCATTACCGCTCCGGAAAAAATGTAAGGGAAATAGGTTAAAAGGGTTCATCAGGTTCAAAAGGTTCAACGGGAGCTGGCTCCCTCCTTCCTCTGGAAGGAGGTGCCCCGAAGGGGCGGAGGTTGGCACCTTTTCCGCTGAACCTTTAGAACCTTTAGAACCTGTTTAACCTGTCTTACTAATCACTAGTCCCTAGCTACTAGTCACAAGTCACTCTTCCCGTTCCACCCTATCTCAAAGGAGGTCCCATGACAAAATACATCTTCGTAACAGGCGGCGTCGTTTCATCCCTGGGCAAAGGCATCACCGCTGCATCCCTGGGCAGACTGCTGAAGAACAGAGGCTACAAAGTCACCATTCAGAAATTCGACCCTTACATCAATATCGACCCGGGCACCATGAGCCCGTACCAGCACGGCGAGGTCTTCGTCACCGATGACGGCGCGGAAACCGATCTGGATCTCGGTCATTACGAAAGATTCATCGATGAAAATCTGTCCAAGGCATCCAATGTCACCACAGGCAAGGTCTATCAGGCTGTCATCAACAAAGAAAGAAAGGGCGAATACTTAGGCTCCACCATTCAGGTCATCCCGCATATCACGAACGAGATCAAAGACCGCGTGCTCCGTGTCGGCAGAAATGACAATGCAGACATCGTCATCACGGAGATCGGCGGCACCGTCGGAGATATCGAGTCCCTGCCATTCCTCGAAGCCATCCGTCAGGTCAAGAAAGACGTACCGAATCGAAATGACGTCATCTATATTCACGTCACACTCGTACCATACATCGAAGCCGCTGACGAACTCAAGACAAAGCCGACCCAGCACTCCGTCAAGGAGCTGCGCTCCATCGGCATCCAGCCGGATGTCATCGTCTGCCGTACCGTGAAGGCACTCTCTCCGGAGATGAAGAGAAAGATCGGTATGTTCTGCGACGTAGAGCCGGAAGCCGTCATCAATAACCTCACCGCTAAGAGCATCTATGAAGTACCGCTCCTTCTGCAGGAAGAAGGCCTTGACCACATCGTCCTCCAGAAACTTGGTATGGAAGACACCAAGTGCGACATGGAAGACTGGAAAGCCATGGTGAACCGCATTGTTTCCTCCGAAAAAGAGGTTAACATCGCCCTCGTCGGGAAATATGTCGAACTCCATGACGCCTACCTTTCCGTCGTCGAATCCCTGTCTCACGCCGGCTACGCCTTCGGCAACAAAGTCAAAGTCCACTGGATCAATTCCGAAGTCCTCGAAGAAGAGAAACCGGATCTTCGCGAAGTCTTCCAGGGCATCGACGGCATCGTCGTCCCCGGCGGCTTCGGCTATCGCGGCGTCGAAGGCAAGATCGACACCATCAAGTATGCGCGTGTCAATAAGATCCCGTTCCTCGGCCTCTGCCTCGGTATGCAGTGCGCCGTCATTGAATTTGCTAGAAATGTATGCGGCATGACCGGCGCAAACTCCTCCGAATTCATCCCGGACACCCAGTACCCTGTTATCGATCTCATGCCAGACCAGGAAGACGTCACCGAAAAAGGCGGCACCATGCGCCTTGGCATCTATCCGTGCAAGCTCAAGGAAGGCAGCAAAGCCAGAGAACTCTACGGCGGTCAGGAGATCGTCTACGAACGTCATCGCCATAGATACGAAGTCTCCAATGCCCTTCGTCCGGAGCTTGAAAAAGCAGGCCTCGTCATCTGCGGCACCAGCCCGGACGGACGCCTCGTCGAAACGATCGAGCTCAAGGATCATCCGTACTTCGAAGCCACCCAGGCTCATCCGGAATTCAAGAGCCGCCCGAACCGTCCGCACCCGCTCTTCCGCGGCCTCATCGAAGCAGCCATCAAGCATAGAGATGAAAAATAAACGAACAGCAGTATGAAAAAAGCGAACCTCGAAAGGGGTTCGCTTTTTTGTTGGCGGGTTCAAGGTTCAACGGGTTCAGAAGGTTCAACGGGTTCAAAGGGTTCAGGTGCGGCGCTTCGCGTCGATTTTTATAAAGGGCGATGCCCGAAGGCTGGAGGATAGAAGTCAGGTGTCTGATGTCTCCTAGTCTCTCAGTCTAATCCCCAATCCCTAATCCCTAGCTACTTATCCCTACGGGTTCGGGTGGCGGCTTCGCCGCATGTTAGATGACGGTATTCCCGTATCGTCAGCCTTCCCCTCGAGGGGAAGGTGCCCCGAAGGGGCGGATAGGGCACTGGCGGCATGAAAGAGAGCGGGTAAAAGCGTCTCAAGTGCGTCGCTTACGAAAGCACCCTATCCACCGCTGACGCAGTCCCCCTTCCCCAAACCATCACGCCTTGCGGCACCACTGTGAACGAAAACGGATTTCTGCTATCATTAGGGT
>CAKPUX010000040.1 GCA_934193095.1 uncultured Dialister sp. | reverse complement strand
GCCTTCGGCACTTCCCCCGAAGGGGGAAGCAAGACGTTACGTAGCTAACGATTTCCTTAACTTAATAGCATTACCCCTCTAGAGGAAGATGCCCGCAGGGGCGGATAGGGTGACTATGGCATGAAAGACAGCTGGGATAAGGGTTCCCGGTCACTCCTATGAGAGCTGCAAGTCCCCCGCGGCAGATGGAACGCGAAAATGAGATGATCGTTATTTCACATCGCCTTTTTTATTGCCCTTCGCCGGAAAACAGATGCGGTAAGCTCCGGCAGATGTATCCCTTTTCATGACTCTCATCTGCCCTCTACGAATCCCATTTTCTTCGCATTTTTGTGAAGCTCTGCAAATCCTGCACCGGTGTCTGCTTCTTCTGCGATGCTGACGCAGTTGTCCGCGATACGGCTCAGGTTGTAGAGAAGGTCGGAGAAGTATGGTGTCATATGGGCATGGCACTCGCCTGCTTTCACACGCTTCAGATGTGCCTTATTGCAGCGTCTCTCCGAGCGGCGCATCTGATCCGTGTCCCTGAATATATCATTCACCATCTCTTTGGAGCCTGTTTTCACGGCTTCGACAGAGCGCGAGAGAAGCGACTGGGCAAGTGTGATGCACTTCACGATTTCTTCATTGGCTGCCGAGGAGAACACACTGTTCTGCGCGACCACCTGCCGGCAGATCTCATCCATATCCCTGCATCGCTCTCCCATGCGCTGGATATTATTCGTGACGAAGAGAAGCCTCGCCGTTTCCTCCGACTGCTGCTCGGTCAGATAGCCGCCGGAAAGCAGCTTGGTGATGTACTCGGTGACTCGTCCCTGCAGCTGTTCCAGGATCATCAAATCCTCTTGAAAGGCCTCATAGTCCTTGGCGGTTCGCTGGCTGTCAAGGACGAGCTTCAGCCGGTTCAGTGTCCGGTCAGCCAGTCCGACCAGGCGCTCAAGCTCCAAAGAGACAAGGTACATGGCAGCGGCCGGCTTATCGAGCAGATTGTTATCCAGATATTGCGGCTCATAGGCGGCCTTGAGGTTCTTGTCTTCCCCGCGGATGATGGCCTTCACGATCTTGACCATGACAGGGATGAATGGCAGCCATGCCAGCGTACATACGACATTGAATGTCGTGTGCGCATTGGCGATCTGACGGGAAATGACATCGATCTCACGGCCGCTCGGCGAGATGTACTGCACGAACTGCGCAAAGAGCGGAATGATGCACAGGCAGACCAGACTGCCGCTGATATTGAAAATGCTGTGCGCGATCGCGGTGCGCTGCGCATTTTTCGTCTGCCCGATCGATGCCAAAATGGCTGTGATCGTCGTACCGATGTTATCTCCCAGAAGGATCGGGATCGCACCGGTAAGGCCGATGACACTGCTGACGCCATCCGCTGCCGGCTGGGCCGCAAAATTCTGCAGCACGGCGATCGTAGCCGAGCTGCTCTGTACCACCAGCGTCATCACGCCGCCGAGAAGTACGCCCAAGACCGGTGTCGAAGAGACTTCTGCCATCAGGTCGACAAAGACGCTGCTGCCTGCGAGCGGCTTCATCACATGTCCCATGATCTCGATCCCTTCAAAGAGCAGTCCGAAAGAGAAGATGACCATGCCGATATTCTTCAGCTTCTCTGTCTTGCCGACAAACTGCAGCATGAAGCCGATGAAAATGATGGGATAAATGTAGTCGCTGAGCTTGAATGCCAGGAGCTGTGCTGTCATCGTGGTCCCGATGTTCGCACCGAAGATGACGGAGATCGCCTGCGGCAGTGTCATCAGTCCGGCACTGACGAAGCCGATCGCCATGACGGTGGTCGCCGAGCTGCTCTGCAGGACTGCCGTCACCAGCGCTCCGGCGAGCGCCCCCATGATCGGATTCTTTGTCAAAAAGCTGAGGATCTTTTTCATGCGCTCCCCGGCAGTTTTCTGCAGGGCATCACTCATCGTATTCATGCCGTACAGGAAAAGTGCCAGGCCGCCGATCAGGCCAAAGCAGATCTTGACTGTTTCATTCATTTCGTGCTCCTCCTCAGGAAACACGGACTCCATCGTCTTGCGCTGCAATCAGTGTTTCCCTTGATAGACATACGAACCCCTTGCGAAATGAGTCCTGTTTATAAATAAATTATATAAAAAAAGCGGGAATCCATCTATCATCGTACAGTAAAGTTTGTAAATGGAATGTAAACAAGCAAAAAGCCATGAGAATCGCCGTTTCTCATGGCTTTTGCTTGCTCTTTATTTTCATTCATTATCCCATAAAATCAAACCGTTTTGTCCTTCAAAAGCTCTTTCGCCATGTGTCTTGCGTGGTCCATCGCGGGAAGGAGCGCCTCTTCCACCCCCGCCGCATAGAGCGTAATTCCCAGATAAAAAGCCATCTCATGGTAGGGTGTCCATTCGTTCTCTTCGGGAAATGCAAGGTCAGACGGGGAAAGCCGCTCCGCGGAAAGCTTCCCGCCATGCACGGTCGCAAGAAAGCGCATCCCATCCTGCTTACAGATCGCCGCGCCTTCGAAGCCGCAAGCCCTGATGGCAAGTGCCATACGCCCCATGGCGACCATGTCCATGGTCAGTGCAAGGATCGTAAGAGGCTTCACGGTTCTCATTCGGATCTCCTCCACCGCCCGGCATAGAGCTGCCGCTTCCTCCCCCTTCACGGAGCCCACAGGAAGAAAACAGATCCCTTTTCCCTCGGCAGCGGCCAAGGAAAGACGCCGGGTCAGCACATCGAGCGTGTCATTTTCATTATACTTCATGCCAGCCTCCGGGAAGCTCTCGAAATGGTATGCGGTGCAGCGCTTAAGGAAGCCTCTTCCGGGAGATCTCCGGTCAGCAGTTCCTCACCCGCGCCCTTCCATCTGTGCGATCCGGCGCTTTCGCTCCTCCAGATCTGTCTCACGAAGGCTCTGCACCGTGGTGCCGTAGATGAGTGCGACAGAGATGATATTCATGAGGAGCGAGGACCCGCCATAAGAGATGAAGGGCAGCGGGATGCCGGTGACCGGAAAGCAGCCGATGACCATCGCGATATTGACGATGCCCTGCACGGAGATCAGCATGGTGAGTCCGTAGACGAGAAGAGCCGCATAGGTCTCCTTCAGCTTTCTGGCTGCGGAGAATCCCGCAAGAAGAAAAACGAGGTAAAGAAGAAGGACGAAAACAGAGCCTATAAAGCCAAATTCCTGACTGAAAACGGCATAGGCAAAGTCGGTGTACTGCTCGGGCAGGTAGAGAAATTTCGACATGCCTTCGCCGATGCTCTGTCCGAAGAAACCGCCGGAGCCGACCGCGATGAGGCTCTGCACCGTCTGATAGCCGAGATTTCTTGCATACATGAAAGGATCCCACAGCACGATCACACGATTCATGCGATAGGGCTCTGCAATGACGAGAAGGACAAAAGTGAATACAGCGACACCCACGCCTAAGAAGAGCTCGAAAAGCGGAAGCCCTGCCAAAACATAGAGGAGCAGCGGAAAGAGCACGATCATCCCCGCTGTCCCCATGTCCGGCTGTTTCAGGACGAAAAGTGCCATCACGAGCGGCCCATAGAGCGGCAGAAAGTACCAAATCATGGAGCGGAAGGTATTCTCCTTTTTCTTCCTGTCACGAATATGGCAGAGGGGACGGAAAAATCGCTTGATAAGCGTGATTTCCTCTCCTTTCCGTATGCGCTTGGCCAGAAAGGATGCCGCCCAGATCAGGCCGGTCACTTTCGCGACTTCAGACGGCTGGAGAGAGAAGCCCGCGAGCATGATCCAGCGCGTCGCGCCATTCGCCCGATGCCCGGCTACAACAACGAGGAGGAGCAGCACCAAGGTGAATCCGACCCATATGACAGCCCCACCGCGGATGAAGCCCTTCGGCAGCCAAGCCACGACGACGCCGATGGCCAGACTGAGCGCCAAGACCCCGACATGCTTCAAAAAGTGGGTATACGGTCCATCGCCTGCCGCCATATTCATATAGTAGGTGGCATTATAGACATTCATCGCCCCGATGGCGATCAGTATGGCGGCCGCGATGAGCATCCATTTCAGACACTCGGGCACATACTTCGTATCCTTCAGGGACGTCTCGCTACGAGACGACATATGAGGTTCCCCTTTCTGGAAAACTTCTCTTCATATTCTGTCTCCACATCCCCGGGGACGGGAGCGGCATGAAGATCATAGGTCACGTCCGAAAGCTGCCAGCCCATGGCCTCAAATTCTTCGACGGAGAAATCAAAAAGATCCTTGTTATCCGTCTTGAAGCGGATCTCACCGCCCTCTTTTAAAATGACGGCGTAGCGTTTCAGGAAATCACGATAGGTGAGGCGGCGCTTGGCATGGCGCTTCTTCGGCCAGGGGTCGCTGAAGTTGAGGTAGATCACATCGACTTCGCCTTCGTCAAAAATATTCAGGATCTCGCTCACATCACCTAAGATGAGACGGACATTGTCTACCGGCGGATCCTTCTCCGCGGTCTTCTGTGCGGCATAGTAGATGACGCCTTCCTGCACCTCCATGCCGATGTAGTTCACATCAGGATGGAGCGCGGCCATGCCGGAAATGAACTGGCCTTTGCCGGTGCCGAATTCTACATGGAGCGGCTGCTCCGGGCGGGGAAACTGTGTCTCCCACTTGCCTTTCATATCGGTCGGTTCCTCCAAAAAGAGGATGGAGGTGTAATTTTTGATGGCTTCTTCGATCCAGGGTTTACGTCTGAGACGCATGGGAGACTCCTTTCGGGGATAAAGTAAAGTTAAAGTAAAGTGACTAGGGATTAGGGATTAGGAGTGACTGGTGACTGGTGACTGGAGATTAGACTAAAAGACTGGGAGACATTAGACATCTGACGTCTGGCATCTCCAGCGGGCATCGCCCTATTTATATTCTGCGGCGTTTCATTATTTTTTGCGCCGCACCACCATTTCGCATTTCTCATTTCTAATTTCTCATTCAAGTGAAGCTTTCAAGCGGAATCAAAGGGCGAACCCTCAAAACCTATTTCTACTGCCCTGCTCCCGCATTCGGTACATCGGGGATCTCTTCTCCCGCGATCTTAACGGGCTGATACCGGCTCCAATCGAAAGACGGAGCGAAGAGGCGGCGGCGATGGATATCATTGTTCCAGCGCTCGTCCTCTGCTTCCTTGCTGCTTCCGAGCTGCTCGGTATCGTTTCTGACCATGACATTGCCGTACATGGTCATGAGCGTCGTCACATCTTTATCAAAGTCAGGGGAAAGAATGTCGGACTTTTCATCGTAGCGAGTCGCCGTGAGTCCCATGAGACCCATGAAGGTATCGTAGAGCATGTCATTGGTGAATGGCATATTTCTTCTTTCCCACATGGTCTTCATGGTGCGCGGGTGGCTCCTCTGGTAGTCATCCGAGGTGTAGATCCAGAAGGGAATGTGTACCATCGTGTAGTCGAACTGGTCTGCATTATGCCCTGGACGCTCAGTGACCTGTTCCCCATGGTCGGAGAAGTAGAGGACGCTGTCCGCTTTCATGTAGTTCACGGCTTCGTTCATGATGCTTTCGACAACGTAGTCATTGAAGAGGACGGAGTTGTCATACTCATCATTCATGACGTCAGCCGTCGAGCGTGCCTTTCCCATGCTCTCCGGCCAGTGATAGAACTCGGACGGGTAGCGGTCCCAGTAGCTGACGTGGCTGCCCATGAGGTGGACGACGACGAGCTGGCGGCGGTTCTTCGGATCGACCTTCCGCAGATAGGGGATGAGGGCGGTATCGAAGTCCTTCGTCACGACATCTGTGCCGACATACTGGTTGATCCAGTACTGATCATCACAGGCGCTTCCGATCGCACCGATCGGCGTATCCCAGACACCATAGCGGGACTGGTTTGAGATCCATGTGGTATGGAAACCGGCCTGCCTTGCCATGTCAATGATGGAGTAGGCATCGACCAGCTCCATATCATTGTACTGGTTCTTCTCCGTCAGGGCTTCTGTCAGGACCTGAACGGTCTGTGTGTAGCAGGAATAGGCATGATTGAAGAAGGTATAGTGAGAGTCTGCGGCAGCCTCTGTCTGGAAAGGCGTGGTATTTCTGTGATAGCCATAGACACCCATGTGATCGCGCGTCAGAGACTCGCCGATGATGAGGACGTAGACACCGTCCGGCGCCGCTTTGAGCTGCGCGGCAAGGACGCGATCCTTGATCGACATGTGGCGGCGCTTCTCCACCATCGTCTGGAAATCGGAGAAGCTGGAAAGCGTCTCGTAAGTCTCATAATACACATGCGCAAGTCGCGTCGCCCCGATGGACAGACAGCAGAGACCGACATTCACAAGGAAGAGCAGCGCCATCGCCCACCACGCCTTTCTGGATACGGGAAGGCGGCCATTGAAGGAGAAACGGCTGCTGTGGAAGATGAGCCACGCGAGGATAAGGATCGCAAGCGTCCCCAGGATAAGCTCGGCATACGGGATATTCACATCGATATACTCCTTCGTCTCGGCAAGATTCGTCTGCGCGAGCGCCAGCAGCATATTGATGGAGATCAGAGAATGCGTGATGAAGTAGTAGCCCACATACGTGAACTGGATGCCCACATAAAGGAGCATCAGGACGACGCACGCGATGCGTGCGATCATGCGCCATTTCCCCGGCAGGATCCATGCCGCAGAGAGGCAGGAGATGAACAGATAGAGCGGCGCAGAGAGCTCACCTGACATATCCGACATGTCGAGCACCACGTCCGTCTGCGTCGAAAGGTACGGCACGATGAGTGAGAGCAGCCACAAAAAGCCGATCGTGATCCACAGATGCACGGCAGCCCGCGTCAGGTGGTGCCGGATAAAATAGGCCGTCACAAAACCGACCTGCAGGAAGAGCAGGAAGACCTTCACCTGCGAAGAAAGCTCAAATCCGCCCGGCGCGCCGAAATACCAGGAAAGAAAAAAGGAAAAGCCAAAAGGCACCAAGGTCGCGATCGCCCACCAGATCTTCCAGTGGCCAGGACTATCTGTCTGCTTTATGTCTTTGGATGATTTTGTATCTGTCTGTTTCATTCTGATGACCCTTATAAAATATTCGCTGACACAAGAAAATAACTATATTATTTTATCATATATACGAGACTTTTTACTACACGTATTTCAAAAGAAAAAAGCTGCCGATCCGGCAGCCGTCCCTTTTGACCAAACCATCGTGCCTCATCGGCACCACGAGAAATGATGCGCCCCTTCCGATCGCGGTGAACCCGTGAGCGGAAGGGGCGCATCCCAGAAAAGCAGGTCACCTGCAGGGCCTTCCCTCTCTCCATTTCCGCCATCCGACAAGCGCCAAGAGCAGCAGCAGGTGGGTCAAGACGATGCATGGCCCCGTAGGAATGGATGCCGCATAAGAAAAGGTCATACCGATGAGGAAGCAGAAAATCCCCAATGCCGTAGACAAGAGGATCGTCGTAAGAAAGCGATGACAGATCTGCATCGCCGTGATGGCAGGAAATACGATCAAGCTGGAAATCAGAAGCGCACCCATCATACGCATGCCGAGCACGATCGTGACTGCCGTCATGAGCGCCAGGACCAGATGATAGAAATGGCTCCGCACCCCGGAAGCGGTGGCAAAGGATTCATCAAAAGTCACAGCAAACAAGGGATGATAAAAGAGAATGTACAGGAGGATGATGATGCTGCCCGCTGTCAAGCTGAGCCATACATCTGCGCTGCTCATCGCCAGGATGCTGCCAAACATGTAATTGGACACATCCGTATTCATCCCTCTGGTGAGAGAAATGGCAAGAACCCCCACGGCCAAAGCACTGCTGCAAAGAAGCGCCGTCGCCGCGTCCCCTTTGATGCGCATGCTTTCCTTCAATTCCAAAAGAAGAAAAGCCGCTGCCATCGTGACAGGGATGGAGATCACCAACGGATCCAGATAAAAAGCATAAGATACCGCCAATGCCGCAAAGCCCACATGGGACAAGCTGTCACCGATCATGGAGTACCGTTTGAGGACCAGGCTGGTCCCCAAAAGCGAAGCACAGATCGAGATCAAGATGCCCACCACCAGCGCACGCACCATGAAGGGATACTGCAGCAATTCCAGAATAAGAGACATCACAGTATCCCTCCTTGCCGTATGACTTCGGGATGCGCTTTGAGAAAGTCCTCCGTCTGACCGAAAAACATCTGCTTCCCTTTCGCCAGATACAAAACCTGATGAACCTCATGAAATACACGGGGCAGATCGTGGGATACCATCATGATGGTCAGTCCCAACTCGTGAATGCAACGTTCCAGCATGGCATACATCTCTTCCGTGATGCGAGGATCCAGCCCGGTCACCGGTTCATCCAGTACCAGCACCTGACTGCCCGCCGCCAGTGCCCGCGCCAGAAGCACTCTCTGCTGCTGCCCTCCTGACAATTCGCGGAATGCATGATTCTTCAAAGAGGAAAGGGATAGAAACTGCAGCATATGCTCTGCGCAGTCCCTATCTACTTTTCTGTATCGATAAGGAAAGGAAAGCCGGCTCAGCCTGCCGGACAATACGACCTCCCACACACTGGCCGGAAAATCCTTTTTCAGGGTCTGCTGCTGCGGCAGGTAGCCCATCCCCTTCTGCGCGTCCGGCAAATGAAGACGGATCTCACCTGACGCCTGTTTTTTGAGTCCCAGGATCCCTTTGATGAGAGTACTTTTACCGGAGCCATTTTCACCGATGATGCCCAGATAGCTCCCTTTTTCTAAAGAAAAATTCACATGCGACAGCACCGGCCTTCCTTCATATGCAAAAGAAAGATCCCGACAATCCAATACGCTCATTTAGTTCAATGCCTCCTTCAAGGTCTTGACATTCTGTCTCATCAGATCCACATAGGTGACGCCGGCGTCAAAATCCTTCTGCGTGACGTTATGAATGGAATTGAGCTGCCGCTCTTTGGCTCCTGTCGCCTCTGCAATGGAGCGGCTCATCTGCTGATTGGACAATTCGATATGGAAGATCACAGGAATCTGATCTGCCTTGACCTTATCGATCAAAAAGGCAATGGTCTTCGGATCGGCTTCCGTATCCTTGGCACATCCCGGGAACGCCGCATAATATGTCAAACCGTACTCCTTCACAAAGTACAAGAAGGGGAAGCGATCTCCCACGATGATCTCTTTTCTATCTGCGTGATCGATCACATCACGAAAGCTCTGATCCAGATCGGCGAGCTCTTTCGTATATGCCTCTGTATTCTTCTGATACTCCTCCGCATGCGCACCATCCAGCTTGGAAATAGAAGCATTCAATTTTTTGACGATCTCACTGGCATTGGCAGGCGCTGTCCATACATGCTCATCCATTTCCGGGCCCGCCTCTTTCTCTGCTTCCTCTTCAGGCTGCATGCCTTCCGGATGCTCTTCTTCTGACAGCTTCACGGCATCCATCATCCGAAATACGTTCCCGGGCTTCTTGCCGGTCGCATCCAGTATCTTCCCTAGCCATTCATCAGAGTCACCGCCCGTACAAATGAGAAGGTCACTGTCAGCCACCGCTTTCAGGTCCTTCGGCGAGGGAGAAAAGCTATGGACATCCGTACCGGGTTTCACCAGCATGGTGACTTCGCCATGCTCCTTTACAATATGCCTCACAAAATCATAACCGGCAAAATTGGTGCAGACGATCCGAATCTTCTTTGCCGTGGAGAGAGGCGTCTCTTCCTTCTTCTCTGCCATGCAGCCTGCCAAAGCGGCCGCCACCATCAGGCAGGCTGCAAGCAGCACCAGAATGCGGCCTGTTCTTCTCATAGTAAGAGCTCCTTTCCGTTGGAAGGCAGGGGTTGGATGTGACCAGGGACTAGTGACTAGTGACTGGGGACTAGGGATTAGGGATTAGGGATTAGGGATTAGGGATTAGGGACTCGGTAAACACTGTCCCCTGCGTATCATTGAGATTTTACTCGAATTTGCGACGTTCTCGCAAATTCAGACTTCATTATACGCATCAGCCTCTTCGCAGTCAACAGATTTGCGAAAATATCGCAAATTAAAAGAAGATTCCTCAAACGGAATCTTCTTTTACAGATATGGTTTTCGCCGGGAATACGCACGGGAACCCATGCGAATCATTTATTCTGGCAATTTTTACATAACCCGTAAATCGTGGTCTGTCCCAGATTCATCTGAAACGCATCATTCCCCGCTAAGGCCTGTGCGAAAGAGAGCGCAGTCGCATGATCCACATGGGTCGTCTGCCCGCAGGAAAGGCAGGTCATATGAAGCTCGTCCCGACAGGCATCCGCCCCGACGAACCTATACAATGTCTCCTGCCCATCACTCGCCGCCGACTTCAAAATCAGCCCGGCGTCTGCCAAAGAAGACAGATTGCGATACACCGCGCTGAGACTGATCGCAGATGTTTCTGCCTGATTCAGCAGAGCCTGTATGTCTCTGGCGGAAAAGGAAGCATCCGGATGAGCATTGAAGAATTGAAAAAGACGCTTGCGCTGCGCTGTCATGTACATACCGATCACCTCATTTGTCCTTCATCTTATAGCAGAGACGGAAAAAAAGCAAATGAAGGAGAAAACCATCTGCGAAAGCCATATTTCACAAGTCCCTCACCTGTGATATGATTGACTTCATAAAACAGTAGCCTGTGTAAGAAATGGCAGGCTATTCATTTCCAAAGAGAATCCTATGAGCAGAATCAATCTTACGCAAGGGCCTTTGCTCCCTCAGATGATGGCTTTCGCCATCCCTTACCTCATCGCCTGCTTCCTGCAGACCTTCTACGGCATGGCCGACCTCTTTATCACGGGGCTCTTCAATGGCGCCGCGCCGATCACGGCCGTCTCCATCGGAAGCCAGCTGATGCACATGCTGATCGTCATCATCGTCGGACTCGCCATGGGGACGACCGTCTCCATCAGCCGCGCGGTGGGCGGTGGAAATCAAAAGGAAGCCTCCTGCTGCATCGGAAACTCGGTACTGCTCTTTGCCCTCTTCAGCCTCATCGGCACCGTACTCCTCTTCCTTGCCATCGATCCCATTCTTTCCCTGCTGAAAACTCCCGCCAAAGCCTTTGAGGATACGAAGGCATACCTTCTCATCTGCTTTGCAGGCATCCCCTTCATCGTCGCCTATAATGTCCTTGCCAGCATCTTCCGCGGACTAGGCGATACAAGGACGCCGATGTACTTCGTCGCCCTCGCCGGTTTCATGAATCTCCTGCTCGACTATATCTTCATCGGCCCCATGGCGATGGGCGCCGCCGGAGCGGCCGCAGCCACCATTCTTTCCGAAGCGGTCTCCGTCCTCCTCTGCCTCCTCTATCTCCGTTTCGCAAATCTGGGGCTTTCCCTCACAAGAAAAGACTTCTCCTTCGATGCCCTCCGCATGAAGGCACTCCTTGCCATCGGTCTGCCCATCTCCTGTCAGGACGGGCTCATCCAGATTTCCTTCCTCATCATCACCGCCATCGCGAACAGCCACGGCGTCGAAGTCGCGGCCGCAGTCGGCATCGTAGAGAAGGTCATCAGCTTCCTCTTCCTCGTCCCCTCTGCCATGCTCTCGACCGTCGCCGCCTTCACCGCGCAGAATGCAGGTGCCGGGAACGATGAACGCGGGCGGCAGGCACTCCGCTATGGTATCGGCATATGCATCGCCTTCGGCCTCCTATGTACCGCCTTCGTCGAATTCCACGCCGAGTGGGTCATCTCCCTCTTCGTCACCCATGAGCCAGAAGTCGTGCGCCTTGGCGGTGAATACTTCCGCACCTATGTCATCGACTGCATCTTCGCCGGCATCCACTTCTGCTTCTCGGGATATTTCTCTGCCTATGGGAAATCGATCTACTCCTTCCTGCACAACATGATCTCGATCGTCACCGTCCGCGTCCCCGGCACATACCTCGCCATCCTCCTCTTCCCCGATACACTGTCTCCGATGGGACTAGCCGCCCCGATGGGCTCCCTCCTCTCCGCGGTGATCTGCGTGGGGCTGTATATGTGGAAGTTTAGGAAACTTGTGACTAGTGACTAGTGACTGGTGACTGGTGACTAGAAATTAGTGGCTAGGGATTAGTAGCTAGGGATTAGGTTTGCGATACGAGAAAACCGCTAGTTTCAAATCTCCTCGGCGCTTCTATATTTTTATGCGCCGCGCCTCCATTTCTCATTTCTAATTTCTCATTTCTCATTCAAGCGAGACTTTCAAACGGAATCAAAGGGTGCCCCGCCCCACGGACTAACCCCGAACCCAACAAAAAAGCACCCGCTTACGCCGGTGCTTTTTTGATTGCCATTTTTCTTAGTTTGTCAGGCTGCGGAGGGGCGCGGGGATCTTGCCGCCTCTTGCCACGAATTCGTCTGCCTTGAACTTGCTGATGCCCATGACAGGCGCATAGCCCATGAGGCCGCCGAACTGGACCATGTCGCCCGGCTTCTTGCCCGGTACCGGGATGAGGCGGGTGGCAGTGGTCTTGTTATTGATCATGCCGATCGCAGCTTCATCGGCGAGGATCGCAGAGAGGGTGGAAGCGCTGGTATCCCCTGGGACGGCGATCATATCGAGGCCGACAGAGCAGACACAGGTCATGGCTTCCAGCTTCTCTAAGCACAGGCTGCCTCTCTGGACAGCTTCGATCATGCCGAGGTCTTCACTGACCGGGATGAAGGCACCGGAAAGTCCGCCGACGCTCGAAGAGGCCATGAGACCGCCCTTCTTGACAGCATCATTGAGGAGCGCAAGCGCCGCTGTGGTGCCGGGACCGCCGCAGCTTTCCAGTCCCATTTCTTCGAGGACTGCTGCGACACTATCGCCGACGGCCGAGGTCGGAGCCAGCGACAGGTCGATGATGCCGAAAGGCGCATGGAGACGCTCTGTCGCAGCTTCTGCGACGAGCTGTCCGAGACGTGTGATCATGAATGCCGTATTCTTGATCGTTTTCGCCACGACTTCGAAGGGCGCACCTTTCACATCCTCGAGCGCACGCTTCACGACGCCCGGACCGGAGACACCGACATGGATCGCGGTATCCCCCTGCGTCACGCCATGGAAAGCGCCGGCCATGAAAGGGTTGTCTTCGACTGCATTGCAGAATTCGACAAGTTTCGTGCATCCGTAGGCATCCTGATCCTTCGTGAGCTCTGCCGTTTCCTTCACGACCTCACCCATGCGCTTCACCGCATCCATGTTGATGCCCGCCTTGGTCGAACCGATGGCAACCGAGCTGCAGATGCTCTTCGTCGCTGCAAGCGCCTCCGGAATGGAGTCAATGAGCTTCTTGTCCGAAGCACTCATACCGCGGTCGACGAGCGCGGAGAAACCGCCTAAGATATCGACGCCGACAGCATCTGCTGCACGCTGCAGTGTCTCTGCGATCGGCACATAGCTAGACGTCGTGAGCCCGCCTGCCACGAGAGAAATCGGTGTCACCGAGATGCGGCGGTTGATGATCGGCACACCGTATTCTCTGGAAATGTCATGGGTGACTTCCGTCAGATGCTCTGCCTTTTTGCAGATGGTATCATAGATCTTATCGCAAAGGGTCTTCTCATCATCCGATACGCAGGAAAGGAGAGAAATCCCCATGGTGACGGTACGCACATCGAGCTTGTTCTGGTCAAACATGCGCTCCGTCGCCAGAATGTCTTCTATATCAAGCATGGTGTCTCCTTTCAGATGCGGTGCATAGCATAGAAAATGTCAGCGAGCTGGACACGGATCTCTACCCCCAGTGCTTCGCCCTGTTTCCCCATGTTATCCTGGATTTCCTTCAGGGAGTGCGTGGCACTCTCCATGTCGCACATCAGGATCATATCGAAGATCCCATCCACGATGGTCTGGGAAATATCAAGAATATTCACGTTCTCTTCCGCCAGCTGTTTCGCTACACCGGCGACGATGCCGACACGGTCAGCACCGATAACAGTCACAACAATTTTTTTCATAAGATTCCGTCCTTCCATACTTTGCTTGCTACAGCTGCCCCTATGGCATTGACTTCATTATAGCATAAAAAGGGGGTAAGGGTTCAGGGTTAGCCCGTGGGGCGTGCTGCCCTTTGATTCCGTGCAAAAGAGGTTCAGCGGGTTCAACAGGTTCAGCGGGTAGGGCGGGGGTGGTGCGGCGCATAAAAAAGCGCCGCGGAGTATAGATGGTGACGATGCCCGAAGGTGGCATTTCAGTCACTAGTCACCAGTCACTCGAGGCTCCTAATCCCTAGCTACTAATCCCTAGCTACAAATTTCTAATTTCTCATTCGAGCAAAGCTTTCATTCGCAATCCATGAGCGCCCCTGCCCCACAGGCTAACCCTAAACCCTCTTCCCATTGCCCGATAGTGTATAATGAAAGTAGTGTTATAAAATTTTTATCATTCCCACAAAGGAGACGACTATGGGAACACTGAAATATATTTCCTGGAACGTGAATGGCCTCCGTGCCTGCATGAAGAAAGGCTTCATGGACGCTTTCACAGCACTCGATGCGGACTGCGTGTGCCTGCAGGAGACGAAGCTGCAGCCGCACCAGATCGAGATGGTGCTTCCCGGCTACCACCAGTACTGGAACAGTGCCGTGAAGAAGGGCTACAGCGGTACCGCACTCTTCACGAAGCGGGAACCGCTTTCCGTCACCTATGGCCTTGGCATCGAGGAGCATGACCAGGAGGGGCGTATCATCACCGCCGACTTCGGCAGCCACTATCTCATCGTCTGCTACACGCCGAACAGCCAGCGCGGCCTCACGCGCCTTTCCTACCGCATGACATGGGAAGATGCGATGGCAGACTATATGACAAAGCTCTCGAAAGAAAAGCCTGTCATCCTCTGCGGTGACCTCAATGTCGCCCATGAAGACATCGACCTTGCCAATCCCGCTTCAAACCATAAAAATGCAGGCTTCACGGATGAAGAGCGCGGAAAAATGAATGTCCTTCTGTCCAAAGGCTTCACCGATTCCTTCCGTTTCCTCCATCCGGATGAAAAGGGCGCCTACTCCTGGTGGAGCTACATCGCCAAATCCCGCGAACGGAACATAGGATGGAGAATCGACTACTTCATCGTCTCCGATGCTCTCCGTCCCGCTATCCAAAGCGCCTCTATCCACCCGGAGATCCACGGCAGCGACCACTGTCCTGTAGAGCTCGTGTTTGAGGACTAGTGACTGGGGACTAGTGACTAGTGACTGGTGACTGGTAGCTAGGGATTAGTGGCTAGGGATTAGGTTTGCGATACGAGAAACCCGCTAGTTTCAAACCTCTGCGGCGCTTCCGTATGGTATGCGCCGCACCACTATTTCTCATTTCTCATTCAAGTAGAGATTTCATTCACAATCAAGAGGCGGCACGCCTCGCAGCCTCCCCTCCCCCATCGAGGTTTGTATGGAAAAGAATATCAAAGACGCCCTTCTTTTCGAGAAGACGAAGAACGGGCTGACGCAGCAGATGATGACACAGATCCTTCTCTTCATCTGCGTCCCTGTCTTCTCCGCCCTGGTGCTGCTGCTCTTCTCTGCGACCTACTTTGCCGCGAATGACCCGCATCACGCGGTCGAAGTCTACGGCGCCTTTGCTGCGATCATGCTCCTCATCATCGCGCTCTCCGCGAGGATGAATTACCATTTCTACATCATCACAAGAAATAAAATGCTGATCCCGCTCCAGCAGCTGTCGATGGCGGCACGAGCGATCCAGCACGGCAATTTCAATGTCATCGTCGATCACTACAGCGATGACGAGCTCGGGCAGATGTGCGACACCTTCCGCACGATGCAGACGAATCTCAAAAGCAGTATCGCCGAACGTGCGCATGCGAATACGAGCCGCAAAATTCTTTTCTCCGGCATTGCACATGACCTTCGCACCCCGCTCACAGCCATCATGGGCTACACCGAAGCACTGCAGCTCGGACTCGGACGGACGAAGGAAAAGCAGATGCAGTACCTGAACTCGATCGCCTCCTGCGCGGATGATCTCTCGCGCCTCATCGAAGAGCTCTCACTGTATAATAAGCTCTCCACGAGCCGCATCATCTGTCACCCGCAGCCCATCCATTTCAGCAGGGCCATCCGCAGCTTCATCACCGAAGACAAGGACTACCTCGACTCACGAAAGGTGCATGTGACCTATGACATGGATGACACGCTCATCGCGATGGTGGATGAAAAAGAATTTCAAAGAATCATTTTCAATTTGCTGACAAATACGATAAAATATAGAGATAAGGATATCTCCGAGGTACATATTTCCCTTCATGCAAAAGGAAAATATGCCGAATTTATGTACACCGATGACGGCCCGGGCGTCCCGAAGGAGAAGCTGCCTCACATTTTCGAAGCCTTCTACCGCACGGACGAAGCACGCAGCAAGACCAGCAATGGCAGCGGGCTGGGACTTGCCATCGTAGCCGAAATCATCACCGCACACAAAGGCCGCTACTCCGCGGTCAACAGCAATGGCCTGCAGTTAATTTTTGAAATCCCACTGGCAGAAGGGAGTAATACACAATGACTAAAGTACTCGTTGTAGAAGATGAACCGAAAATCGCTGACATGGAGCGTGACTTTCTCGAAGGCTCCGGGTATCAGCCCTATGTGGCTTCCGATGGCAAAGAAGCCTTGAAAATCATGGATGAAGTCGAGATCGATGCCATCATCCTGGACGTCATGCTGCCGGGAGAAGATGGATTCTCTCTGTGCCGCAAAATGAGAGAGCGCACGAATGCGCCCATCATTTTCGCCACCGCCCGCACGGAAGACGCTGACATCGTCCGCGGCCTCGGCCTCGGCGCGGATGACTACATCGTGAAGCCATTCCGCGGCACTGTGCTCATGGCACACCTGCGCGCGCAGCTCGCCACCCACAAGCGTCTCACCCAGACGGACACCATCCACCCACAGGCAGAACAGGGCATCTACGTCGGCGACCTCAATATCCGTCCGAAAGCGCGCCAGGTCTTCCTGAAGGGCAAGGATGTACCGCTCACCGGCAAAGAATTCGACTTGCTCTTCTTCCTCGTGCAGCATCCGAATGAAGTCTTCTCGAAAGAGCAGCTCTTCGAAAAGATCTGGAGTTTTGACCCCATCGGTGAACCCGCGACTGTCACCGTCCATATCAACCGCCTGCGTGAAAAGCTGAAAAATGTCGCCGGCCATCCCTATGAACGCATCGAAACCGTCTGGGGCTCCGGCTATCGCTTCCATCTCGACTGAGAATCGTTTTTGCTGCTGGTTGTTTGAAATCAAAAAGCTCGTTGAACACTTTCGTTCAACGAGCTTTTTGGGTGGCAGGATAACGGGCGCAAAGGGTTCAATGGATTCAGCGGGTTCAACGGGGAAGGTAGCGGCTTCGCCGCTGAGTATGAATAGCCTTCCCCTCAAGGGGAAGGCTTAGGCGGAGCGACGCTTCGCGTCAATTTTTATAAAAGCCGATGCCCGAAGGCGGTATCCCAGTCGCTAGCCCCTAATCCCTAGCCCCTAATCCCTAGCTACTAATCCCTAGCTACCAGTCACTAGTCACCAGTCACTAGCTACCAGCTCCTCAATGACCTTCGCGACACCGTCTTCTTCATTGGAAGCGCAGATGTGACCAGCCGCTTCTTTCGCGATCGCATCCGCATTGGCGACGGCATAGGACACGCCTGCGTAGCGCAGCATCGGGACATCGTTTTCCGTATTGCCGAAGGCCATGATTTCCTCTGGCCGGATGCCTTCTTTCTCTGCCAGGAAGGAGAGCGCGGAAGCCTTATCGATGCCCTTTCTATGCACATCCACGAAGTCATCGCCAGGGTAGACGACAGTGATTTCCTCTCCGAAACGGCTCTCCAAAAAAGCACGGATGCGGCGGCGCTCCTCTTCTCTGGCATCCGCAAAGACCACACGCGTCACCGTCATCGGCGGATGATAGAAGGCTTCCCCCAGGTACTGCGGCTTCTGCGTGCGATACTTCTGGTACTTAGCCTCAGTGCCATTCGGCTTCTCCATATAAATATGATTGTCCCAGAAGGCCGTCGCATCCCAGCCCCTCTCCTTCGCCGCCAGCATCACACGGCTCGCCAGATCCGCAGGCAGTCCGTCCTGCAGGATCGGCTCGCCTGTCTCGCTCCACATGATCCATGCGCCCGTATAACAAATAACGGGGACATTGCCCAAGTGGAGCAGCGCCACCTTCGATTTTGCCGAATCCCACATACGTCCGGTGGCAACGACGATCTGATAGCCCTTTTTCATTGCTTTCTGGATCACCTCGCGCGAATACGCAGAAATCGTCATATCATCATGCAAAAGCGTGCCATCGAGATCGATGGCAATCATACGAATGGACATAGGAAATCTCCTTTTATGAATTCAAGGTTCAAGGTTCAAGGTTCAAGGTTCAGGGTTCAGGGTTAGCCCTGGGGGTGGCTCGCCCCTTGATTACGT